>JBBCAV010000001.1:0-26477 GCA_051382305.1 Bdellovibrionota bacterium FG-2
AAACTGCCGTAGAACATCGGACCCAACAGGTCCAGGGTCTTCTGTTGTCCACCGATTCCGACGTTTTTTTGTTTGCGGTGCGTTGGGCTTTTGAAGCCCTAATTCAAGTCAGGTTTGCGAACTGCTGGACCACACCAGGATTCCGGCATACGCTCGGTTAAGCGCCTGAGCTGACTTCGCTTTTTATTAGCTCTGTACACTGGCTCTTTTGTATGCGAGCATTGTGTTCATGACTCAACCGGCTATTGACAGGGCTTTTCTTCGGCGGATTCAAGTGCGAGAATGCTCAATGAATCGCTCACTAAGCCGACTTCGTCTTTCACCATCAGGAGGAGATTTAACCCAAGAGGGATTCACGCTTGTTGAACTCATGATCGTCGTCGCAATCATTGGCATCTTGTCTGCCGTGGCGATTCCGAACTACCAGAAGTTTCAATCGAAGGCCCGGCAAACTGAGGCGAAAATTAGTCTTAGTGCCGCGTACACTGCAGAAAGATCATACTATAGTGAGCAATCCACCTATACATCGTGTCTAAATATTGCGGGATTTAGTCCTGCAGCCGGGAAGAAATACTATGCTGTTGGATTTTTGGCTACATTTGATGGCACCAACTGTGGGCCTAGTGGCGGCAAAACATGCTTTGGAAATGGAAACTGGGGAGGAACAATATCTACCTGTGCTGATGGGAACGGTGTTAATTACTTCAATGCCACGGACAAAATGGGTAGTGCAGCCGCTACCGGTGCAGATTTACAAACAGGTGCCTCCCCCAATAGATACGGGAGCACGAGTTCAACCCAGTTTTGGGTTTGGGCAACAGGTAGCATTTCCAGTGGTACCATACGTGACCAATGGTCCATTGATAGCACAAAGGCCTTGATCAACGAGATATCAGGACTGTGATTATAGCGGCCCTCTTACGAAAAGAGAAAAGCGGCGTAGAATTTAACTGCCCGACTAGAGGCTTAGATTCCTGACTGAACATTAATCAAGAGTTTATCTTGATCCATTGTCCACTGATCACGAGATGAAGTGCTCCCAATAAAGCCCCCTGCTGCTGCTCTAAAATAACCTGTTGAAATCACTCCCTGAACTGCGGTAGTCGTCGTATCGAGATCGACATTATTGTAGGTCGGAGACGCACCCGAGACTGCTTTATTGCCGTCAAATCTAGACTTGGCTGTCCCAGCCGCCCCACAAGCAGTGGTGTTTAACGGGTTAAACCCATCAGCATAACAAGGCTGTGTACCGTTACCGCATGAAGAACTTACCACGTTCGAATCAAAACCCACGGTATAATATCGATTGCTGCTGGTCTCTACACCAAAACCAACTGCGGGGAGACAAGCTGAAAAAGAACTTTTATCTGAAGAAAACGACTTCTCCGCCGTGTAAAGACTTGCCAACGCGACCTTCGCCTCAGTTTGCCGCGCCTTTGCTTGAAACTTCTGATAGTTCGGAATTGCAACAGCTGTCAAAATTCCAATGATCGCGACCACATGGTTCTTAAGAGCGTACCTCCCCTGAACTCGACATTCAAGCCACCTTACGCTTGAAATGCTTTTGCAGAATCTCGTGAATCAAACTCTGATAAGGCTTGCCGCTCCTCAGCGCCTCTTGTTTGAGATCGGAAAGCAGGTGCTGGTCGAGTTTGATGGATATCATCTTGCGAGGGGCATCGCCAAACGGCGGACGACCTGGACCCACACGTTTCATTGACCTGAGTTGAAAGTCGGTAAGCTCGGGAATCTCTGAAAAATCGGTAACCTCATCGCCCGGCTTTCGTATCGTCACCTTTGTTCTACGGGCCAGCCGAGATTTTACTTCTTCAAGACCTATCTCCTCCGTAGTAGAGCGCCTTTTCTTTACGGCTGGCCGGCCTCGCTGAGATGATCCGCGTGATTTCTTGTCCATTCTTTGACCTGCTTTGCCCTTATCCCATTCAAAGATCATTTATGCACTCGATTAAGTATATACCTAATTCAACCCAAAAGGATAGACACAAAAATGGCGGGATCGCACATATGCCGTTTAGTCGGGCGCGAAAACCACAATTTAAAGCGGTTTCAGTGACTTGAAATATTCCCGAAAAAGTGTACATTGGAACCTCGCGATGCTGAAAACACTCTTCACCATAATCCTCGCTGTAAACTTCGCCCCCACCGCCCTCGCAGCCCCCGATTCCCAATCCCAAGTCACGACAACTCAAATCTTAGCTCTTGATCCCACCCCGGATCCTTCCGTCTTCGAAATGCAGGTAGCCGAAACTGTTCCCGTGGACTCCTTGATCCTCGCAAAAAGGGACGGCAAAAAAGTTGCGGCATTTAGTGTCCTCGCCATCGGAAAACGGCTTCGGGTAAAGTTAACCCGAGAATACATTACGCCGTTTCCAAAAAAGCCGTGGGAAGGCGCCGTCAGGCTTCCTGACCAAGTCTCCCGCCTCGAAATTGGCGCAAAAAATTCAAAGATCCAGCCGCTCAGTTCCAGCGAAAACGAAAATGCGGGATCCAAAGGAAACTCTTTTTCGGTCATGAATAGAGAGAGGGCTCGCTTTGGCGTGAGCCTCTTTACGTCTCGAAAAATCTCTTCGTTCACCACCTCAGCCCTGCAGAACCTTGCTAAGGATCCCTATTGGGAGTTCGGCGGCATTCTGGGCTACCAATTCGGGCCCTATTTTCGCCTCTACGGCGGCGCAAGCGTAAGCCTCGTATCTTCTGCCGAATTAGCGATGACCTGGACGACGTTTCATGGCGGATTCACCGCATTTATTCCGGGCTGGAATCTCTCACCGCTCATCGGACTCAATGTCGATTACACGCCTTACTCCTACAAAAGCGCGACGGCGTTGTTTTCTTCGCGGCTTTTGACCCTAAGCACTCCACTCGGTCTGGCTTATCAGCACCGCTCAGGCATGCATTTTTCGCTGGCCTTCTATCCGCTCCAATGGACTTCGTTTAATTATTCAAGCTCCGACACCTCATTCACCCGCTCTGAAACGCTCGTCCTAAAAGACATGCCGCTCGTCTTTCAAATCGGCTACTACCTCGGGGTGTCCCGGTCCGGCAACGAGATGCAAAGAGAGTTCATGAAGCACGATTGACCGAATCCGATCAATTCCGAAAACTGGATAGAGGCTCACAGAAGCTTCCATTTTTGAGGTAGCGTTGGGGCTTTGTTTTAAAAGCCGTGCTGAACGTCCTCGCGCATCATGAAAATATTCATAATTTCAAACACATAAGCGATGACGCACGCGCTCCTGTCGCGATACAGGCTTTTTGATTACAATAGTCGGACATTGTAAGAGATACCCAGGGCTTCGTTCTACGATAGAACGATTACACTACAAGAACGTTCTACGGCAGAACGATATTTCTCACCCACGCCGCCATATAGAGCGGAAACGACAACAAATCAAAATCGGGCGTCTTAACTCGTGAGGGCGGCTCACTGTTGAGCCGAACGCCCAACGCCTTCTTCTTTTCTCGCAGAAAAAGCGTCAGAGATTTGAGTCGACCCGTTTTACCGGATTTCACCTCAATAGGGACAATGCGGGCTCCTTGTTGGATTACATAATCAACTTCCGCAGAAGAAGACTTCTGCTCGCGTGCCCAATAGAAAAGTTCAGGCGGCTCAAACGTGGGAAGCGATGCCAGGAGTTCTTGGCCTACAAATTGCTCGCTGATCATTCCTTGATTCACCAACGTGAGGTCTTCGATATGTGCGACATCAGAGAAGTCCAACTTAAGTGCTCGCGAAACCAGCCCCACATCAAGATAAAGCGTTTTGAAGAATTTCAGATCAGCCTCGGCCCTCAAAGGCACACCGTTACAGGAACTATGATAAACGGGGGTTACCACTCTCGCAAGTCGCAGCAACTCATGTGCCGCCGAGAGATCTCGGGAGCGTTCATGAGAATCAATTTTAGAGAAGACCGTTTTTCCGCCTATTTTTAGAGGAAGTGTTGCAAACAGTTTTTGCAGTCGCTCCACTTGCACTAACGAAGAGTATTTTCCAAAATCCGCCTCAAAGGCAGAAAGCAACGATTGCTGAATTTTCTGCACATCAAGAAGGGATCCGCTCTGCTGCCAACTCAGCACGGCCTCGGGCATTCCTCCGATGACAAAATACTTTCTAAGATAACCGAGACATTTCTCGTGGATCATGGCGGGAAAAGGCTGCCCCACTTTCCACTCATCGAGAAACTGGACGATTCGGTCTTCATCTTGTGCAAGCAAAAACTCCCGATACGTCATAGGCCCGAGGTAGGCGAACTCCACTCGTCCCACCGGCATTGAAAAATCATGTTTCTTAAGAACAAAATCCAACAATGACCCTGTTGCAATCAGCGCGAGTTGGGGAATTTCTTCATAAAAATATCGTAAGCGCTCCAAAACCTCGGGGCATGCCTGGACTTCATCTAAAAACAAAAGATCCTGATGGAGGTCAATCTTCTGCTTAAGATGGGTCTCCAAGAGAAGCAAGAGAGTGCCAATCTCCGGCTCCTTAAAAATCTTGCGCATTTCAGAGGATCTCTCAAAATTAATCGAGATCACTTTCCGAAACGCCTGCTCACCCCACTTTTCAATAAGAGTTGTTTTTCCTACTTGCCTAGCTCCTCGCAAAATCAGAGGTTTTCGCCCTTTTCCAGGCGATTCGGCTTTCCATTTATTCAAATAGGTGATCAAGCTTCGTTTCATAGTTAGTTAGAACTATGACAAACATGTGGCCAAAAGGAAAGGTTAAATGGACCCAAATATGGTCAAAAAGAAGTGTAATTATAACCCGCTCGATATGTCCCTTTATTATTGCTCCGTATGTCTTGAATTGCTATCTTTAGCCATATGGCTAAGACCACGTTAAACATAGATAACGAGACAATAGAGCAGGCAATGAAGGTTACCGGGATCCATGAAAAGACTGCTGTTGTAAACTTCGCACTGAGAGAATTGCTTCGAGCCAAAGCTGCGCAACGGCTAATTGCACGAGGAGGAAAAGATCCGGGTGCATACGTTCCGCCGAGAAAAAGATCAGGAACTGGATCAGGAATTGAGTGATGACTAAGCACGCCGCAGACACTAGGCGCGTGATCGTAGATACATCAGTCTGGATCGATCATGAGAAGAAACCTGACCCCATTCTGATTGATTTGCTTCAAACTGACCGCGTGATTATGCACTGGGCAGTTTTGGGGGAGCTTGCAGTGGGCAACATTCGCAATCGCGACGCTTACTTGAAAGACCTGGACCTCTTTCCTCGGCTAGATGACTTTGATTTTAATCGTGTCGTTGCCTACATCGAAAAAAACAGACTCTTTGGTAAAGGCCTAAGCCTTGTCGATTGTATTTTACTCAAAGCTGCAGAGGATGAGGGTTTACAGCTCTACTCACGCGACAAAAAATTGTCGCCTGCCCCAATTAGCTAACTGGGGCACCCGATCTCTAGACCGCCCTTGACAATTTTTGTCACCACCCCCTACAATTAAAGAACGAAGGAACGCACAAGGATCGTGCATGTCAAAACAACTCGCTGAACTCCTCCTCAAGGAGCGCATCATCACCTCTCCCCAGTTCACTGAAGCCGCCACCGCAGCTCAGAGCGGGAAGAGCTATATTCGATTCCTCATCGAAAAAAAGGTGATCTCCGAATCCAAACTCCTTCACTATCTTGGCCAAAAATTTGGAATTCCGAGCCTGAATCTTTCGAAATTCGAAATCCCGCTGGACGTGATTCGCCTGATTCCACCCGACCTTGCCCGAAAATGCAACATGATCCCCGTCCAGGCGCGCACCGACACGCTGATTGTGGCCGTAGCAGACCCGACGTTCTTAAGTAAAGTAGAAGACATTAAATTTCGCACCAAACGAAACGTCGAAGCCGTCCTCACGACATTCTCCGCCTTTGATGACGCAATGGCAAAACACTACGGGGGCGCCTCGTTTGTCGGGGCCGCGCTCGAGAATATTCGAAAAGACCTCAAAAAATCGGCTGACGAGGGCGTCCAAATTGAACTCGTTCAAGTCCACGATATTGACCCCGGCACCACCGAAGATGACATGCCCGTCATCTCGCTCGTCAACGGAATTTTAAGCGAAGCCATTCGTCGCATGGCGAGCGACATTCACGTCGAGCCCTACGAAAAACGCTTTCGGGTCCGCATGCGCGTCGATGGCACCCTGGTAGAAGTGGTCCAAATCCCTGCTGAAATGAAACGCGCCGTGGTGGCACGCTTGAAAATCATGTCTCGCATGGACATCGCCGAATCCCGCGTACCACAAGATGGCCGCATTAAACTCAAAAGTGGTGGAACCGAAATCGATTTTCGCGTGAGCTCCATGCCGACTCTTTTTGGCGAAAAAATTGTGCTTCGTATGCTCAATCAAAGCGGCCTACAACTGGATCTCGCAAAACTAGGCTTTGAACCCGAGCAAATGGCCGCATTTCAAAAAGGCGTGTTCGCGTCAACTGGACTCGTCCTCGTGACAGGACCCACCGGGAGCGGAAAAACCACAACCCTCTACTCTGCGTTAGCAGCGCTGAATAAAGTCTCAGACAATATCTCAACTGTGGAAGATCCCGTCGAATACAATCTCGAGGGCGTCAACCAAGTCCAAGTTAACAAAGATGTGGGACTTACTTTTGCGAGCGTTTTGAGAACTCTCTTGCGGCAAGACCCGGACATCATTTTGGTGGGGGAAATTCGCGATTACGAAACCATGGAAGTCGCCGTGCAGGCGGCGCTCACCGGACACCTGGTACTCTCAACCCTGCACACGAACGATGCGCCGAGCACGCTCATGCGCCTCATGAACATGGGGTTGGAGCCTTTTTTGGCCGTCGCCTCCATCAATACCATCGTCGCGCAACGCCTGCTCCGTTCCGTGTGCCCGCATTGCAAACAAGAGTTCCCCATTCCCGCCCAAAAACTTCAGGAGCTCGGTTTCGCGGCTGAGCAAATTTCCCGCATTCGCTCCTACAAAGGCAAAGGCTGCAATCAGTGCGCCGATAGCGGCTACAAAGGGCGAATCGCAATTTACGAGATTCTCGACTTCTCACCTACCCTAAAAGAGATGCTCTTACGTAGCGAATCCCTCGCAGAGATTAAGAAACAGGCCCTCAAAGAGGGTATGAAAACCCTCCGCAGTGCTGCACTCACAAAATTTTCCGAAGGACGCACTTCACTTGAAGAAGCGCTTTCGATGACAATGGAAAATTAACAAGGAAACCTAAAATGCCCAAAATCGGCCTCACCACCCTTCTCAAAGCCATGGTTGATCAAGATGCCTCTGACCTTCACATTACGGTAGGAGTCCCCCCGGAACTTCGGATTCAAGGCAAAGTCCTTCGCGTAAAAACCGATACCCTCACCGCCGCCGATACCCAGGAGCTTTGCTACTCGGTACTAACAGAGGATCAAAAGGCGGCGTTTAAGCGGGATCAGGAACTCGACTTCTCCTTTGGCGTTAAAGATATCGCGAGATTTCGAGGTAATCTCTTTATCCAAAAATCCCACATTGGCGGCGTGTTTCGAAAAATTCCGCTCACGATCCCTGAATTTGACACCCTTCGACTCCCCCAAATTCTAAAAAAAGTCATCAAGCGACCCAACGGCCTTATCCTCGTCACTGGCCCCACGGGCAGCGGAAAATCCACTTCCTTGGCATCCCTTCTTGATCTCGTCAATCGCGAGGAGTATGGCCACATTATTACGATTGAAGATCCAGTCGAATTCATCCACCCTCACCGCAACTGTATCGTCAACCAGCGCGAGGTGGGCTCGGACACCAAGTCCTTTCATGACGCCTTAAAACGGATCCTCAGGCAAGATCCCGACTACATCTTGGTCGGCGAGTTACGCGATCCTGAAACCATCGAAATGGCTCTGACCATGGCTGAAACGGGCCACTTAGTCTTTGCGACCCTTCACACCAATAACGCGATTCAATCCATTAACCGCCTCATCAATGTTTTTCCGCAGCACCAACAATCCCAGATCCGCCAGGTTCTTTCGTTCTCTCTTCAAGCCATTGTCTCTCAACAGTTGATTTCAAAAAGCTATGAACAAGGTCGGGCAATGGCCTGTGAAGTTTTGATCCCCACGATGGCAATTCGGAATCTCATCCGCGAAGACAAAATTCATCAAATCTACTCTTCGATGCAATCTGGCCAAGATGACAGTGGGATGGTCACCATGAACCAAAATCTGGTCATCTTAGTCAAGCAAGGCGTCCTCTCAAAGGCTGATGCTCTTGAAAATAGCACGCAACCCGAGGAGCTTATAAAAATGCTAACGGCCGTACAGGAGCGCCAGGCAGCTAAAGCCTAAAAAAAGTAAAAAAAAAGGAGAAGACGGTGCCCGAGTTTCAGTACCAAGGTGTTGATAAGAACGGCAAGAAAATCGAAGGGAAACTTTCGGCCTCCTCTGAAGGGGAGCTACGCATGGCTCTTCGAGGACAAGGCATTCGCCCAACCCGCGTCTCCGCCTCCGGCGTAATGAACACAGACCTCTCGGCTTTTTTCAAACGCCAAGACTCGGTGCCCACCGAAGTGCTGGTGACCTTTACAAGACAACTTCAAGTACTGATCTCCTCTGGCGTCCCGATCGTTCAAGGGTTAGACATTCTAGTCGAGCAAACCACAAATTCTACCATGAAAAGGCTCATCGCAACGACCAAAGAGCGCGTTTCAGGCGGCGCCTACCTCTGGGAAACCTTGGCAGGATTTCCGAATGCCTTTCCTAAACTCTATGTCTCTCTCATCCGCGCCGGTGAAGCATCAGGCTCCCTCGACATGATGCTTAAACGTTTATGCCGCTACCTTGAAGATGCCGATCGCCTAAAGAAGATGATTCGCGGCGCTCTCTTCTATCCCGCCGTGGTGGTGAGCGTTGGCCTCTTGGTCGTATTCATCATGCTCGTCTTTATTATTCCTAAATTCGAAGCGCTTCTCAAAAGCGCTAACCAAGAACTGCCGCTTCCCACTCAAATTGTCATCAATGTATCCCATTTTTTGGGCAATTACTTCATGTTCATTGTGGGCGGAGCCAGTGCGATCGGTTTTTTGGGTTTCCGCTATTTCCGGTCTCGCGAAGGACGAGCCTTCATGGATCGCACCCTATATAACGCCCCTTTATTTGGCACCATGATGAAAAAGGCCGGAACCGCAAGATTTTCACGTACCATGCAAACGCTCCTTTCCAGCGGCGTGAATCTCATCGATGCGATTGATATCTGTAAAGCGACCGTTGACAACGCCGTCCTTGAGGACGCCATTGCGAAAATCCGCTCCGACGTAGAAAGCGGCAAGACGCTTGGTTCCGTCCTTACCCGGCTCAAAGTCTTTCCCACGATGGCCATCCAGATGATCACTGTGGGAGAGTCCACCGGAAATCTCGATAAAATGCTCGAGAAGGTCGCAGATTTTTATGAAGAAGACGTAGAAGCGCTGGTAGGAGGTCTCACCAAAATGATTGAACCTCTTATCTTAGTTCTTTTGGGAGGAACTGTCGGAGGCCTTCTCATTGCTATGTACCTTCCGGTCTTTCAAATGGCAGGAGGAGCAGGATAAGTATGTCGAGTATGCATCGGGAAATTTTGGGCGAGTCAGCGGCCGTCAAAGAACTACTCCACATGATCAGCCGGGTCTCGGGCAACAAGGCCAACATCCTGGTCATTGGCGAGAGCGGCACGGGCAAAGAACTCATCGCACGCATGATTCACGATTCGGGCCCGCTCAAAGACAAACCGTTTGTGCCTATCAATTGCGGTGCGATTCCGGAAAACCTGATCGAAAGCGAACTCTTTGGACACAAAAAAGGAAGTTTTACCGGAGCCATTGCTGAAAAAGCCGGCCTCTTTGAAACCGCAAACGGCGGCACCCTTTTTTTAGACGAAATCGGCGAGCTGCCGCTCGCGATGCAAGTGAAACTTCTTCGGGCCCTACAAGAAAAAACGATTCGTAAAGTGGGGGGGACCGACGATCAGAAAGTCGATGCCCGCATTATTGCCGCCACCAATCGCAACCTCGAAAGCGGTGTCGCCAAAGGCACCTTCCGCGAAGACTTGTACTACCGCCTCAACGTCATTACAATCAAGAGCCCCCCCCTGCGCGAGCGCGCGGGCGATATTCCCCTATTAGCCCGAACCTTTCTTCAGCGCGTCGCCCAAAAATATAACAAGACAATTGAGGGCATCGACGATTTAACACTTACCTTGCTCTGCAATTACGCCTGGCCCGGGAACATTCGGGAACTTCAAAACATCATCGAACGCGCAGCCACGCTTGAAACCGGCTCCAAACTTAGCATCAACTCACTCCCAGCTCATCTCATTCCGGCAGTGATGCCTCCCGTACTACCCCCGACGTCGAGCCAGCCTGCCTCTGTTTCGCCCGATACCACACTCGCAACCGATATTCGCATCCCGGCTCCGAATTTTTCAGCCGGGCCCGTGAAGCTCGACGAGATTTTAGGAAAAATCGAAAAGCAATACCTCCACAATGCCCTTTTACACACGCACGGCGTAAAGAAAAAAGCAGCGCAAATTTTGGGGATTACGTTTCGGAGCATTCGGTATCGATTACAGAAACTGGGCTTGGACGTACCTGAAGTCTCAGATAAACCCAAAAAGAAAAAAAAACAAAACTAGCCGAGCGACCTTAGAGATCCCAAAAAGCCGTTTTAAAGAGCTTGACCATGTTGGATGAAAAAAGCGGAAAAACCCTCGCTTCAAGTTCTTTGAAAATATCGATTTTAGGGTCTAACTTTTTCTTGCAAACCACTTTCACAAATTCATTACTGATTCCAACCGCCTCTGCGATGGGACTCAGATTTGAGGACACGACTTTTCCGGGAAATCCTCGCCCCCCTCGTCGCTCGTGGTGTTGAGCGACCGCCTGAATCACAGTCGGATGCACGCCCTCCACACTGCGTAGAATGTCCGCACCGCGCTCTGGATGGGTATAATAAAGCGCCAGCTCACTCGGAGTCATGCGAGATTCATCTTCATCCCAAAGTTTCTCAGGAAGCCGATACAGCCCGATGTTATGAAGCAGGCTAGCTACACCCAGAATCTGCACCGAAATATCGTTTTCCAGGCCTAAACCGGGCGCGAGTTTTGCGGAAACGAGCGTTGTGGCAACCGCGTGATCCGTATTGGCAACAAAATCAAAAAGCTTCCGAATGGCCTGGTCCGATCGACAATCCAATCCCGTCACAAAGCTTGATACCTGACTGGTGAATTCCCGCGCGGTTTCTATATCTTCGGTGGTAACTTCTGGTGCGGTTTTAAGACGCTCCGTTATGTCATCCGCACTGTTGAGCTGTGCTCTTTGTTGAAGTGCAGGTGAAAGACCTTGAGCGAAAGGCAAGGTCATGGAAAGGGTCCGACAAAATCCCAAACTCCGCTCTACAGCATCGTTGCGCACATAAAAGTTCTTTACCCCTCTTCTTGCGTGCGCCCTCAGGAGTTTAGGAAAAAAACTTTCACCCGCCCTGACGATATCAATAAACTTTTCGGATTTGCGCCAAACATAGACGTCGAAAAGCTGAGGGATCTCCGTAAAGCATTCTTCGATCCCTACAGCACGAAAATCCTTCAAGGAGATATCAGGCTGATCCTCCCGTTCATTCACTGTATCCAATCCGGGCTCCACCGGAAGGAGTTTAGCTAAATCCCAAAGATCCTTCAAAGCACAGGGTTTCTCAATGACCCCGCGAACCCCTAAACGCTCCAACTGAAGTTTTGCGAATGCACTTTCGTCAGACTTGTCTTCAATAAGAAAGACCGGGGTCAGGGGGCGATGCCTTCGGGCTGTACGAATCCATTCAAATATCCCTGGGCTGCTCATTAACGGATTCACAAAAACTGCGGCAAAAAGATGACTTTTCTCCATAAAAAATGGGAGCGATTGGCGAGGGGATTTAACAAAAACAAGCTCCGATGCAAAAGCCTTCTCCAACGCGGGGTCTGAATCAACAATCAAGAGGGCTCGTTCGCGAATTCCCATTAAATTCTTATTCCTCCTTTAAAAGAAAAACTGAGTTGAAAGGAACCGAAATTGAGTTCGAAATTCCCGGAAGTCTTGCGTCTTCCTAAAAACGGCAGTCACGGTTGTCTGTTCGTGAGCATCACAACAAAAAGAAAAACTCCCCCGGGTTTTCATCATGACCGAAACGCCTAAACCACAAATAGAGAGCCGAGATCCCACTCGAAACTCTTGCCTTTGGTACCTTTTGAGCATGTGGGCAAGCAGCCGAGAACGATCAAGCGTTCCAAAATAGTCTTTAACGCTGATTACCACATTCCTACCGTCAAAACCCAACTCCACGTCGACCGCGTTCCGACTTTTGGTGGGCTCTCCGGCCTTCTGAGCATGCGCAGAAATAAATCCCTGATTCATTTCACTTAAGGGGGCGACATGCAACGCATTCAGCAATATCTCATCTACCCCATTTGTAATGGTCATAATCGCACGTGTCGAGAATTGCGCCGCTAATAAATAGGATCGTATCGCTTGAATCAGATCAAGGCGCTGGCCTGCGCTTTCCAATCGAACAACCTGAAGCTGCGCGCCCTGATTCAATAGATCTTTAGTCCCGAGACCTTTTTTTTGCGACAGCGTCCCGCTCACTACCTTTGAGTAAAGCTCCGCGTCCTGCTCCGAGAGTGCCGCTTGTGAGCCCTGACTAAGGTAGTGCCCGAAGAGAGGGCTCTGCAGGAGAAAGGGAGCCGCCTCCAATTCAAGAGGGCAAATAAAATGGGTGAAATTGGGATTAATAAGTTCGGAAAAAAGCCCGACCGAACCTTGCACCACGGCCTCAAAAGCATGCAGTTCTGCTTCATTCTTGAGCTCGGCGAAAAAACTTCCAACTTCCTCGTGCTTGAGATGCTCAACCGCGTCATTCGCCGTCGAGACAATCACAGGCTTCATCCCAACCGCAGTTGCAATTGCCGTAACAAAGTCACGCGTGCGCGGTTGGGCGGTAATTGAAAGAAGGATCTTTCCCATGGATTAGAAAATGAACTTAAAACAGAAAAAAATCCATGCTGAAATCAAATATGAGCGGCATGAAGGACAACATAGAAAATGACGCAACTGGCAAGGCCAAGGGGCGAGATTTTAATACAGTTTTTGGGCTCAAACAGTATAATTGCTCTATGAACATCCTTGTGGTGCTGGCCGATAAATCCAAGCGTGAAATTGCGTCTTTTACGCTCGAGAGCCGGTTTCAAGCCGAAACCCATCAGGCAGCAAATTTTGAAGCGGCCATCGATTATCTTTTAGATGACCATGACGTCAGTGTGATAGTTTGCGAGGCGGAAAAAGAGAGCGCGCGACTCTTCAAATACCTCCTTTCCGTCGACTCCTCGATCCCCTTGATCATCATTGCAAAAAAAGAAGAAGCCATCAAAACGGCTTTTCCGGACTTAAATGTGATTGGACACGTGGACTCCGCGAATCTCGCTCACGGAGTTTTTCAGGTTATTTCTGATGCTATTCAAGCGGGAACCCTGAAAGAAGGAATGGGGTCCAATGACTACTGCAGAATCAAATCCGAACTTCTCATCAAGGTCGCCCCATTAAAGTCTGATATCTATATTCGGCTTTCAAAAATTAAATTCGTAAAACTCTTCAAAGAAGGGGACACCTTTGATGTCGCCGACTTTAACAAGTATGTGCATCAGAAGAAAGTCGATTACCTTTACATAAAAAGGGAAGAAAGCGGTGAATTCGTCAGCCGGCTCCAGAAAGAACTGCTCCGAATCACTTCTTCTGAGAACGTTCCGCCAGAGTCCCTGCACACTCTTGCGATTTCAGCTCACGAAGTCATTCTTGAGTTAGGAAAGCGAGTTGGATTTACACCTGAGGTTCAAGCGCTCGCAAAGGAAAGCATTAAACTCACAATTAAGTCTGTGGGCAATAATCCAAAACTCTCAAAAATGTTGCGCAGTTTCGTGCGCGACAAAAAACGCTATATCACCAGTCATAGCGTCGCCCTCGCAGATATCGCGTGCAGTCTTGCCGCCAAAATGGATTGGCCATCAGAAGCGACCTTTCAGAAACTTTGTTTTGCGGCCTTTTTTCACGATATTGCCCTCTCAAATAACGAACTCGCGGCTGTCTCGGATCTCGCTGATCTGGAGAACAAGAAGGCGCAGTTTTCAGCGGCAGAAATTAGGGCCTTCAAGGATCACCCTTTTAAAGGGATGGAAGTCGTCAGAAGTTTCAAAGAAATCCCCGCTGACGTGGATCTGATTGTCCATCAACATCATGAACTACCCGACGGCTCTGGTTTTCCAAGGGGCGTGAATTACAAACACATTTCACCGCTGTCCGCTCTGTTTATTGTCGCCCATGACCTAGTTCAGTATATGTACGATTACACAACCGTCGACTTCGACGAATTCATTAAAGAACGAAAAGTGAAATACGACAGCGGGACCTTCAAGAAAGTAATTTCCAGAATTAACAAAGAGATGTTCACAGGCGAAGGGTCTTCGTCCTAAGAGTCTTACACGTCTTGAACATCTTGCACGTCTCGCACATCCTGGGCGATCTGTGCCTTCAAGGCCGCCACACCCGAAAACTTACGTTCCTCGCGCAAGCGCCGCTGAAATAAAACCTCGAGCGTGCTGCCATAAAGATCAATCGTCGTATTGATCAGGTAGGTTTCTACTAACGCCGGAAGCGCCTCGCCCTCTTTTTCTCTTTCAAAAAAAGTGGGGCGAACGCCCACATTAGTCACGCTCGGAAAAACTCGCTCGCCAAAACGAGCCTGTGTCGCATAAACCCCATAGGGAAGTACGAGTTTGTTCTCAAGCTTCAGATTCGCCGTAGGATAACCCAACTTTCGACCGCGCCCTTCGCCCTTGACAACCACGCCACGATAAGAAAAAGGCCGCCCCAAAAGACGGGTCGCCCCTTGAATATCCCCGGCCAGGAGGTATTGCCGAATCCGCGAACTCGAGACGACCTCACCCTCTAAACGAAAAGGCGGAACAATGGTCAACTCAATGCCATTTTTATCACACAGGCTTTTCAAAAGATCCAAATGACCTTCTCGTCGATTGCCAAAAGCAAAATCATAGCCCACAACAATGGCCTCAGGATTGATCCCGCGAATAATTCGATCCGTAAAAAACTGCTCAGGAGCCACGGTCGAAAACTCACGACTGAAGGGCTCTTCAATAATCAAATCAAGCCCACTGGCCACCAGAAGTTCAAGCTTTTCGTCATATGAAGACAAAAGCGGGAGTTCCACTTGTGGCTTCAGCGCAATTTGCGGGTGCGGATGAAACGTGAGCGCAAGAGAAGAACCCCCACGTTCTTGAGCCTTCTTTAAGACGGTACTGATAATTTGCGCATGCCCGAGATGGACTCCATCAAAATTGCCGATAGTAAGAACGGGCTTTCGGGGCGCATGCGCGATGAATTCAATTCCTTTAATGACTTTCATTTAAACCGATATCCACAACCTTCGACTTCAGAATCCCGTTTATCAAAAGGATAATGTCTACAGTTCGCGGGGCGCAAATCCCCATAGACGCGACAGTAAGTTTTATTTTCACTATCCCGACCCAAGAAAGGACATTTATAGATCAACTGGCAACAAAGCCCCGTTCGATTGCACTCGCCCTCGCGAGTCTGTTCAATCGACTTCTTGATATAATCCTGTCGAAAAGTTCCGATGTAAAACCGCCGAAACCTTCGGATAGCACTACCCAATAGACTTCGCGCGTCAACGTTTAGTTCATAAAAGTTAGAAACCCATTTCAAGAGAGGCTTGACGAAACGCATATCAATACAGATAAGCCATAGAAGGATCACTGCCGTCAATGAAAACGAAAGCTTTCCTCATTAGAGTTGCCGTCTGCTTCTTTCTTTCCCTCATTCCACTGACGGAATTGGAGAATAGGATTTATTCTGCCCGGATAGCACTTCGGGGCCACCTCATGCGCACGACCAAGACGCTTTTAGTGGACGTGGAATCAAATACCTTTAACTCCCCAAAATTACTTAACTTTATTGCAGACGCGCTTCGAAAAAAAGGCGCAAGGTTGGTGATCACCGATAACCAACACTCCTCGCGAGACCTCATTATCGACTCAGATGGAGTGGTTCGAACGGCCATCTTGCTTCCCAAGGGTGGTTCCTCCATCACCTTTAAAGCCTACCTCCAATCCAAACAAGACCCCAAAGCCCTCTCCCAGCTTCGATCCCCCCACCTGATTAACTTCGTGGGAGAAGCAGGTTCTTTTCGCCGCTGCCAAGTGACCGTCAAATCGGGCGATGGAGAAATGGGAGCCGAAAACCTCAACATTTCCCATGACTGCCCTTCTTTTCAGGGAAAAAGCGTCATCCTAAGCGAAGATTCGGACTACTCCCCCATCTTAAGAACTCCGTTTGGGGAAATGGGAAGGGCGGAAGTCATTGCCAACGACATCGAGACCATTGTAGATGGAAACCCCATCCTGCGCGCGGGCTTTGCGATCCAAGCCATTTTAGTGCTTTTAATGGTATTTATCGCTTCCTTTTACATTGTGACTTACCCGGTCTTAATAAGTTCGATCGCCGTCACCGGCACGGGAGTCGCGGTCGCCGTTATATTATTCCAAATCATTTTCCAAGCCTTCGACATCTACATTCCGTCTGCCAACGTCGGGGCTTCCTTGCTCATCACCTATCTTGTTTTCACGGGATTTCGGCAAGCCCTTCAAGAAAACCTCCAGTGGCGGGCCCTCAAACAATCGCAATATTTGAGGGAACTGGATCAAATGAAGACGAACTTTCTTTCATTGGTTAGTCATGATCTCAAGACCCCCATTGCGAAAATTCAGGCCGTTGTTGAGCGGTTACGCAGGGAATCTCATCTACCGCCAGAGGAGCACGGGGATTGGAAGGAACTTTTTGACTCCATCGAAAACAGCAATAATGAGCTCAAAAACTACATTACGAGCATCCTCAATCTCTCGCGCATCGAATCACAAAAGGTGATTCTAAACATGAAATCCAATGACATTAACCTCCTCATTCAACAGGCGCTCAAGCGTTTGCGGCCCATCGCACAACAAAAGAATATCTCCATTGAGGAATCCCTCGAACCTCTCTTCTCCATTGAATGCGACGAAGACCTCATGCGCCAAGTCTTGACCAACCTCATCGATAACGCCATCAAGTACAGTCCCGCCAACTCCAATGTCATTGTACGCTCCTTTGAAGAAGAGGGTTTTGTGAAAGTCGAAGTAGAGGACTTTGGCCCTGGAATTCCGAAAGACCAACTCCCCCAGATGTTTCGAAAGTTCAGCCGCCTCGTGCGCCCCCTCAAAGAGCAGGTCAAAGGCACGGGACTCGGATTATACCTCTCAAAGTACTTTATCGAGCTTCACGGAGGCTCGATTCGGGTTCAGAGCACCGAAGGCAAGGGAACCACGTTTTCTTTTTCGATCCCCGTCCAGACCCCCCATCCTGAGGAGTCTACCTCTTAGATTACAGTTTTCCTTTTCCTCACACTCCATTATGATGACTCCCAAATGTGTGCTGCCACTCCCCCCTTTGCTTATTCGCTCAACATCCTTGTCGTCGATGACGAAAAAGAGCTTCGGGAATCGCTTACGCAAATCTTAACCTCGCTCAGACATAATGTTTTTGAGGCGCAAGACGGAGAAGAGGCCCTCAGGATCATTCGCGAACGTGGCTTAGACAACCCCTCCTCAATTCACATCGTTTTACTCGATGTTAATCTCCCCGGAATCTCGGGCCTCGAAGTTCTGCGAGAGGTTCACGCTTTTGATCCTTCGGTTTCCGTCCTCATCATTACCGCTCATGGCAACATCAAAGATGCAGTCGAAGCGATGCGCGACGGCGCTTACAATTATATCGAAAAGCCCGTTCAGCAAAATGACATTGAAGACCTGATTCAAAAAGCCAGCGAAGCCCACGTCCTCGTCCAAGAAACGGGGCTCTCCTCTCCGAAACTTACTTTAGATGATGGCGAAGAGTTCGTCGGAAAATCACAAGGAATGCGCTCTGTTTTTCAGGTGATTCAACGCTTAGGTCAAGTCAACACCAGCGTCCTCATTCGCGGTGAAAACGGGACGGGCAAAGAGCTCGTCGCGCGCGCAATTCACTTTAATTCTCCCCGAAAAGTAAAACCTTTTGTTGCGGTGAATTGCGGCGCGATTCCCGAAAACCTCATCGAAAGCGAATTCTTCGGGCATGAAAAAGGGGCCTTCACGGGCGCGGACCAGCGCCACATCGGAAAATTCCAATACGCCGAAGGGGGCACCCTTTTCTTGGACGAAATCGGTGACATTTCTCACCCCATGCAGGTCAAGATGCTTCGCGTGTTGCAAGAACGAAAATTTACGCCGGTCGGATCCAATCGCGAAATTCGCTGTGACGTCCGGATCATTGCCGCCACGAACCGTAACCTTGAAGAAATGATCCGGCAAAATCAGTTTCGCCAAGATCTTTTCTATCGACTCAACGTCATGCCCATAGAGCTCCCCCCCCTTCGACAACGAACAGAAGACATTCCATTGTTGGTGGAGCACTTTATTGAAAAATACAACAACCTCCACGGCAGAACAGGAACCGGAAACGAAGTGCGTGGAATTCGAGAAGATGCACTCAATGGTATGAAAAACTACCTTTGGCCAGGCAATATCCGGGAACTTGAAAATGTGGTCGAGCGCGCGTTTGTACTCGAGAATTCCAGATACATCACGCTCACCTCACTGCCTGAGGACATGCATCCTCGGAGCATGAAGACGGATCACGCATCCGGCGCTGGAATTTCTTCTGGATCGGAGACCGGGTCCTCGTCAGGCGCCGAGACGGTCGCTATCGATTTTCACAATCAAAAAGAGCAATTTGAGCGCGACTTTATCATTAATGCGCTCAAGCGCTTTGGGGGGCGGATCAATCAGACTGTTTCCCACGCCGGAATTCCCAAGAACACGTTACTTCGAAAAATCAGAAAATTTGCAATTAACCCCGCTGACTATGGTCCCGTCAACCAAGATGGCGAAGAAACCTAAAAGATCCTTAGAGGAGACCTAAATCATGGCCGCAACGATTATCACGATTGCCAATCAAAAAGGAGGAGTGGGAAAAACCACCACGACCATGAATCTAGGTGTGGCACTTGCCCAATCGGGGTTTCGCGTTCTTCTCATCGATGGAGACCCTCAGGCAAATTTAACAAGCTACTTGGGCGTCGTTCCGGGAGAAGAGCCTTATCTAAATCTTCGAACCTTAGATGAAGTGTACCTCTCGAAGCGACCGGTCGATGCGCAGAGCCGAAAGCTCTATATTGCTACAACAGGGGAAGGTGTCGACTTGATCCCTTCAGATCAACGACTTTCTGCTGTCGATTATTATCTCATGAGCCGAGGCGACCGCGAGATGGTCCTTCATCGCTTCTTATCAGCGCTCGAAGATGATTATGAATTCATCCTCATCGATACCCCTCCGAGTCTGAATTTGTTAACCCAAAACGCTTTGTGTGCCGCTCATTATGTTCTGGTTCCCGTTCAGCCCGAATTCTTCAGCCTAGAGGGGATTGTCAAAATTCGCGATGCAATCGAAGACACCCGCTCTCGCTGGAATAATAAGCTTTCCATCCTAGGAATCCTCGCCACCCAAGTCTCGCACCGGCGCAAGCTTACTCAAGAGGTCTTAGATACACTCAAGACAGAGTTAGGCGATCTGATCTTCAATTCAATGATCCACGATAACTCAGCCGTCACCGAGAGTTCAGGACACGCCACCTCAGTCATTCGTTATGATCGCTCTTCACGAGGTGCCAAAGACTACCTCAGTGCCGCCGTAGAAATTGCGACCCGACTAGGACTTCAAACACGTTTGAAAACAAAAAAGGAGAACACTGATGGCCACCAAATCACAGAAACTCGGACGCAATCCATTTGATAAAAAGAAGACCGCAAAGCCTGAGCCGAAAAGTGCTCACGTAGAGTCGCAGAAGGTCGAAGCTCTACCTTCTTTAGCGAGCTGGACCCTGAACTGGCTCACCGTGGATCTGCCCGCCGAGATCATTATGACGGGAATCAAGATCACAGCCCTTGCATATTCAGAGTTTCGTCGTCCTAGATACTAGGACAAAAACAGCATTTCCCGATATTTCGGCAATGGCCAATAATCATCGGCCACGAGCGCTTCAATTTCATCACTTGCTTGACGAATCGAAAGCATTTTTTCTGAGATTTCCCGAGAAAGCAGATGAGCCTTCTCCTCTTCACTTGTGAGACCCTCGAATTTGAGTGTGCTGCCTTCAAACTCAATGCGCCGCGCCTGGAGAGTTTGAATAAGACCCGAAAGTTTCTCAACAGTTGGAAGTTGCGGTGCAGAAATCCCCGCCGACTTCGCCGCACTTATCGCCTGGGCCAACTGCCCGTGATAAGCAAAGGCGGCTGGCAGAATCTGCGTATCGATCATCGACTTTAACGTAACCACCTCAATCACCATGTTCTTGATGTAGCGTTCAAGCCTCACATGATAGCGAGACAACAGCTCTGCCTCCGAAAAAATACCAAGTCGCTTGAACAACTCCTTGGTCTTTTCCGTGGTCAACTCCGCCAACGCTTCCGGGGTCTTCCTCAGATGGGGCAAGCTACGCTTTTCTGCTTCCTTCACCCATTCTTCTGAATAATTGTTCCCCTCAAAGCGAATGGGTTTGGTCTCCTTGATCGCCTCACGAACAACTTCCAAAATCGCTGCATCGAGATCCTTTTGAGCCGCGCCTTTTTTTCTCAAAGCCTCAGTGACCTCAGAAATTCCATCGGCCACCGCTGCGTTGATTAACATGACTGGAAATGCCGTCGATGCCGAAGAACCCACGGCCCGAAACTCAAACTTGTTCCCCGTAAAAGCAAAAGGTGAAGTACGGTTTCGATCCGCATTGTCCCGCATGACTTCGGGCAACTTGCTCACGCCTAATCGCAAGACGGCGGCCTCAGGATTCTGATTTGCAAAACTCCCATTTTCGATTTCATTGAGAATCCGACTCAGCAAATCCCCAAGGAACACCGAAATAATTGCCGGTGGCGCCTCATTCGCGCCCAAGCGATGCTCGTTCCCCGCAGAGGCAATCCCGGCCCGCAAAATCCCGGCATGCTTGTGAACGCCCTTAAGAACTGAAACGAGCATCAGCAAGAACCGAAGATTCTGATGCGGAGTTTTGCCCGGATCTAAGAGATTCTCGCCATCAAGCTCATGACCACTGGCCGTGACCATCATGGACCAGTTATTATGCTTGCCACTGCCATTGATTCCGGCAAAAGGTTTCTCATGCAACAAAACTGCAAAATTATGTCGCAACGCAACCCTCTTCATGATCTCCATCACCAGCTGATTGTGATCCGTGGAGATATTGGCTTCTTCAAAAATGGGCGCCGTCTCAAACTGACTTGGCGCCACCTCATTGTGACGCGTTTTAACAGGTACTCCAAGTTTGTAGAGCTCATATTCCATTTCGCTCATGTAAGCCTGGGCGCGAGCAGGAATACTTCCAAAATAGTGATCCTCAAGCTGCTGCCCTTTAGGGGGTTGCCCTCCCACAAGGGTTCGCCCAGTCATCAGTAAATCAGGCCTGAGATTGAAGAAACTCCGATCAATCAGAAAATACTCTTGCTCCGCCCCCAAGGTCGGAACCACTCTCTTAATCTGGGGATACCCCACCAGGTGCAGCAAATCGCAAACTCTATGCGAGAGAACATCCATGCTTCGCAGAAGACCCGTCTTCTTATCCAAGGAGTCCCCGTGGTAGCTGATAAATACAGAGGGAATACACAACGTTTTTCCATTCGTGTGTTCCATAATAAACATGGGACTGGAAGGGTCCCAAGCCGTGTAACCCCGCGCCTCAAAAGTCGTTCGCATCCCTCCAGACGGAAAACTCGAAGCATCGGGTTCACTTTGGATGAGTTGTGCGCCCGAAAACTTTTCCAGCGGCATAGAGTTTTCATCCAAACTTAAAAAAGCATCATGCTTCTCTGCCGTCGATCCCGTTTGAGGCTGAAACCAGTGACAAAAATGAGTCACGCCACGAGCCAAGGCCCACTCTTTTACTGCGTGCGCAACCGTATCTGCAATTTCTGGTTCTAGCTTGCCCCCACTTTCTATCGTCTGTAGGAGCTTCGTAAAGACGCTCTGAGGAAGCTTCTTCATCTTATGAATGTCGAAAGTATTGACTCCGTAAAACTCGGATACTTTCAATCTTTTTCCTGATTCATCGCGTGGGGGGTCGAATTTGCGCGGAGTGCGCGAGGTGATTTCACGAACAGCTGCAAAACGTGCGTTTGCACCAATACCTTGATTCATTTTTCTATCTCCTTTTTTGAGGGACTGGACTCAATGCCAACCCTAAGATCTATTTAACTTCTTCTTGGAAATCGAATCAAGGGTTTTTACGAGCGCTTCTGCTTCACCCACCCACTTCCCGAATTCATTTCGAGCACTCGACTCTGACACCGCGCCCGCGGAACTTGCGAAACGAACCATCTCAGCGAATTCGAGAAGCTTTTCGGTACGTTTCCAGGCGTCATCCGAAAGACCCTGCTCATCAACCAAGATTCGCCTTAACTCATCGCGCGAAAGTGAACGGGCACCAATCTCAGAGTAGCGATCAAGTGCATCAAATACCTGGCCACAAATCTTTTCATATCCACCCACCACCTCAAGCCAGGCGGTCCCAGACAAAACCTGACGACTCATTTTTCTAAGCTCACTAAAGGTCCTCAACACGTGCTTCTGCTTGTTCGAAGCGGATTCAGGATCATTGACCTTTGTCTTCACTTTTCGAATCAGATCCAGCCCCACGAACATGAGCAAGACTGTAAAACCCACGCAGGCCCCCCAGTAGAGCCATCGCCAAACTGGAAAACCATTCACACTTATAGACTCGGTCTTCTCTTCAGGACCTTTCAGATCCCGAATCTCGATTACCTTAGAAGCTAGAGGCGCGCCGGCAGGCGCCCCTACTCCCGACTGAGCCTGAACACCTTGTTGATTGGCCTGCGAAGGAGGTGCACGCTGAGGTACGACCGAGCCAGGAGCCCCTTCGGCAACTTGAAGATCAATCGGAGCAGTAGATTTTGTAACATAGGCTTTTTTGCTGGGATCAAAAAAACTAAATTCCAAGCCTGGCAAAGTGAGCTTGCCAGGTGCCCGCGGAATCAAAAGAATCTCAAAAACTTTTTCTCCCACACCACTTCGCCCGGTCTTTGCAGTCCCCTTTGTATCATAGAGTTCTACGTTTTCAGGCCATTTTGCCTGTGGATCCTTAATCGAAGCCAGATTACCTCGCCCCTCAATCTTCACCGTCAGGGTAACAGCCTCATTGGCGCGAACTTCATTTTTGTCCAAAGCAGAAACAACAGAAAAGTCCCCCACTGCGCCTGAAAACGAAGGCGGGCGCCCCTCCTCGGGAACGGGGACCACATCAACACTCACCGTATCACTGCGACTACTCCCCACATGAGGGGTCATCTGCTGAAAAAAATTCATGAAAGGATCATTGTTGTCCATGCTTTGAGTATTTGTATAATGCTGATATTTCAAAGACAGGGGATCGATCTTAAGCTTCCCTTCTTGAATAGGATAGGCGGCATACCGCAAAAGCAACGAACGCTCAAAAGCAATACCATCTAGAATCACACGCTCCGAATCCAGGCGCTGATTGAGAATAGGCATCTCCATATCCTCGCGCAAGAATCCAGGCAAAACCGGATACTTTTCTACTTGAATATTGAAGACTCGAACTCGGCGATACAAATAATAACTCACAACTACCTGTTCACCTTTAACAGCGCGCTCCTTATCAACTTCCGCTCTGACAAAAATATAGGCCCCGGCGGGCCTTTTCCCCGTAACACGAGCCGGACCACTCACGCCTGCTCCCGAATTTGCGCTCCCCCCTGAAGGAGAACTCGCGCCTGGCAATACCCGAACTCGCAAATCAGGACTTGTATGATTCTTGCCGTCAATCGAAACCTGAATACCCGTAATCTGAAGATCTCCCGACTTAAGGGGCCTGAGAACCTTCGTGATATTAACTTGATTGCGCATTCCAAAACGCCCGTTTTCATAAAAGGATTGAACAAAGGTATTTTGGAACTGATTAATAACTTCAAAATTCGGGGCCGAAAAACGGGGTTGCGAGGCGTTTGAATCGCCCTCTACCGTTACAGACAATTTTAGGGAAACAGACTCATCAATTGAGATCTCCTGACGATCCAGCTCAGCCGACAATACAACATCTTTAGCGAAGACCGGAGCGGCCCCCAACGCCAAAAATACCGTCAAGTTTATCCAATGCGAGCAGAAACTCATCACTTGCCTTCCAACCTCTCCCCTACCAATCCTTGGGATTGCTTTGCTGCTTCCCTTTTTGTTTCTTCAATTTTGCCTGCAAATCTTTCTCCCGATTTGATAATTCAGCCATAACACGCTCCGCATCTTCTTTGGAGAGATGTTTTGATTTAAACTGATCCTTTTTGGCCTCCGCAGAGGTTTCCTGATATTTTCCAGGCTTTTGCTGTTGTTGTTTTTCTTTTTGCTTTTCTTGTTCTTTTTGCTGCTCTTTTTGCGAGTCCTTTTGTTTGTCTTTTTGCTGGTCTTTCTGCTGTTGTTTCTTTTGCTGCTCCTGTTTAATCAAGAGCTCAATATTTTTGCGTGCATCCGCTTCGACCTGAGGGTTCTTAGCTTGCTGCGCAGACTGAATGGCCCCCGCATATGACTGAACAGCACTTGGAACGTCTCCCTTTTTTGACAAAGCCAAACCGAGATTATAGAGCGATTTTGCTTTAAGCTCCTCGTTTCCCTTTTGCGCGGAATTCTGAAACGCTTGCGCAGCTCCATCGGCATTTCCCTCATTAAGTTGGATCACTCCCGAATTGAAATCGAGCTCCGGAAGCGCCGGGTCCTGTGCCTGCGCAGCCCCAAAACGCTGCTTGGCTTCGTCCATCTTCCCCTCTTGAAAAGCCTCTAAACCGCGCTTGTTTTCAAGATACACCGGCAGAGAAGCATCTGCCCACGCGGACGAGGAAGCGCCACCGCCGAGCAAAAGCAAAACGATCAAGACATTTTCCACTCTCTTTCGCGTCACAAGCCGCTTACGAAGAGGCGCAGAGATCTCAAGAAACAAAAAGAACACCGCGATCGCCAAGGGATATTGAAATCGATCCTGGTAGACCACGTATTTTCTTTCGGCGTAATCCTTGCGATTCAAAGCCCCCAAATCCCTCAAAATCTCGTCAATTTCTGCCTCTCCTGGGGTTAAGCTAGAATATTTTCCACCCGCCGCAGCGGCAATCGCCGCTAGCGCATCGGGCTTAAAGGCACTCACCACAGACTGTCCCGATGCATCCTTCTTGTAGCCCCTCAACGTTCCACTCTCGTCTCGAACAGGAATTGGACCGCCTTTTTGCGAACCCACGCCCAAGATATAGAGACGCGTACTTGAATCCCTAATCTTCTTTGCAAAGGCCAACGCTCCTGCTTCATGATCCTCACCGTCAGAAAGCATAATTATGACCCGCGAAGCTGAGGTCTGCGATTTATCGGAGGGAACCGGAGTGTTGGATTCTTCAGCACTTCTTTCAAGCGCTTTCCACGCCGTTTCAAGTCCAATTCCTATATCGGTTCCCTGATTCGCAACCATTTTCGGGGAGAGAATCTGAACCGTATCTAAGAAATAGTTTTGGTCTGCAGTTAAGGGACATGCAAGATAGGAACTCCCAGCAAATGCCACCAAACCGACACGATCGCCTCCCTGCATCCGGTCAATAACCGTCTTGATCGCGTGCTTTGCCGCTTTTATCCGACTCGGAACAACATCCTCAACCTCCATGCTATTGGAGACATCAAGAACAAATACGACATCAAGACCAGTGACCTGCAAGGTTTCTTCTTTCGTTCCCCATTGAGGCCGCGCCAGAGAGACAAATACACAAGCCAATGCGACGAACCCTAGTACCGTTTTGCGTGTGCGTAGGCCGGCGCGCCACTCGGGAACAATCTGTGCCCAAAGCGATTCCGAAACAAACCGGGTAAAACGGCGACGCCTGAGGCGCTCCTCGTATTGAACGATTCCAAAAATAAGGGGCAAGGCCAGAAGTCCCCAAAGCCAAAGAGGAGAAGCAAACTTCATGGTAAGACCCTCCACCAAAACCGCGACAGGACCAACTCCAGCAGAAGCAATAGCAGAGCTAATTTTAAGAATTTGGCAAAATTCTCTTCATATTTAACGTTCTCTTTCGCCTTGATCTCCGTTCGCTCAAGCTGATCAATCTCTTTGAAGACCTCTTGAAGAGATCCCTCATCGGTCACGCGATAAAACCGTCCCTCGGTAATTTCTGCGATGTGCTGCAAAAGCTCCGGATTCAGGGCGCTGTCAAACCACTGATAAGAGGTCACGGTATTACCGAGAACTCCTTTTTGGCGAATCGGCATTTTCACT
>JBBCAV010000002.1:0-1050 GCA_051382305.1 Bdellovibrionota bacterium FG-2
GCACCGAGTCTCCCCCGGTTCGAACCGCATTCGAAAGAAGCGGCGTATCGCCCGCCTTCACGGAAACCGTGGCAGAAGTGGAAACACTCTTTTCATAGATGTCGTCGGCAACTCCATCAGGTAAAGCCGCAGGCCTTGTCTTTACGCAGGATGATGCTGTAATCAACAACACGCCAAAAACGGTGAGTTTGCCTAATTTCGAGATGAGGTTTTTTGACATTTTATTTGCTCCCATTAAAACTCCTTCAGACTCCAAAAGACTCCACGACGGGGAAATATTCCCTGTGCGGCGGACCTATAGGCAGGAAACGTGCCGAGAAAAGATGGGTTGATTTTTCAGGGAAATAGAAAAGGAAGCCGATTTTACTGCCCGTTTGAGTGACTACTCGCTGATAGGGTGTCAAATACTTAAACAGTCTCTATTGAATCCTAATGAAGAATGAACCGAGAAAGACCAGTGATTTCAAAAGCGATCCCCCTGTGTCCTACGGCACAGATCCCGCAGAGAGGGACATGATCTTGCGCCTAGTGCAAGTCACCGAAAGAGAGAAAAGAGCATGAAAACTCGGAAAAAATCAGCACTAATGACCGTGGCCGCCTTGGCTTTGTCGCTGACCTCCTTAAGTCTCGCAGCCGAAGCGGCTGACGCAAAAGTAGAGAAAAAGCCCAGCGATTTCGCACTCGCCATCGATGCCTCAGGGACCTCTCGCCTCCTTGAAGTCAGCGATGCAGACTACGAAGCCAGCACTTCGGCCTCGATCATACCTTCATACAAACTGAGCAAGGATTTCAATTTAGCACTCACACTTGGTGCCAGTCAGGAACTGACGGGGGAGCGAAATGCCACCATTGATGACGGAAAAGTGTCAATTGGGCACACGCCGTTCCCTCTGGGTAAGATCCTGAGCCTATCAACGGCAGTGACCGCAATCCTCCCTTTGAGCGAAGAATCCCGCCTCCGCACCTCTTTAATGACTCAAGTTCAAGGGGGCGTCAGTTTGGCTGCAGACTTTAGCTCCTTGGGTGTGAAGTCAATCGCACCCAATTTTG
>JBBCAV010000003.1:0-4408 GCA_051382305.1 Bdellovibrionota bacterium FG-2
CCCCACTCTCGAGGACCTACCGCCCGCCCCTCCAACAGGAGACGTCCGGTAACTCCGGGTAAAATCATGGAACGCCAAACGGGATCGATCATTTACCGCTCACGACCGAAACTCGGGGAACTCCTCCTCAAGCATACGTCTTTGACTCGGGAACAATTGGACGAGGCCCTCGAAATTCAAAAAAAAGAAGGCGGGCTGCTCGGCGAAATCATGATTCGCAAGAACATGATCCTCCCCCATGAGATCATGCGTGCGCTTTGCCTGCAAATCGATATCCCGTTTATGGATGATCTGAAACCTAACGAAATCGACCCTAAGCTTGTGACCGATATCCCGATCAACTACGCAAAAACTAAAGAGATCATTCCTATTTCCAAAGAGACGACCCTTAAAGGCGAAATCCTGACAGTTGCAATCTCTGATCCCTTCAATTTGTCAGTGGCCGATGACCTGGCGGTACTCACGGGACACTCGGTGAAAACTGTCGTGAGCACCAGCATGCGCATCCAAGACGCCATCAACCGGGTTTACGAAAAAAGCTCGACCAACATTGTTGAGAAAATTGAAGGCGAATTTGAAGACACTTATGACCTCGAAGGTCCCATTGATATCTTAGAAGCTACCGAGGACGATGCCCCGGTTATCAAATTTGTAAATTCACTCCTCTTTAGGGCCCTCAAGGAAAAAGCGTCCGACATTCACATTGAACCCTTTGAAAAAGAGTTTGTCGTCCGCTTCCGAATCGATGGCGTTCTCTACGATATTATTCGACAACCCAAAAAAGCCCACGCCGCGATTTCCTCACGTATCAAAGTCATGGGTAATCTCGATATCGCCGAAAAGCGCCTCCCCCAGGACGGCCGCATCAAAATCAAGATTGCAGGTAAGGACGTCGATATCCGACTCTCTACGGTCCCAGTCAGTTTTGGTGAACGCCTCGTCATGCGTATTTTGGAGCAATCTGGAACCGTTCTCCAGTTGGATGTTTTGGGTTTTTCCCAGAAAAGCTGCGCGCTCATTGATAAACTCATTTTCAGCAAGTACGGAATTATCCTCGTCACGGGTCCCACCGGTAGCGGAAAATCCACCACCCTCTCCTCCTGTCTCGTCAAACTCAATAGCCCCGAACGTAACATCATGACCGTCGAAGACCCGATCGAGTATCAACTCCCAGGGGTCAACCAAGTGGGGGTGAACGCCAAGATTGAGCTCACTTTTGCTCGCGCTCTTCGCGCCTTCTTGCGGCAAAATCCCGATGTCATCATGGTCGGTGAAATTCGAGACAAAGAAACCGCCCAAATCGCCATTGAGGCGTCCCTTACAGGTCACTTGGTGCTCTCCACCTTACATACCAACGATGCCGCAAGCTCCGCCTCCCGACTCATCGACATGGGAGTGGAGCCCTTCTTAGTCGCCAGTTCTCTCTTGGGAATTATTGCTCAACGCTTGATTCGAAAAGTCTGTACAAAATGCCGAGTGCCCCATACTCCATCAGAATTTGAAATGACTGAATTAGGACTCGCCACCCTCCCCGAAGGCGCACAGATATTTAAAGCCGTCGGATGTCCCAGCTGCTCCAAATCCGGTTATTCGGGTCGAACGGTCATTCATGAACTGATGGTCATGAATGACACATTGAGAAGTATGGTCGTCCGAAGCACTGAAGCTGGGTCAATCAAGAAAGCGGCGATTGAAAACGGCATGATTACCTTGCGTGAAGATGGTATTGGCAAGGTTATTACCGGACAAACAACTATTGACGAACTCATGCGTGTAACACACGCCGAGGTTTAATATTCATGGCTCCGATTTTTGATTATAAAGCCCTCAATTCATCAGGCAAAGCCACCAAGGGTATTATTGAGGCCGAGAATTCAAAGGCCGCGCGAGTGAAAATCAAAAAGTTGGGTCTGATGGTTACTGAGGTCCGAGAGAAAAGCGCTTCTAAACCTAGCAGTACCAGCAGTATGCCCTTCTTCGGAAATCGTGTGAGCGTTCGCGATATCGCAACCTTCACACGACAGCTCGCAAGTCTCGTGAAAGCCAACATCCCGTTAGTTGAAGCGCTGACTGCGCTGGTTGATCAAATCGAGAACGAGCGGCTAAAGGTGGTGGTCGCTCAAATCCGTCAAGATGTAAACGAAGGATCGAGTTTGGCCAAAGCAGTAGCCACGCACCCAAAAGTTTTTGACACAGTTTTTGTAAACATGATCGAAGCCGGCGAGAGTTCTGGCACCTTAGGCCTGATTCTGATAAAACTCGCGGACCTTAAAGAAGCGCAAATGCGACTTCAAAGCAAGGTCATTGGCGCCATGACCTATCCCGCACTTATGATGTTTGTCGCAGTGGCCCTCATGGTCGGAATTTTTGCGTTTGTGATTCCAAAACTTGCAAAGGTTTTTGAATCCATGAACAAACCCATGCCCGCTTCGACCCAGGCCTTGATTTATCTCAGCGATCAACTGATTAACTGGTGGTTCCTAGTGTTGGGTTTTATCGTTCTATTGATTTACACATTTCGCAAATACATCTCCTCGACAAAAGGAAAACCGCGATGGGATCGATTCAAACTGAGACTCCCCATTGCCGGCCCACTGATCCGGATGATTGCGATTACCCGTTTTTCATCTACCATGTCGACGCTGCTCAGCAGCGGGGTCCCGATTCTGACTAGCATGGCTATTGCACGAAATCTCGTCGACAACGCTCCCATTTCAGCGGCCATTCAGAATGCGCGAGAAAACATCACCGAGGGACATTCGATTGCCGACCCATTACGAAAGAGCGGAGAATTTCCACCGCTTATGCTGCATATGATTGCGATTGGTGAAAAAACGGGTGAGCTACCTGAAATGCTTCGGAATGTCGCAGAAACCTATGAAGAGCAGGTCAGTACTAAGATCGATTCAATGACCTCGCTCCTGGAGCCGCTCATGCTCATTGCGATGGGCGGGACGGTCGGATTTATCGTGATGTCCATATTTGTACCTCTGATGGAGATTTCAAACATTGATCAGCGCTAATACTAACTCAAAAACCAAACTCAAAAAAGGAGAAACCCAATGCGTATCTTAAGCAGCCCCCGTATAATGAATCCCAAAGGATTTTCACTCGTCGAAATGATGATTGTCCTTGCTCTTATCGCTCTTGCCTCCACGTTTGTCCTCACAAACGTAACCAAACGATTCACCGAAGGTAAAATCTCAGCCACCAAAACACAAATCCGACAGTTGGGCACTATCTTGGATGACTTCAAGCGAGTCTGTGACTTCTACCCCACCACTGAGCAAAACTTAGATGCCCTTGTTAAGGCGCCTGCAGGCCGCGAATGCAAGAACTACGACCCCGATGGGTTTATCAAAAAAGTTCCTGAGGATCCATGGGGCACACCCTTTATCTATGAGTCCGACGGCAGCAAATACGTCATCAAGTCTCTGGGCTCGGATAAGAAACCCGGCGGCGAGAAAGACGCCGCAGATATTTCATCGGATACCTTGGATTGAAAAACACCGACGGGTTTAGCTTAGTTGAGATGATGATTGTGATTGCACTGATCGCGCTGATCAGTACGTTTGTTCTCCCCAATATCACGAGTTATTTTAAAGTCTCCCTCAACTCGGCGGCCCGCGAAATGGCGAGCACTATCAAAGAATCCTATAATGCCACCGTCATCACCGGGAGAGTCCACCGGATCGTCTACGACCTCAAGGAAAACAAATACTGGGTCGAAGGCGGTCCGGCCAACGCGTTGATGGAAACTAAAGAATCTCGTGAGCGGGAGGAACGCCGCAAACGCTATGCTAAGCCCTCCGACGATGCGCAGCCGACCTCTTCGTTTTCGCTGGCAAGTCAAATCACCAGCAAGAAGATCGCACTCCCCCGCGGCGTCAAATTTGAAGATCTCATCACCCAACAGAGTCCAGAGCCGATAAAGGACGGCCTGGCGTATACCCATTTTTTTCCTCACGGTCTGACGGAAAAAACTTTGATTCACCTTAAAGACGAATCTGATCACCACCTCAGTCTGGGTGTTGCTCCCTTGGTTGGCCGAACCGATCTATTTGAAAGGTACGTCGATGCTAAAGAAGCTTTCGGCAAGTAGACCCGACCAAGCGAAAGACGCCGGTTTCACCCTGTTAGAAGTGATGATCGCCATGGCTATTATGCTCATCGCCTTGGCTTCTATTCTTGCAGTCGAGTCCTCGAGTATCAACGCCACCCATCGCGCAAAGCAGCTCAACATTGTCGCCATGCTGGCGAAGGGCCGAATGATCAAACTTGAGTCAGAATTTGAGGGAAAATCCTTCAGCGAATTTAGAAAAGAGGACGGGGGAACCTTCGTAGAGCCCTACCAAGACTATCGATGGACCTACAAAGTCAAAGAACTCGCTTTTCCCAATATAGGAGG
>JBBCAV010000004.1:0-1056 GCA_051382305.1 Bdellovibrionota bacterium FG-2
TGTCCAGCTCTTATTTCGGAATCATCAGAAAAACCTAACGCGGGTTTACTGAATGCTTACGAGTGGGCGACGATTTGTTACCAAGCAGGTCTTTCCCTAGAAGAGGCAGAAAAGACCTACCTTCACCTCGATGCGGACGACACAATTTTAATCGCTGAAAAATCTGCTAAACTGGGGGCTTCTTTTAAGCTAGCAGTCTAATTCTATTTCACAAGGCACCTTCTTGCGATAAAGTCTGATTCAGAAGGAGCTTCGAAACTTTGGACGACTCAATTCTTTCTCGGGTGCGCAAATCAGCTCGAAAACGCATCTTGTTCCTTCCTCATGCCGTACGTCAAATGTCGCGTTCCGACAGAATGATTTCGGCAGCAGAAGTTAGAAAAACCATAATGCGCATCGGCATCATTGTTGAAGACTATCCCACCGACGCTCGTGGGCACAGTTGTCTTATTCTTGGTCATCCCAAAGGCAAAAGGCCCGTTCATGTGGTATGCTCACCTAAGGACGAGTATTTAGCGATTATTACGGCTTATGTTCCCGATCAGAAACAATGGAACCAAGATTTTACAAGGAGGCGAACGCAATGACCTGCATGCACTGCAAAGGTAAAATGAAAAGAGGAACAGCGCCTTACTTCGCAGATCGAAAAGGCTATCGCGTCTCTTGGGATTCGATTCCAGCTTGGGTTTGCACTCAATGTGATGAACCTTATTTTGAAGAAGCCGAGGTCGATAGAATTCAAGAAGCCCTTGCTGTTCTAGATAAGAAAAGTGCTTCACTTATGAAGCCAAACAGAAAAACCAGTGCCACTGAACACGCGGCGTAACTCTACATTTTTGACACAAATCTGGCACACATTTCATAAAATGGGGCTATTTCCAGCCAAATTAGCGCAAACTCCCAGACATGGGGTGCAAGGGGTCGCACGTTCGAATCGTGTCGCCCCGACGTAAGCATTCAGTAAACCCGTCTGCTTGAAATTAAGAACAGAGGGTCTGTCTGAAGTTTTTGGCCAACGGGTAAGCCCAGACGCTTTTGATGGGCTGAGCCTTGAGA
>JBBCAV010000005.1:0-4388 GCA_051382305.1 Bdellovibrionota bacterium FG-2
TGTCTCTAGTGTGTGTGTTTTTTTTTTTTTAAAGAAAAAGCCGGAATCCGAGTTCTAGTAGGTTCTGGGGGCCTGGGGAATGTTTAAAAGGTCCAGTGAAACCCATTTTCATTTTCCAATAAGTGTGCGCCCGTAAAAGATCCGTCCCCGCCGATGATGACAAGGCCGTCGATTTCTTTGCGCTTTAAAATATTCACGGCTTCTCGACGCACAGACTTTTTGAAGAAAGCCTCACAGCGATCCGTTTTGAGAATGGTTCCGCCTCGCTGAATGATGTTCGCCACCGAGCTTGCCTCTAAAGGATGGATCTCTCCTTCCAAGAGCCCGCTATACCCCTTATGCACGCCAAACATGGTACATCCATGTGCGAGGCCGTAGCGAACGACAGAGCGAATGGCGGCGTTCATTCCGGGGGCATCGCCTCCGCTGGTGAGCACGGCGATTGATTTGTTCTTCTCTTGGTGTGAAACTTCAGGGACGCTCAGCATGGATGGGGATGCTCCTTTGGATTTTCAGGTTATTTTTTCGGAATTAAACTGTGTCCCTCCATTTCATCAGGCATTGGGATTTTCATCAACTCACAAAGTGTGGGAATAATATCTTGCAGCCCCCCGTCTAACAGACGCCTCCGGTCAAGTTTGGGAGCAATGGCCGAATTGGGCGCAATCCAAAGTGCAGGTACGGGGTTCAAAGTGTGTTGGGTATGCAGTTGACCGTCGTGGGCCTGCATTTCTTCGGCGTTTCCATGATCCGCCGTGACAAGAACATGGTAGCCGTTTCGTTCCGCAGCCCCAATTACTTGGGAGAGGCATCGATCCAAAGTCTCCATCGCCGTGATGGCTGCTTGATAGTTTCCGGTATGTCCGACCATATCGGCATTGGCAAAGTTGATTAAAACGAAGTGAAAGTTCTGCGATTCAATGCGTTTCACGGCTTCGGAGGCGACTTGGAGCGCACTCATTTCGGGCTTGAGGTCATAGGTTGCAACTTCTTTGGGTGAAGGAATCAATAACCGTTCTTCACCTACAAAGGGTTTTTCGCGGCCGCCATTAAAAAAGAATGTTACGTGCGCAAATTTTTCAGTTTCGGCAATGCGGAACTGCGTGAGCCCCTTTTCTTCAAGCCACGATCCAAAAAGGTGATTGAGATTTTGAGGCATAAATGCCGCAGGGACTTGGGTGTTGGCTGGATCATAAACTGTCATGCCAGCAAAAGCTGAGGGCCGAAATCCTCGCTTGCGATCAAACTTGTCAAAATCCGAGAAAAAGATCGCTTGGGTGATTTCACGCGCGCGATCTGAGCGGTAATTGAAAAACAAGACGCTATCTCCGTCTTGCATTGTGGCGCTCGAATCCAAAATGACCGGCTCCACAAACTCGTCCATTTTGCCATTTTCGTGAGATTTGCGAACAGCCTCCAGTGCCGCGTGGGTTCCTGAGAATGCTCCCGTCTCACCTTGTCCCGTCAGCGCAAGATAAGCCTTCTCAACGCGTTCCCAGCGTTGATCTCGATCCATCGCCCAGTAGCGGCCCATGACGGTGGCAATCGTAGCCTTGGTTTTGCCACCTTTTTCGCCCGAAAACTCCGGATGTTTCAAGAGTTGCTCCAGATATTTCAGTGACGAATTCGGCGGCGTATCGCGGCCATCCAAAAACGCATGAACACACACGCGTGGCACTTCTAAGCGTACACATAAATCCAAGCACGCAAAAAGATGATCCATGTGCGAGTGCACACCCCCATCGGAGACAAGTCCCATCAAGTGAACTTTGCCCGTGGTTTTGGCGCCCATTTCCAAGGTTTTGCAGAGCACTTCGTTCTTAAAAAAACTTCTTTCGCGAATCGTTTTCGAAATCCGCGTGAGATCTTGATACACGATGCGGCCTGCGCCCATGGTCATGTGACCGACCTCAGAATTCCCCATGATCCCTTCAGGGAGGCCTACGGATAGACCGTGGGTGAGGACTTCTGAGTGCGGGTAGTGTGCCGTGAGGTCTTTGTAAAATGGCATTTTCGCGTTTTCGATTGCGTTAAATGGCGAGCCTTTTCCAATGCCAAAGCCATCGAGAACAATGAGAACGGCACGATCTGCCTGAGGGGCGTGCATAGGGGTTGGCATCTAAGCTCCTTCATTATGATAGGGATGGCCGCGCACAACACTCCATGCTCGGTAAAGGGTTTCTGTTAAGACCACGCGTGCGAGTTCATGCGGTAAGGTTTGTGGACCAAGACTTAAGATCCCGTGCGCACGTTTTCGCATTGCTTCGGAAAATCCCAAACTGCTGCCGACACACAGGGCGACTTGGGGGATGTCACCGGATTCCCATTCGCGTACGAGCGCGGCCCATTGTTTGGTCGTCATGGCTTTTCCGCCTTCATCCAAAAGGTAGATGCGATCACGAGGGCTTAAGAGATTTTCAAATTTAGAATTTAAGAGCGCACCTTCTTTTTCCTGAATTTGGCGGCGAAGGGTCGTTGATTTTTCTGGTACAGGTAATGGTTTGAGTTCCGTTGCATCGGTTGCAACAAAACTGCGCAGCAATTTGAGATAGTAGCCCGCGCTCTCTGATAAACCTGGTGTTTTTAATTTTCCAAAAGCTAAGAGTTGAACTCGCACGAACCTCAGTTTACACGAGTTGCAGCCGGTCCGTAAAATTCTGAAGGAATTTTAAGTCGTGGCGCATCTGCCCACAGTGTTTCGAGATCGTAATACTCCCGCAGTGCGTCCAAAAATACATGCACGATCACGTCACCTGAGTCGATCAAGACCCAACGACCTTCGCTGTAGCCTTCGGTCGCGAGAATTTCGTGTGATGCGCTCTCTAGCGCGAAAACGGCTGAATCCGAAATCGCTTGAACCTGGCGATCTGATGTTCCATTGCAGATGACAAAATAGTCTGTGAATCCTGAGAGTTCACTGAGATCCAAAATCTTGACGTTTTGCGCATTCTTGTCGATTGCGGCTTTCGCGCAACGGAGTGCTTTTTCAAGGGAGGGTGATATTTCGGTTTCGGGCATAATTTTAGCGGTCTGTTTTTCAACGTTCATAAGGATCCTTTTATAGTTTTGTTGCTGTACCATAGATGCGGTGCAGCTTCAAATAAGACGTGATTTCAGGCAAAAGACTTTGTTCGGGGGGGGATCCCGTCCGCGCAATCGCTTCGCGAATGGCGCTTGAGGAGATCTCAGGAGCGTTTGTAGGGGTCAGCAAAAGTTGGGTGCCAAACCGAGTTTTCCATTGGCCCTGGAGATCTCCGGATTGTATTGGCTCCAAGATTCCACTACCGGCCAGAGCACTGAGGGCTTTCCGAACTAATGGGGCGGGTGTCCCTTGGCGCTTCAGGACTATCCAGTGCGAAAGCCCTAATACTTCTGGGAACTTATACCAGGTATGAAGCTCTAGGAGTTGATCGGTGCCAACGACAAAGGCGGGTTTGATCCCTTCGGCCCGAAGCTCCATAAGGGTGTCATAGGTGTACGTACGTTCCTGTGGGAACGTCTTAGGTTGTTTTTGGGCGCGCTGGACCTCTCGGAGGTCTAAACGTACATCAGCAAGGCCTGAGAACGCGATCTGAGCCATTTTTAAGCGATGCTCCAGCGGAGTTGGAGCCTGCTTATGTGGAGGAATTGGGGAGAGAAGGGCTAGGGTTCGGTCAACGCCAGGGTTCTTAAATAGACCTTGGATGGCCTCGGTGTGGCCCAGGTGAGGGGGATCAAAGGTGCCCCCGAAAATCGCAGTGATTTGAGACCACCCGTGGGTGAGGGGTGGGAGCGGGTTCATTTTCTGATTCCTTCGCTATCGGGAAGGAGGACCGCTTGCTCGTTGGCATTATAGCCGCGAAACTCATCGATACTTTTTTGGAGGCTAAAAAGAAGTTCCTGAATTCCGGTGCCCGTTACCGCCGAAATGAAAAACGGTTCATTGGGGTTTGGGTGGGTCCCGCGAATAGAGGTCAGCGAATCGCGAAGGGCGGTGCGAATTCTTTCAACCGTTTTCGGATCGGATTCTAGAACGTCTAGTTTGTTGATGACGACGATCTCGGGTTTGTGCAGAAGTTTTTCGCTAAAGAGCCCAAGCTCTTTTCTAATCGCAGAATAGCGCTCAATGAGTTTTTCAGCCGCGACTTTCACGGACTCTTCGTATTCAGGGTGTTCGGGTTGCGTGAGGTCTTCGAGAATTTGCGAGCCGTCGAGTAAGTGCACGAACAAAGCGGCCCGTTCGATGTGTTTCAAAAATTTATGACCGAGACCCAGGCCCGTATGGGCGCCTTCGATAAGACCAGGAAAATCTGCGACGACAAAACTTCGGAGATCCGGCATCGAAACGACGCCTAAGTTTGGCGTGAGAGTTGTAAACGGATAATCTGCAATTTTGGGGTGGGCGGCAC
>JBBCAV010000006.1:0-3577 GCA_051382305.1 Bdellovibrionota bacterium FG-2
ACCATGGACACATTCGAGTTGTGGGATAGGATTTGGCAAAGATTCATACCAGCGAATTCGGGGGTCCAGGAAGGAGCGCAAGAGTTCTTGCCGGAGCCGAAGGAGAATTCCTCCTGAAAATAGAGTCATGAAGAGTGAAAAGAATCCCAGAGCTGGTGTACGAGTCCGAATGGACACCCAAGCTCCAAGGATGATCCAAGTTAGAATAAAAGTAGCGGCCGCGCGAAATGCCCAACGCTGGCCCCACAAGATGAAGATGACCATGGGTGCTAAGAATCCCGCAACAATTCCCGACCACAGAGCCATGTTGTGAAGGGGGAGGTTCCACCACGGCGAACGACTCACGATGATCGTTTCAAGGGCAGCAAGCGGCACAAAGAGTAAGATGAGACTGGATGAAGTCCTTAATCCGGGGGAGAGAGACAAAACACGCATATGACTAAAAAGTCTCACGTCTTTGAAGGGCTTGTCAATTGACCCTCACTGGACGTACCCTGATAAGACCATGGCTCACATGATCAATAAGGCTTGTACAAAGTGTGGCGCGTGTCTTTTGGAGTGCCCAACGGCATCGATTATCGAAGGCGCTGAGCAGTTTTTCATTGATTCTGACACCTGTGCGGATCATTTGGCCTGCGTCAACGTCTGTCCTGTTGACGCGATTGTGGCGCGGCCAGCACCACCTGTTTCGGCGTCACACGCAAAACTTGGGGACGAAGACTGATGATTCGCGTTCTTGGCGTAATGACAGGGACATCCTGTGATGGTCTTGACGCGGTATGTATCGAACTCGATGGTGAGAGCTGGAGCTTTCTTTGGTCGGAGCAGGCGAGTTATCCGCCGGCCTTGCGCCGTGAAGTGCTTGCAATTCAAGAGTCTGCAAAAAAATGGGATGTTGCGGATTGGCTTAGTCTCCACGGAAAACTTGGTGAGTGGTATGGACGGACCCTTAATAGGCTTTTGAGAAAACACAGCGCTGCCCCGCATGTAATTGCAAATCATGGCCAGACTCTCGCTCACCTCCCCGGAATCCGCGAGACGCTTCAAGCCGGCGATCCTTCGCGTATCGCGGTTGAAACGGGGTTAACGGTGATTGCCCATTTTAGGGAGGGCGATTTGGCCGCGGGGGGGCAAGGTGCGCCCCTGGCGCCCATTTTTCATCAGATTTTGGGGGATTCTTTGCAATCCACGGGGCGCCTGAAAACCCAGGGCATCGCGTTTCAAAATATTGGCGGAATCGCAAATACGACTTATTTAGGCAAAAAGGGATCGCTGATGGCCTTTGATTCTGGGCCGGGGAATTTTTGGATTGATTTGCTGGCCGAGAAGGTTAGCCACGGTAAAGAAAAAATGGATAAGAACGGGAAACGCGCGCTTGCAGGCCAGCCGGATTTACGAGTCTTGAAAGATCTCATGTCTCTCCCCTACTTTCGGCGTCTGCCTCCGAAGTCTTGTGGACGAGCGGATTTTCCGATTTCACTTTTTAATCATGCGGTGAAAAAGGCGGGCACTGTTTCTCAAAATATTATCGCGACTGCGACTGCGTTTACAGTGGATTCAATCGCAACTGCCTATGAGCAGTTCATCCTGCGAAAGAAACTCCCGCTTTCGCATATTATTTTATGTGGAGGAGGCGCGAAAAACCCGGCGATCCTTATGGGGCTTAAGAACCGACTTCCTTTTTTGGAGATTATGACTTTGGATGAGTTAGGTCTCGATTCGCAGCTTGTCGAAGCACAATCTGTCGCGTTTTGGGGATTCTTGTGCTTGATGGGTCTTCCACTAGGAGGATCGTGGACGGGGGCGAAGAAGTACGGTCCTCCCGGTCATATTGTTCCTGGCGAGAATTGGAACGAGGTTCTCGAGCGCCTGAGGGAGCTTTGATTGCTGAATCGCGCATCGATTCATGAAGTAAAAAGCGGGCAGATCTCAAAAGCGCATGGTTATCTGGTCATTGCGATGCGAGTATATCCAAGATTTTTGCCTAAAGAACTTGTTGATGAGTATCTTCATTCTCTTTCGCCGCAAGCGGATCTTTTTGGGCGCTATCGGGAATATAAGAAAAAATTGAAGCAGCAAGATCTCGCGTTTCAAATGGCGCAATATGAGCGCGAATTTGCGTTGAGTGGTAAGGGACTCGAGGATCTAGAGCGTCTCGCGGGGATGTCGTTGGATCAAAATGTCTATTTAATTTGCCAGTGCGAGAGACTGGAGTGTTGTCACGTCGATTTGATGCTCTTGATAGGGGAGAAACGGTTTGGCGCGCGGATCGGGAAGTTGCCGCATGAGTATAGGGAGTTTCGACAGAGGCCAGCGCAGGATGATGTCTAGCCCAAACGTCAAAAAAATGGCGCAAGCACTAGTGAACGCGGAAGTAGGCTTAAGGAGTCCTCTCACATAATAGTTATCGGCGTTTGAGTGTGGGAGATTAAATACACTAAGTTGTTAATGTCTTCGCAGAAGGAAGTTTTGTCAGAGAAAGAGTGGTAAAAAGCTCGAAAAACCTGTATCGCGACAGGAGCGCCTGCGTTATTGCTATGTGTTTGAAATGATTTTTATTTTCACTCAGGAGAACTTCGAGCAGAGTTTTCCAATCACTACGCAAAGTGTGGCGCCCAGACTACGGATAAAACCTCCAAAACGACGCGTTTTTAAGATATTCTATCAACAAGATCCGCATTCAACGTAAAAGGAATTCTCTTGAAAAGCAAAACCGCACTCTTAGAGAAGATTAAAGACGATGTAAAAAAATCGTTGAATCACCTCGAATACAGTTTTCAAAAATCGCTCAAAATCGATTTAGCAAAACCTACATTAACCGAAGAAGAACTTGAAGTTCTTGAAAGCTTTTCAAGCCGATTCGCGCGCAGTTCAAATCTTATTGTTTCTCAGCTTCTTAGGCTTAAGACCCTCGAGCTTGATCCCGCCTTTCGCGGCTCCTTAATCGATACCCTTAATACGGCAGAGAAGCATAGTTGGATCGAGTCCGCCGCGACTTGGATGAGAATCCGCGAACTTCGCAATAATTCAGCTCACGAATATTCGGATGACGACCTCAAACTCCTTTTTAAGGAGTTTTTAAAACTCGCACCTAGTATTTTGGCGATTAAGTCTGCGCTATGAGACTCTCCGATAAAGAAAAAACCATTCTTCGCTCAACCGTTGAAAAATTTGACCCCAATTCGAAAGTTTATCTCTACGGCTCACGCACTAACGACGCACTTAAGGGTGGCGATATCGACCTCCTGGTCCTAAGTGAAACCCTTACGTTTTCAGATAAAATATCTATACTTGTTGAGATCAAACAGATCTTGGGTGAGCAGAAAATTGATCTCTTGATCGCCAATCAGGAAAAACAGGCCTCAAATCCTTTTGTAATTGAGGTTATGAAAACCTCCGTTCAGCTTTAATCAGTCACCGAGGGCACTCAACAGCCCGACCCCCATACGAAATCCCATTCTCCAACCGAGCCACTCCGCTTGGCCACTCTCCATACAAAACCGCGCGCGGCCCCACCGGCCCCAAACATTCACGAGAAGAAACAAACGCAGGCCCACAGACCCCTCCCCTACGAAGT
>JBBCAV010000007.1:0-5323 GCA_051382305.1 Bdellovibrionota bacterium FG-2
ATTATTGCATGTTGGAAAACAAATCGATGATTCTAGGGGTGTGCCGGGATCTCACCGAGCAAACGAAGAGTGCTGCACTGATCAAGCAGCAGTCTGTAGCCTTGAATGAGTCGCAAGCGATGCTTTTTCATGCTTCGAAGTTGTCCACGCTAGGCGAGATGTCCGCGGGGATGGCACACGAGATGAATCAGCCGCTGACGGGGATTTCGCTGGCCGCTCAGACCATCAGAAAACTCAAAGCAAAGAATTTGTTAAATGATAAGGACCTAGAGAGCGCGCTTTCAGACATTGAGGTTTCCACTAAGCGGTGCTCTAAGGTGATTCAGCATGTCCGGTCTTTTGCCAGGCAGGATAAGCATATATTCACCTCGGTTGATGTAAATGAAACCCTGAGCTCGGCGCTGATGCTTTTGGAGGCGCAGCTCAAGCTTCGGGGGATTGAGGTCACGAGAGAACTAGAAGAAGGCCTGCCTCAATTCATTGGAGATCCTTTTCAGTTGGAGCAAGTATGGATCAATCAATTATCCAATGCTCGAGACGCGCTGGAGGAAATGGGTGAAGGGCATTTAAAAAAGGTTTGGATTCAATCAAAGCTTGAAGGGCACAATATTCTTGTCGAGATATCTGATAACGGGATTGGGATGTCTGAAGCGGTGCTAAAAAAGGTTTTTGAGCCCTTTTTTACCACAAAGCCTGTAGGAAAGGGAACGGGCTTAGGGATGTCCATCGTTCATGGCATTATCGAAGCGCACAAGGCCAAGATTGAGATCAAGAGTGATGAGAAAAAGGGCACAACCGTTTTGGTTCGATTGCCCGTTGAGTGAAAGAGGGGCGCGATGGCTTTTGAAATCATAGGGCAAGGCAAATTCTTGGTCTTCCGCGCCAATCGGGAAATTTTTGATGAATTGGAACTTTACAGTTTGATGAATGCTTTTAAAAGGCATGCGCAGGAGGATCGAGAATTCATCTTGGATTTCACGCGCACGAAGCAGGTTCTAGACGGCATCGCGGAGCTGTTGATGTCATCGGCGAAGTCCAGTCGAGCTTCCTTGAGTGTTCGTGTCGTTGGAAACAAAGACGTACTGAATGCTTTTCGGAAATGTGATTCTGGAAAAGTTTTCAAGTATTTTGACGAGACGGCAACCGCGATTCGCGGGACTTAAGAGTGATCTTGGTCGCTTTATGACCCACTATGGTATTCGAAAAGGCACGGACTTTTTCGTCAAACCCCGACGACTTTAATGCGGTGCGGTTTTTTTCAGCAAGTCTTGGGTCATATAGATTCATGGAACGCTGGCTAAATTCGTGACAAATCCGGCGCCGAACCAAATTGAATAGTAAGCTTGCAACTTACTTTGTTTCGGTTAACAATATCTGAAGTAAGTGTTTTTTTCCTAAAGGCTTATGGGGGCTTATGAAAGACCAAACTTTGGATTCGACTTTGGAAGATGAAACTGTTGACGCAAGTCCCTTTGACGAAACGGCGAAAGTTGTTGATCAGGTGACGACGTCTGCGGGCAAGTGGGCGGGTTATTTTGCGGGCTACTGTGTGCGCGTTTATCATGACGCTAAAGATTCAGTGAGCAAAGTGAATTTGCCCCATGTTTCAATGAACACCTCTGCAATGAGTTCTTGGGGAAGTTCCTTGGGAGCCTCTTTGGGTACCACTTTGAGAAATTCATTTGGCGGTCTGCGCGGAGTGGATTTTAACTATCTGTTTAAGCGTGATCGGCGAGACGAAGATCCAGCGGGCAATGAGGGCCATTCGCCAGAGTTTTACGAACATTTGGGTAGAGATATTTTTGAAATGGCGAAGTCGGCCAAGACGAACGAGAATTTAACAATCATCAGTACTGCAAAATATAGGTAAGCGAATCTTATGACAAATGACTCACAAGATCCTAAAAACGACAAAAATATTCTTGAGCGATTGATCGGCGGTGTCCGTGAAGTTACGGACGCAAAAGATCAAGACAAGCTTCACGAAAAAGTTTCAGAGCTAAAAGAGTCTGAAAAACGGGTTGGAGTCAAGACGGATGCGCCGGCTTCGGGCCCGATTGGTTTGGATATCGGAACCAGTCGCATTGTGAGCATGACGAAGAATACTAATGGCGAACTGGTTGCAAAAGATCAGCTCAACGCGTTTTTCACGATTCCGCACTCTGTTTTTGCGGTGCAGATGCTTGAGAAAAGTAACATGAAGTTTGCAGAGATCGAAGGCAAGCAGCTTGCGATCTTTGGTTATGATGCCCAGGAATTTGGCAATATTTTCAACGGCGAAGTTCGCCGGCCCATGAGTCAGGGTTTGTTAAAAGCCTCTGAGCCTAACGCGATTCAGATGATCAAATCGATCATTGGGCTTGTGGTGGATAAATCCAAAACCTTTGGCACAAGCCTTTGTTTCGGCATTCCGGCGCCTCAAGTAGGTTTTGAGAGCGATCTGATTTTTCACGAATCGATCTTAAAAAAGCATCTCATCGGGATGGGATATAACACCAAAAGTATCACCGAAGGTGCTGCTGTGGTCCTCTCGGAGCTATCAGAAGACAATTACACCGGGATTGGCATCAGCATGGGCGGCGGAATGTGTAACGTCTGCTTCTCGTTCCTCTCCGTTCCTGTCATTGTGTTCAGTATTCCTAAGGGTGGCGATTACATCGATACTTGCGTTTCAAGAGTTGTGAACGAAACTCAGAACCGCGTCCGGGTCATGAAAGAAGAATCCCTGGATTTTGGTCGCGCGCCTCGCAACAAGGTCGAGCACGCGTTTGAGATTTATTACGATGATCTGGTCATGAGTCTGCTCACGCAGCTTGCGGCCGTGTTTTCACAAGCCCAACATTTGCCCAAACTTAATCAGGCGATCCCGGTCGTGCTCGCCGGCGGAACGGCGATGCCAAACGGGTTTAGGCAGAAATTCGATAAGGCCATTAAACAAATGAAGTTGCCGGTTGAGATTTCTGAGGTTCGGTTGTCATCGGATCCTTTGAAGGCCACGAGCAAGGGAGCGCTCATTAACGCGGGTGTTTGATGCTCAATATGAGTGGACTTGAGAGGCGGAAAGCAGTTCGAGTCGAAAACATTCAAGCTCAGTTTGAGTTTGGCGCTCACACTTACGACGTTCTAAATATTTCGTCCGATGGGATTTTAATCGGAAACGCATTGGGAACCCCTTCCTCGATGGATGAAAAAGTTGTGCGTAAGATGAGCGCCGGGCCGTTTGAATTTACACTCGTTGATAGATCGGGCGGTCGGATGAGTCGCACAGGCATGGTCATTCGTGTCAAAAGATGTGCCGACAGTATTCTGGAAATCGCTATCCAGTTTGGATCGGAGTCATGAGAAAACGCGAGATTATCGCAGTCGGTGGCGGCAAAGGCGGAGTCGGCAAATCGCTTTTATCCGTTAACTTGGCGCTCGCCTTATCACAGCTTGGTAAATCCGTAGTTATTGTGGACGGGGATCTGGGGAGTGCCAATTGCCACACTCTTTTAGGCATCACTCGCATTGAAAAATCGATTGAGGAGTATCTCAAAGAAGAGCTCAGTCTGGATCAGGTTGCGGTGCCCACGCGTTTTGCTCATTTGAGCCTGATTTGCGGGGCAGCCAACAAGATGGATGTTTACCTTGAGCGCCCTAATGCAGGCGAGCATCTTCTTCGCGATGTCGTTAATCTTGATTATGACTATATTGTTTTGGACTTAGGCGCGGGCATGAGTGACGTGACTCTAGACCTTTATAACTTGTCTCACTCGAAAATCATCGCAGTTACCCCCCAGTTCACCTCCCTGCAAAATGCTTACAGCTTCGTAAAGTCGGCCTTTTTTCGAAGCCTATCTCAGCATGAGAGTTTGAACGAGTACCTGCCTCAGATGTCAGACCCCGTTGTTTTTCGAAAAATCATGATGGAGCTGGCCCCTCATATTGAAGCTCGCAAAGACTATGAAGCGGCCTTGCAGGATCAGAAGTTCAAGATCGCGGGCAATATGATCTCGGCGAAAACCGAAGTGGCGATCATCAAGAAGATGAGTGTTATCGTAAAAGAATTTCTCGATATTGATTCTGCAGAGTTCGGGATTTTCACGCAGAGTCACGATGTGCAAAGCTCGATTAATAAACTCACGCCTTTTTTGGAGTTGTTTCCAAACGACGAAAACAGTCGCGAACTCAAGCGCATTGCCCGGACGATGGATGGGCAGCCTGCCGAAGTGCCCGTGCGGGGCTGGTGGAAATTCTGGCAGGCTGCTGCGAATTAGGTTTCCTTCGTTCTCAAAACAAAAATATTGCTCGCCGTATCCTTGTCTAGCGCAAGCTCGGTGTTCCCAAATTTGATACAAAACGCGGGCGAGGTCTGGTGAACATCCAGGATCACCCCGGGATTTAGGCCAAACGATAAAAGCTGGTGAAGTTGGGAGTGGCTCGAAGGTCTAATGTACATGAGTTTGGCGTTCTCGCCCGGTTTAAGCTCACTTAACGCGGTTACAACGGATGCGACGGTACGAAGTTTTTGTCCACAGCATTTACCAGGTGGGATGGGGTTTCCATCGGGCGCCCATTCTGGGTGTCCAAGCAAAGTGCAAATCGATTCTTCGATCTCGGGCAGGAGCGTGTGCTCTACTTTGCAGGCGATCTCCTCCATTTGGGTGTTTTTAAGTTTCAAAATGGTGTGCACAAGGACTTCGGCCAGTCGGTGCCTGCGAATAAGCATTTCGGCCAATGATTTTCCGTCTTTGGAAAATAGGATCTTATCCCCGCTTTTGATCAGAAGGCCAGTCTTCTCCAGGTCGGATAGATCGGAGTCCAGGATTCCTATGGAGCATTCTTTTTTGATGGCTTCGGCAGAATATTCTTTTTTTTCGGACGCCATCCAGATCGCTTCGAGTACTTCTTCTTGTCGCTCATTAGGTGCCATAGTTTGCTCCAGTTTAATTGAAAGTGATGCCAAGCCATCGGCAGGTGTGATTGAGGATCGTCCCTAATACAAGGGCGTAAGACGTTACGATCCCAATCATCGTAAATCCCGCCTTTCGGCCTCGTTCTTTGATGACCACGACCACTGAATTAATACACGGCATAAGCAGGAGCATCATCAGCAGATTCACCACGAGCTGTAGATTCGTGTACTTCGAACTGTAGTGTTGCAGGGTTGCCACGCCACTCTCTTTGCGGATCATGGTTTTGAGAAAAACCGTGACACTTTCGTCGGGCAAACCCAAAAGCCCTACCACGATGGGGTGCAGGGCTTTTTCAATGACTAAAAGTCCGCCCAGTCGGTCGAAGACAAAAACCACCAACGAGGCTGCAATAAAAATGGAGGCGGCTT
>JBBCAV010000008.1:0-11590 GCA_051382305.1 Bdellovibrionota bacterium FG-2
GTTTTCAGGAGGCAGTACGATCAGCACCTACTTGGAGCAGCTTCACGCTCAAAAAGCTGCAGCGACAAAGTTGCGAAAAGATGCGGATCACTTGCGTGCCGAAGTCGAGAATCAGCTCAACCAAATTCGCGCGCTGAAACTTCAGCTGGATTCGCAACAAGTGGCTTTGGCGCAGCATGAAGAGATTGTGCGGTTATCTCAGAAGAGTTATCAGTTGGGCAAAATGAATCTCTCCGAGGTTCTTGCGAGCCAAAATGATCTCTTTGATACGAAAGTGGGATTGATGAAAACACGCCTGGATCTGGGAGCGGTGGCACGGCAGTGCGCTTGGAACTTAGGAGAATTGCAGCCATGAGAGATTCTATGAAAAATTCCATGGGAAATCTTGTCGGATTTTTGAGTGCAGTCGCTGTTTTATTTGCTGGATGTTCCAAGCCTGTCACCTTACGTGCCGCCAAAGTCGCGAAGACTAGCGTTGAGGCGTCGGTGACCACGACGAGTGCCGGGACCGTGAGTGCGGATCAACAAGCGGTCTTGGATTTCGGGACAGTGGGGAGGATTTCGCGGATCCATATCAAGACGGGCGATCACGTGATGAGGGGCCAAGAACTTGCGCAGCTGGAAAATGCGGATTTGAAATCTATCTTGGCCGACACCGAGCGGGAAGTGAAGCGCACGGAAGAACTTTTTGCAGCGGGCCTTGTCTCGCAAGCGGCCTTAGATACAGCTCGCAAGGCGCTTGATGTCGCGCGCTCGAATTACGAAAAGACCATCATTCGAGCGCCTTTTGAGGGGGTGGCAACTGAGCTTAATTTGGAGATCGGTGAGTTTGCGCAGGTGGGGTCTGGGACTCTGAAGAAGGCCCCCATTCGCCTTGTGGATCTTAAGCCGAGGCTCATCCACGGCGATGTTGATGAAGTGGATCTGGGGAAGCTCAAGGTGGGAATGGCTGCTCGAGTTAAGATTGCGGCGGCGCGCTCGGAACCTTTTCAAGCCGTGCTTCAGCGTGTCGTTCCTTTTGTGAGTACGGCAAAAGAACAGGATCGAACTTCAGAAGTGGAGCTGCGGATTCAAGATCATACGCAGGCACTGATTCCGGTGGGGGCTTCCGCGACGATTGAGATCATTATCGACGCGCGTAGTGGTGTTTTGGCTGTGCCTTCTCGAGCTATCTTGGGCTTTGCAGATAAGCGTTATGTTTTTCGCGTAATCGGGGATCGCCTTGTGAAAACAGACATCAAGCTTGGGATTGGCAACTATTCTAAGACCGAAGTGCTTTCGGGTTTGAGCGAATCCGACGTCGTGGTTTTTGCACCCTCTGACTTAGAGTTACGAGAAGGTATGAAAGTGAATGTTGAAGAAGTTCCATGGCTTTGATTGAGATTTCGCAAGTTACAAAGACCTTTACAATGGGCCATGAACAAATTCATGCGCTTCACGAGGTGTCGTTTCAAATCAAAGAAGGCGAGTTCGTTTCCATTATTGGCCCCTCGGGCAGTGGGAAATCGACACTTATGAATATTTTGGGCATCTTGGACAGTCCTACCACGGGGTCGTTTCGTCTGGATGGCCGTGATGTGAGCAGACTCTCTGATGATGAACGCGCGCAGCAGAGAAACCAAAAAATCGGCTTCGTCTTTCAGACCTTCAACCTTCTACCGCGAGTCTCTGCTGTTCGCAACGTCGAGATGCCGCTGGTGTATTCGGCCAGTTATGATCGCGGTTTTTCCAAGGCAAAAATGCGCGAAATGGCAGTTCGCGCGCTTACGCGGGTGGGGTTGGCGGATCGGATAACTCATCGGCCCAATGAGTTATCGGGGGGGCAACGTCAACGTGTTGCGATTGCTCGTGCCCTAGTGAATGAGCCAAAGATATTATTTGCCGATGAACCCACGGGTAATTTGGATTCACGTTCAGGTACGGAGATCTTAGCGCTGTTCAAGGATCTCAACGCTCACGGGGTTACGGTGATTTTGGTTACTCACGATCCTAAAATTGCATCTTTCGCGAAACGAACCATCGAGCTTTTTGATGGCAAGATAAGTCGAGACTCTTATGCCGCTGACTGAAGTTCTTTTGCTTGCCCTGGAGTCGTTTCGCGGGAATAAAATGCGCTCGGGACTCACGATGCTCGGGATGATCATTGGTGTTGGTGCGGTCGTTCTACTCGTCTCGATTGGTAACGGTGCGAAGAATTATATTACTCATGAATTTGAGGGGATGGGCACGAACCTTCTGGTCGTGCAACCAGGGCGCACGGATAAGAAGATGGGCTTAGGTCCTCCCATGGGGAGCGCGAAAGAAAAACTGACTTTGGGCGACGTTGAAGCGCTGGAGCGCCAAAGCTTTAATTTGGATGCAGTTACCGGAATTCTCTTTGGTGCTGGTACCGTCAAGTTTGAGGATCGCACCGTCAATATCAATGTCTTGGGTGCAAATGATAAACTCACCAAAATATTGAACATTAGTATCGGGCAGGGCACCTTCTTTAGTGCGGATATTGAGTATGGCCGACGCGTGGTGGTATTGGGGTTTGAAGTCGCGCGCAGGCTTTTTGGTGATGCCGACCCTTTGGGAAAGTTAGTGAAAATAAATGATAGCGAGCATCGGGTTATTGGAGTGACCCATAAGACGGGCCAAAGTCTGGGCCTAAATTTGGATGATATTGCTTTTATTCCAACTTTGAGTGCGATGCGGATTTTTAATGAAGACAAATTGTTTGGGATTCGGGCCCGCGCCAAAGCCAAAGTGAGTGTGGATGATGCCGTCGCTGAAATGACGGAGATTCTCAAGGTGCGTCATCGAGGTGAAGAAGATTTCACGATTGTAACTCAGTATTCAATGCTTCAAACGATGAATACGATCTTAGGGATGCTCACGTTTGTTTTGGGGGGCATTGCGATGATCTCGATGGTGGTCGGTGGAATTGGGATCATGAACATCATGCTTGTGAGTGTGACCGAACGGACCCGCGAGATTGGAATTCGGCGTGCGGTTGGCGCTCGCAGGAAAGATGTGCTTCGGCAGTTTATTGTGGAGGCAATTGCGTTGTCACTTGTTGGAGGAATGATTGGACTCTTAGGTTCGGTTACTATCACTTATATTGTATACTGGTTTGTGCCCCGTTTTGACATGCGGGCGCCCCTGTGGGTGATGTGGCCTGCGTTTTTACTTTCGATGGGTACGGGCGTGATTTTTGGGGTGTGGCCCGCGCGCAAGGCGGCGCGCATTGAGACGATCGAAGCGTTAAGATACGAGTGATTTAATAATATTTCTCTTGGTGGATTGCGCTTTTCTCTACGCCTTTTTCATCAAGAATACTCTTGATCTCTTGAATCATTGCGCCGTTTCCACAGATGAAATATTCGGATTTTTTCCATGGGAAATCTTGGCCTAGCGTTCGCAAGTAGTCCGTCACGCGGCCTCGGTATCCGTCCCACTGATCGCCGGGTTGCGAAACGGTGGGAATCCACTCGACGGTGGCCAGTGCACAGAGTTCTTTGACATAGAGAAGTTCGGATTCATGGCGAACCCCAAAAATGCAAACGGCCTTGGCAGGGGCATTGTCTGAATACTGTTTGGAGAGCAGCATGGAGCGGATGGGAGCGATGCCAGTTCCGGTTCCAATAAAGACCGGGGTTCGCTCGAGATGGGGCCTAAAGACAAAATCCCCATAGGGGGCGACGGCCTTGAAAACATCGCCGGGGCGAAGTTTTGCCAGATAGCCAGAGCCTGGACCTTCTTCGACGACCTTGACACAGAGTTCGATCAGGTCAAATTCGGGAGGAGAGGCGATGCTATAGCCCCGCCTCAAACTTCGGCCTCCAGGCCCAGCGTCAGGGATGACGACGCTCGCAAACTGGCCTGCGAGGAAGGGAATGGGGCGATCGGCTGAAAATGTGAGCTCGAACACCGTAGGGGTAAGCATACGAAAACCTTGGACAGTACATTGAAATTCAGATGCGGCCATAGCGTCTTGATAATAACTGATAATGGTGTTTGACGCTACCCCCTCTTTTGGTTAAGAAATGTCCATGTTTGGCTTAAGTCTTGGTCATTTGATTGTGGTCGCGGTGGTGATTTTGCTGTTCGGTAGTCGAAGGCTACCAGAGCTTGGGCATGCTTTGGGTAAAGGGATCGGAGCTTTCAAGCGAGGACTTGAGGGCAAGGGTGTCGATGACGAGGACCCTACCAAGCGTTTACCTCCGCAGGCTTAGAGAACTATCATTTTACGGTTTTTTGATCGTGAAGGATAGGGGTTTTGAGAAATCACTTTTCACGCCCTGAGCGATGCCTTGTACTCGCCACCAATAGTGGCGTATTTCGGGTGAAGTGAAGACGTAGAAGTTCTCTTTCTGCTCTTTGTGCAGAATGATTTTCTTAAACTCTGAATCCCCGGAAATTTCTAAAACATAACTCCCGGTGAAGTTCGTTTTTTGCCAAGTGAGGAGGGCTCGATTCGCGAGCTCGGCTTTGTCACGAGGCTGGGTTAGCATCGGGGGTAAGAAAGTAAAAGTGAACTCCTTCTTGGGAGATTGGACGATAAACCCATTTTCAAGCTTTGCTTCAATAGAGTAGAAGACTGTACCTAGAAGAATTTTGTTTTTGTTGAATTCATAGCGCGTGGCTTTGGTCTTCTTCTCTATCAAAATTTGGTTTTCGCCATTTGAAACGCGAATGACGTACTCTTTAGCTTCTTTATAGGGGTTCCAGCGGAAAGTTAGATCGAAGCTTTTGAGGCGATTGCCTTGAATGCGATTCGACCTCGCAACCGTGCCTCCGACGAGGGGTTCCTGAAGCTGAATTCCTTCAAACTGAGGTTCGATGCTAAAGCGTCCCTGTGCCGACTCGTTTCCACCTTTGCCTGTGTCATGAGCGCGATCCACTTCCCATTCGTAGATCCCCGGATTGTGCGCGATCCAGAGCTTGGCGCCTTTGCCTGCTTGGGTCTTGATTGCTTCTCGGAAGAGCTCTTGTTTTGAGCTGCCCTCAATTCGAACCAAGGAAATCTCAAGAGGAGTCTGAACGGGGCTAACGGAAAAGCTGAGCTCCACGTTTTTTTCAGGCTTGAGGCTCCCTGGCTCAATTTTAAGTATTTGGCCGTCAGAAGGAGTTAAAAGCGTGATCTGAACGGGTATAGCCGAAGGGGAGGGTGCGGGAATGGGCGAAGGAATGGGTCGAGGTGAAACTTTGGGGACCATCGGAGAAGGGGGCGCAACTTGAATGACCTCTTTTTGATTCTTGTCGATGGCGATGTCTTTCTCACGCGATCTTAAGATGATTTTCTTGGTCTTCGATTCACCGCTTACTCGTCCGCTAATGACTTGGATGATGGAGTCACGCGAAATGCCTGTCAATGAGAAGCGTGATTCAAAGGCGAGTCGAATCATGGTGTTCGAATCCAAGGAGATTGTGCTTTGATCATCCAGTACAAGCTTTGTGCGTGACTCAGGGCCTGTGACAACGGTGTCATTATTGAAAAGAACGGATTGCGGCTCAATACTCTTGAACTCCGCTTCGCCGGTGACTTGGCGTCTGAGTTTTCCTGCTTTTTCTCCGACAATACCTACGCGTTCCTGTGACTCATCATCCTTCATGCCTAAGAAAAGCGCTCGCAATGAGACATCAGAAAAATAGAGGAAACTGGCTCCGCCCAAGAGTGTGAGCCCTATAAAAATGAGCAGGATTTCCCATTTTCTAAATTCCAAGGAACGCATGGTTTAAGCCGTCCACTCTTTTCCCGGAAATAGGGTCGCCGCAACGAGCGTGACGTCGTCGTCTAGGGGCTTACCTGTGTTGTATTCCATGAAATCCTTCATGAGGGATTCGATGACTTTTTCGGGTCCGAGCGGGAGGGACGCCTCCACGAGTTTGCGAGTTCTTTTTTTTCCAAACTGGTCACCCTCTAGGTTTTTCCCCTCCAGAATGCCGTCAGTATAAAGAAAGAAGATATCTCCCTCTGCAATCGGCACAGTCTTCTCTTCAAAATCGATCGCTTCTTTGTTCTCGCCTAATCGATTGCCCATCGAGGTCATGCTCTTGAGTGCAAAAGCACCTCCCTCCTTCTTAAAGAGCCAAGGGGGGTTGTGACCGGCACTGGAATAGTTGAGTGTTTTTTGCTTGAAGTCCAAAACGCCGATGAAAAAAGTCATCATGATTTTGGAAAGCGAGGCATCGTATATCACGCGATTTGCAAAAGAGAGCATCGAACTGGGAGAGTAACTGAAATCGGGGTCTTCTTGCGCAAGCTTATGCATCATACTTACACAGCCACGGGCAGAGGCCGTAATGAGGGCACTTGAAAGACCATGCCCCGTCACGTCTGCAATCATGAGAACAAGTTTGTCGTCCACGCCGAAAAACCCCCACCAATCGCCGCTGCATTCGGCAGCAGGTTGGTAGTGTGAGTGAATGAGAATGTTGTCGTTGCGAAAATAGGAAGGGGGAATCAACGTTTGCTGTACGGTGGAGGCGATTGCCATTTCATTCTCTAAGCGGACTTTTTCTTCGCGCTCATGAATCAGGTTGTTGATCTCTTTGGACATTGAGTTGAAAGAGTGAGTGAGTGCACCAATTTCATCTTTGCTCTTGCTCTTGAGACTGAGGTTAAAGTTCCCCTTAGCGACTTCCTTGGTGGCTTCATAAAGTCGATAGATAGGGGCGGTCAGGCTTTTGGAGAAGAAGATCGCAAACAGGATAGCCGCGCCAATGGCCATCAGACCTAAGAGGATAAACTTCTCGGTCATGGTATAGGTCGCGCGCATGGCTTTTTGCCACTCGGTACGGGTGAGCACCAATAGATCAAGACCGGGTTGAACGTAGCTTCCTAAATAGTGGGTGTTGGCGAAATCATACTCGAGGGCTCCTGCAGTGACACGAGAGCCAAGCGAGGATTGAAGCAATGGGTCATCCAAAATGTTTTTACGAGCAAACGTGACCGCGGGGTCGCTGTCGTAAAGAACCCAGCCGGTGTCAGTCGTAATGGTAAGGTTGAGTCGTCCTAGTTCGTTTGCAAAATCCGCAAGGGGCACAAAGCCGATGGCGAGCGGCATACCGGCCGCGTTATCTTTGAGATTCATGTCGGCGACGAGGACTCCAAGGCCTATGTTTGCGCCCGTCTTGGATAGATTCAGGAAGGCAAAACCCTGTGTCATGATTTTGGGAAGCACGGTCTGTAACCACTCTGGTTCGAGATCAAAACTCAGGGTCTCGCCTTTGGATGTTTCCTTGAGTGCGTCGGTGAAAGGGGTGGTTTTGCCGGTTTTCTTGTCGATATAGACAATGCGAAGGCCTGCGATGTCGGACTGATTTGAGACTAACGAACGCAGTGCAGTTTGGTTTTCCTTGGTAACGGGCTTTCGCGGGTCTACGGTCGTGAGGGAGAGTCTCACAGTGTCAAGCGCATGGCGCATGCGATTGACAAACTCTCTGCCGGCCAGCGCGGCTTGGGAACTTTGCGCTTGATAAATGTAAGCGCGCTTATCTTCTTTAATGAGCAAGATCGTGGAAACATTCAAAAAGACAATGACACCTGTGAGCAGCAAAACAACGCTAACCAGAAGTTTTGTCCCAATTGGACGAGAGATTTTAAATTGCTGTTGATCCACGGCTCTATTTTCACTAACATTTAATGATATTTCAACTCTTTAGAAAAGAAACTGGAGGCCCCCCTTGGTAAATGTGACAAAAGAGCAAAAAGGCAATGTTTTGGTCGTTCGAATTGTAGGCTCAATTGAGGAAAGCGTGAATTTTGACCAATTGATTGGCCCTCCGCCTGCAGAGCTTCATGTCGTCTGTAAAGAGATTCCAAGAATCAACTCTGTGGGTGTTAAGACCTGGATTAAATACTTTCAGCAGGCTCAGCAAAAAGGCACTCAGATCAGATTCCTGGAATGCTCGACTGCGATTGTCGAGCAGATCAATTTGATTTCCAACTTTGTTTGTGGTGGGGTTGTGGAGTCTATTTTCGTGCCTTTTTCTTGTACCACTTGTAAAAGCGAACTTGCGGGTCTTTTCAAGACCGAGGATTTGAAGAAGCTCCAGCTCAAGGTTCCGGAACTGAAGTGCACTAAGTGTGGCGGGAAGGCCGTTTTTGACGATATTCCTGAGGAATATTTTGGGTTTCTGGCCAGATAAAGTTCAGTGGTCAACACTCTCCTTCTCATTTCGGAAAACGTAGATGACCAGACTTTCGCTTCAGAAGTGGCGAGGGTTGCGGGGTTAACTCTGCGAGTTGCCGCGAACGTTCGGGCGGCCGTTGATTTTATTTCGGATCATGGCGCTTGTGTGATTTTCTATAACGTTGCGTCCGAACAGGGTTATCGTGAGTTTGAGGATGTGATTCAAGAGAAGATTGGAATTTTTTCGGACCATTTAGATCCGAATCATATCCATTTTTTGTGTACCGAAAGTCTGGATCGAGTCCTCTATCTGCTGAAAAGTCCTTTGTTTGGAAATTTTATTTTAAGAAATTACGGCGATGCCAAGGTTTCAGGTGCGATTTATGGGAAGACCGTTCGCTTCAAGTGTGTGACCGGTCAGCCGGGTTTGGGTTCGTTTCTCAAAGAAGGCGCGCAAATTCAAAAAGTAACTCTGGGGTCTTCGCTGCAAAAAGCTGATGCCGTCGAGGCGGTAAAGAATTATCTTCGTGCAGCAAAGTTTCAGTCCCGCGTTTCGTTAGTGATCGCAAACGCTGTGGATGAATTGATTATGAATGCGATTTTTGATGCTCCGGTGGATGAAAAGGGGAAGATGATTTACAATTCGCTCCCGCGTTCCGCAGAGATTCAGCTTGAGGGTACGGCTTCGGTGGAAATGCAGCTGGGTTTTGATGGGGTCTATGTAGGAATAAGCGTCGTTGATCATTTTGGGAGCTTGGATAAAGCGAGAATGCTCCAGTATGTTTCCAAGAGTTATACTGCTGAAGATTACAAAGTGCGCATGACCAGTGCTTCGGCCGGAATTGGGCTCGCGACGGTGTTTCAGCTTGGAGGGAGTTTTATTTTCAATAGTCAGCCTAAACAGAGAACTGCAGTGACAGTTTTGTTTCAGAAGACCCAAAATTATCGCGAATTCAAAGATCAGTTTCGGTTTCTTGTGACACAGATTGATCGTTAGGAGATTTATCATGGGTAAAGAAGATTTGCTGGCCGTACCCATTGTCTTGGCGTCAACTTCGCCTCGAAGGTCGGACTTGCTCAAGCAAATGGGGCTGGAATTTTTTGTTGAATCACCCAATGTGCGCGAAATTAGAAAAAAGGGGGAATCTCCCCGTGAAATGGTTCGAAGACTTGCGCATGAAAAGGCTGCCTCACTCGAAGAGGCAAGTCTACGGCGATTCGGCGCGGCCCTTATCATTGCGGCAGATACAATTGTCATCGCGCCGGACGGTAAGAGGGTTTTGGGAAAACCGCGAAGCGTTTTAGAGGCGAAGAAGATGTTAGCGTTGCTTTCTGGGAAAACGCATACCGTTTATACGGCTTATTGTGTTTTGGCGGTATCGAGGGGCATTCTCTCCGGCGGGGATCGGCGGCGAATTTTGCGTGTTGTTTCAAGTCGGGTTCGTATTCGGAAATTGTCTCGTGAGGATATCGTGAATTATGTCGCAACAGGTGAGCCGATGGATAAAGCAGGCTCTTATGCGGCTCAAGGATTAGGGATGGCGCTCATTGAATCGATAGTGGGTAGTTATACCAATGTCGTGGGTCTGCCTGTTTCTCATTTGCTCGGAGATCTTGAGGACCAGTTTGGGCTGCCGCTGTTTGCGCTCAAGGGCAATGCCAATGCCAAGCGCTTGGATCTTTTGGGTTAAGGTGTGAGTAGCGGGCTTGATGAAAATTACCGAGGGGTTTGCGCGCGCATTGTGGGCGCTTCCAGGCCGGGGCAGGTGGTGACCCTCGTTGCCGTGAGTAAGTTTCAAACCGATGATTCTGTTGAAGCGCTCTATCGTTTGGGGCATCGAGATTTTGGCGAAAGTTATGTTCAAGATTTGGTGAAGCGTGCGGGGGAGTTAAAGCGGCGTGGGTGCGGGGAAATGCGGTGGCATTTCATCGGTCATCTTCAAACTAACAAAGTCAAAGCGCTGCTTCCTTGGGTGATTTCGATTCATTCGGTGGATTCGGTGAAGCTTGCGCGCGAAATCTCCAAGCGCTGGGGTGCGCCCGAGGCGTTGCCAATCTTCGTGGAAGTGAATATTGATGAGGAGCCGAGTAAGGCGGGGTTCAAGTCCAGTGATGTTTTGGGTGGGCTTGAAGAAATCGCACGTTTACCCGGGATTTCGGTTCAAGGATTGATGTGCGTCCCTTCGGAGGAAGGGGATCCGGCGATTGCCTTTAGGCGACTTCGGGAGTTAAGTTTGCGCGCAGGTGCGTTGACTCAAGGGGCATTGTCCATGGGGATGTCATCGGACTTTGAGATGGCGATTCGAGAAGGGGCGACCCATGTTCGGGTGGGGGGCTTTATTTTTGGGGAGAGGCCAATAAGCCCTTAGGGGCTGGCCAAAGAAATCGGGTTATGCTAGTTCTCTAAGTACGAGCCCGTAGCTCAGTTGGATAGAGTGTCAGCCTCCGAAGCTGAAGGTCACTGGTTCGACCCCAGTCGGGCTCGCCATTTTTTTAATGGCAACTTCCCGTTATTATTGAGGTTGTCTTGCTGATCCGAGGGGTCAGCACTTTCGTCTGCACACCGCTCCATAGGGCTGTGAGACACTAATGTAACAAACTCAGCCCCTTTTGATGATGTTGTTGAATCTCGATTGATGTCGGCAGAACTCGCAACATCTCCCTTAATCTTCGCTGAACTGGTTCGTTTCATAGCCGTATCGAGGCAATTCTCTAGGTTTTTAGACGAGATTCCAGATTGCTGTGCGAGAGTTGATACAAATTCTGTAAAGAGCGCCGTCACCCTCTCACTATTTTCTGAAGCGGCTCGATTGTCAAAACGAAAATCATCTTGAACCTTAAGATCTCCATCTAAAAGGTGAGTGTAGATATTCGAGGTCATGCTGATATCGGAGTGCCCGAGGATCATCGAAACCTTTTTTAAGCCCCATCCGGCGCGGATCTTGTTGCTCCCGTAGCTATGGCGAAGCGTGTGGATGCCAATTCGCTTGTCGATCGCTGCACGTTTTGCGGCTCTTTTTAGGGGACGAAGAAACGAATCTTTATGCTGACAGAATCCTTTTTGACCTTTGAAGACGTACTCGACCTTACGATTAAAGTCCTTTATTGAGTCCCAAGCGGCGTTTTCCATGGGAATAGTTCGCGGTTTTCCATTCTTGCTTTCTCGAACATGAATAAAGCCAGCGGATCGATCAATATCGGTCCATTTTAACCTGAGTGCTTCGGAGCGACGAAGGCAGGTATTTGCAAGAAATCGGACAAAAGAGAAGAGCAGAGGGTTTCTTGCAGGTCGTCCCTCGGTTAGTTGAAATTTAAAGTTGAGTGGTTCACTCTCTCGGTTACCCAGCCAAAGAGAACTAACCCGCCGGAAACCCGGCAAGGAAAGGAACCACTCATGTCTCAACTACACATCGTCAAGCAGAAGGGCAAGCGGAAGGTATTGAAGCCGATTACCCATGAACAGATTAGGA
>JBBCAV010000009.1:0-4640 GCA_051382305.1 Bdellovibrionota bacterium FG-2
TTATGTAAAATCAATGCCCCGCAGCTTGGTAGCACTTCTTTCTGAGTCAATACGGACCTGAGCCGATTGGAGAGAAAATGACTTTAACTACGCAGCCCTATAAAGGAACTCGGGATTTTTTCCCTCACGACATGGCCATCCAGAAGTGGATGTTTAACCGTATGAGAGCCGTGGTAGAGGGTTATAGCTATCAAGAGTATGATGGGCCCATGCTTGAGCCTTTTGAGCTCTATGCGGCCAAAACGGGTGAGGAGATTGTTAATCAGCAGCTCTATTGGCTTATGGATCGCGGCGAGCGCAAGATGGCGATTCGCCCTGAGATGACGCCGACGCTTGCGCGCATGGTGGCTTCAAAAATTCATGAACTTCCTCGTCCGATTCGTTGGTATAGTTTCCCCAATCTTTGGCGCTATGAGCGTCCTCAGCGGGGGCGTTTGCGCGAGCATTGGCAACTCAATGTCGATGTCTTGGGGGGCGATGCGCTTTTGGCTGATGCCGAAGTGCTGACGCTGGCCTTTGACATTATCAAAGGCTTCGGGGGTGATTCCCACGTTTCGATTCGAGTGAATAATCGTCGACTGATGGATCATTTGATTACGGCAACTTTAGGTTTGCCCGCCGAAACCGGCCTCAAAGTAACGAAGGCGATTGATGCGCGCGCGAAAATCGGTGAAGAGGCTTATGCGAAATGGCTTTCCGATCTCGGCCTTGGAGCGGAACAACGCACGCGGCTTGAGGATTTTTTTAAAGCCAGTTTTGAAGAAACGGCGCGTGCGATGCCTTGCGAAGGGGTTCAGGAGCTGCAGTCGCTTTTTGCATTTCTGAAAGAATCCGGCGTGGGTGAACAAGTCGTGTTTGATCCGACCATTATGCGCGGACTCGATTATTACACGGGAACCGTATTCGAAATGTACGACAATTCGCCCGAGAATCGGCGCGCCATGTTCGGCGGCGGCCGTTATGATAATTTGATCGGTCTTTTCGGGAATCAAAAACTTTCTGGCGTGGGTTTTGGGATGGGCGATGTTTCGATGCGAAATTTCTTGGAGACCCATAAACTCTTGCCTGAGTTTCCGGCCGCAGCTGAAGTTTTTGTAAGTCTTCCTAAGGTCGAGTTTCGGCCAGTGGCAGAAATAATTGCGCGCGAATTAAGGAGCTTGGGTTTTCGGGTGATGACGCCACTTGCGGCCGAGGGTTTTGGGGTGCAGCTCAAACAAGCCGTCAAGCATGGGGCTCGTTTCGCTGTTCTTTTTGGCGAGACCGAGTTTGCGCAGGGAAACCTGATACTCAAGGATCTCGCGAAAAACGAGCAGCATGTGGTCGCAATTCAGGAGATTGGACAGCGGCTCCTAAGCCACGCAAAAAAATCCTGAGGTGAATCTCCAATCCAGGAGGGTTTCAGTTCCGGGCGACCCGGAACGGGGGTTTCAAGGGCGTTTCGATTAAAATTCGTAAGCACCGCCGCCGTCGGAATTTGCGCCATGATCGCCGCTTCGAGCCCGGGGGGTGAGTCTTCAACTGCGATGCAGTTGCGGGGTTGAATTCCGAGTGAAGTGGCCGCAAAGAGATACATCGCGGGATCAGGCTTTGGGGAGCTGACATCCTCGCGGCAGACGATAACGTCTAGTAAATCAAAGAGGCCCAGTTGCCTGATCGTGGTTTCAAGTTCTCTTCGTCTCGCGTTTGAAACGACCGCGGTTTTGATTCGCTCCGATTTGAGCCACTGAAGTCCCTCTTGAACACCGGGGTATGTCTGAAGTTGGGTACGAGAGAGCTCTAGGTAGAGATCCGCTTTTCGTCCGGCCAGCTGAATGACGTTGTATTTAGAGGCGTCCCAGCCGGGGTTGTGGCGATTCAGCAGGGTGACCAAAATTTCGGGCGCGGTCTTTCCGATGAAGCTGCGCATTTCTGCGTTGTTGTAAGGGATGCCTAGTTCAGCAAGCAGGGCCTCCCACGCAGACCAGTGCAAGGGCTCACTTGCGGCGAGCACTCCGTCGTGGTCAAATAAAATGGCTTGAGGTAACGAGGTTAGAGTCACGATCTAAGGAGTATGACATGGAACTAAATCATGAAGATAGTCGGAATTTGTTGCAAACGCTTCGCTTAATCCCTGATGCGACGCTCCCTTCGCGAGCGCATGCGCATGATGCGGGTTTAGATCTTTACTGCAACAAAGACGTTTCGTTAGAGCCGGGTGCCGGAGCGGTGCTCGAAACAGGAATCGCGGTGGCTCTCCCTGAGGGTTCGGTGGGACTTGTGGCTGATCGTTCGTCTTTGGCAAAAAAGGGGCTGAAATGCGCGGGGGGTGTAATCGATGCGGGTTATCGAGGTGAAATTCGCATTGTCTTATGGAATCTCTCAGCTGAAGCTGTGCATTTGAAAAAAGGAGAGCGCGTAGCGCAGTTGTTGATTTTCCCGGTTTTGCTGCTCAATCCCGTTGAAGTTGTGAAGCTCGATGACTCGGTTCGCGGGAGTCGTGGGTTTGGCAGTACGGGAAAATAAGAATGGCCCGAAGGGCGAACCTGTTACCTCCGGGCCACTTCGTGGAACCTATTTCCACTGGTTAGGGGTTCTGCAATCGCCAGGCCTATTTAACGAACGGCAATTCTGGGACTAGAACTGTGGATTCTGCGGAGGTCAAATCTGAGTGGCCATGGACGATGACATCTTTTGGTGCAACTAATTGTTGGAGCGCAAACGCGGTGACAGCGGCTGCCACAAAAAAGGTCCACAGTTGTTCATAGGAGGCTTCGGGGTTGTGTTGGGATTTGCTCTGCGATTTGCGAGGTTTTCTTGAGGGTGACAATTGGGTACTTCCTTTGTTGAAAAACGTGTTACTTAAGAAATATTAATATTTTTATTCAAAATGATCAAGTGTGTCATAAAAAATTTTTTTCAGGTGTTGCGCCAGGAGCTACGGGCGAGTGTTATGATGAAGGAGTGTAGGGGCTTTGATGGAGAAAGTTAATACAAATCAAATAGATGCTGAGCCCGGTGGGTTGGCGTGCGCTTGGCAAAGTTTCTTGCCCGAATACACGACCGCAGTCTATTTTTCCCAAAATTTGATGGATTCATTGGATTCAAAGAAGCAATGGAGGGAGTCTCGTCGTTGCGAGGCGCACGTACGAGAAGCCCTGGTTGGCCAGGGCGCTCGGACGTCGGCAATCTTTAGTAGTATTTCTCACACCCGCAATAGAACGGTGGCTATTGGTGCGGCCTACCCAGACTCTCCGGCAGAAGGGCAGTCACATCAGCTGCTCGGTGTCGGAGTGGATCTAGAATTCTCAACGCGTGCGGTATCCCATCGTGTGAGCGATCGTATTTCAAATAATGAGGAGCGCAAGCTGCCGCTTTCACCGCTTGAGATTTGGGTGATCAAAGAGGCGTGTTGGAAGTCCGTGCCCGGCAACACGGGCAGCGTTGTTTGGGAGGTTTGCATAGAATCCTATAACGCTGAAACTCGCAGAGGCACTTTCATCGGACCGCGCAATATGGCGCACGGGAAGTTTCAGCTCCATCATATAAATGGCCAAATATTTGGTTTCGCTGCGGCTTTTTCGCCATTTATTTCCATCTGTGTCGCATGAGACACTCTAGGCCAATTACCTGACTAATTTTCTTCGTTATTACTCCGTTCGAAGTTATACTAATGGTAACGGAGTTTTTTTTGAAAATAACTGGGGTTTTTTACTCACTCATGGTCTTCGTGCTTCTTTGTGCAGCCTCTTGCACCGTCCGTCCTAATCGTGCCTTAAATCCCGCACCTGAATCCAGCAGCGTCCCGCCTGAGAGCGGAGCTGCAGAGGGAATTACTACTACTCCCAGCCCGTCCCCCGAGGCGTCTGCCTCTTCGACGCCGTCTCCTTCGCCGGCCGCGAGTCCATCGCCTCAGGTCACGCCATCGGTTTTATCGGTCACCAGCAGTGTGGCATCAGGTACCTACACCACTGGGAAGGTCATTGATCTGATTGTTCGCTTCTCAGAAAAAATCACTATTTCGGGAACGCCTGCACTCACAGTGAATGCCGGAAATGGTGCAGCTTTAGCGACCTACGTGGGCACGAGTGGAGAAGATGCTCTCGAGTTTAGATACACGGCGCAAGTTCTCAATGATACGACCGCTCTTGATTATGCTTCAACATCCTCCCTAACCACGGCAGGCACCATCACAAGCGCGCTAGGTGTAAACGCAAATCTCACCCTTCCCGCACCCGGCGCTTCGGGCTCACTGAGCGCGAGCAAAGCCATTGCGATCGTTGCGATTTCGAGGGCTATTCAAGTGGTTTCAGGCGACTTCCATTCGTGCGCCCTCTTGGCCAATGGAAACGTGCGATGTTGGGGGGATAACTTTTTTGGACAGTTGGGCTATGGAAACACAAATGACATTGGAGATGATGAAATTCCGGCAATCGCGGGCGACGTAAATTTGGGCGGCAACTCAGTGGTTCAATTGAGCGCGGGTGGCAACCATACCTGCGCACTTTTTGCGACGGGAGACATCAGTTGTTGGGGGTACAACTTCTACGGACAGCTAGGCTATGGGTAATTGGCCAGCCGTCTAATTTATTTTCATAAAAATAAAAAAAGTGTTGACATGTTTTTGTGTGAATTTTCTGTTTTCAAATGTTCAATCGCAACCA
>JBBCAV010000010.1:0-7606 GCA_051382305.1 Bdellovibrionota bacterium FG-2
GCAATCCGTTCCAAAATCTAAGTTGTGGTAACCGATATTCTGACAGAGTGCGGGATAGTGACGCTACCAGGTAATTCAACCAAAACTGCGCACCGCATCTAAGTAACAGATATTTTGAGGCAATTCGTTTGATGGAGCCAGAAAAGTACTGTATTGCTTTCGTCAACTATTGAGCGTACGATTTGTGTTGGGGGATTTCAAATGTCAAAAACAAACAATTATCGCGTTTCTTTCTTGGGTCGCCACAAAACCATACGCCTCGCAATTCTTCCTGTTTGGTTCCTGCTAGGTGCATGCCTCAACGAGCAACAAGGCAACTTCGCGCATTCTACCGCATTAAAAGCGGGCACCGAAGGAACCACTACTCCCGGAGAAACCAGCACTAAAGATTCAAAATCAAATACGAGCGCTGCGGCCGTCGTTCTAGACAGCGCTCAAAGACAATGTGCATTTTTACCTGCGCAAACTGTAAATTACCAGCTCTGCACGACTTGCTACACCGCTGCCCTCGCTGCGTACTGCCCGGGCAAATTGGAGGTTAAAGATTGCGTTGACCCCGCAATTGCAGATCAGATGAGTGATCTTGTGAATCAGTGTATCGATCAAAAAACGGTCACAGCATCTGGCTGCACAAATGAATGCGCCGCCCCGCAGATCCATCAACTCGGCACGTGCGATTGCAGCGTTCAGAAAACATTTGATGACAAGAAGGACTACGTCCTCGATGAGTGCAATGGCACGAACATTTTGGCATCAGGTAAAACATTAGATTCAAAAAACCCGATTTATTCGTGTAACAAAGCGTATGTTTTAGTCATGCAAGAGGACGGAAATCTTGTTCTGTACAATAGTGCACAGTCGGCTCTATGGGCCATAAACCTAGAGATAGGGGCGCTGTATAACAACAAAGGCTCTTCTGCCTCGATGCAGGACGATGGCAATTTTGTTGTTTATAACAACAAACCGACACTCGAGTTCAAAGCGCTCTGGGCCTCGGCCACTAACAGCGCAGAAAATGCTGGCGCCTATTTAACCGTTCAGGACAGCGGAGTCATCGTTATAAAAAACACTTCTTCGAAGGATGTATGGTTAAGACCTGAGGTCAAGAAGATTACGGAGATTGATGTACCACCAGATCAAGCCATCACCAAACCAGGCGATCTTGTATCGCTTATATCGATGTTCAACACGATGACTCCATTTCTATATACAATGACAGCAACAAGGACAGCAAAAGAAGACGCTGCTACTCCTGCCAAACAGCGTGCGCCCTAACAACATCTCCCTGGGATACGCTTTTTCGTGTGCAATCACTTCAACTCGCAACATTTGGTGTTGGGGAAAATGGGCGCCTTCTGATCCCGATTGGAAAGACAAGCCGATGATCCCTAGTTTTGATGTGAGTCAACTTCGAGCACAAGACACCAAGTTCCTGGCCGACAGCATTAGTGCTGGGGAGGAGCACCTGTGCCTGCTCGACAAGAGTCAGCACAAAGGCAGTTGCATGGGAAATAACAACTCTCATCAACTTGGAAACCACACTTCAGGAGATGCACCCAAAGACTTCCCTGTTAATGTAGACAACGCTTCAAACAATCCTTATACGGACTTTACATCGATTACATCAGGAGGATTTCATACCTGTGGCCTGACTACGGGCGGGAAAATCAGATGCTGGGGCCAAAATACCTTTGGTCAATTAGGTATTGGAAAAACTTCCGAATACGAGAGCGCCACAGAAATTCCTTTCCCGGGTGGATCTCAAGCCTGCGAAACAACGCTCGCATCAGGAGCAAATCTCGGCACTACCAAGGCCATTTCATCGTGTAACGGGAACTACACTTTGTCCATGCAAGGAGACGGAAACCTAGTCCTCTATGACAAGCAAGGATTAGCACTATGGGCCACAAACTGGGAAGGGAGTCCCCTGGTTCCAAACTCCATGGCGGCAATGCAAATCACGGGCAATCTGGCGATAATTTCAGGGAAGACCATGTCTTCCATCTGGTCCTCAGACACCGGCAACAATTCTGGCGCATATCTAGTTCTACAAGATGATGGACACGTCGCAATCAAACTAGCCAACAATGTGCTCTGGCAGAGGCCAAAATAATCCACGCATGAAACATAAACTAAAAGCCCCTTTCAAGTACCGAGTGGATATCGCGTGGAGCGATGCAGATAAATGCTATGTGGCGCGCGTACCAGAACTCCCGGGTTGTGTGACAGACGGCAATTCAATAGAAGAAGCTGCTGTCCACGCAGAAGAAGCTATCGCTGTGTATATGGAAACATTGGATGACCAAAAAAAACCATATCCTCCTGCGCTTTCGGAACGCAAGTTTTCGGGCAAAGTCCCCCTTCGAATCAGCCAAGATCTTCACCGCGATTTAACCGCCCGTGCGATGTCCGAAGATTTGAGCCTAAATCAGTTCATCGAGCGCAAGCTAAAAAAAGAAATCTAACCCCACTCCTCACTCCCACTCAATCGTGGCCGGCGGCTTCGAACTCACATCATACACTACGCGATTCACGCCGCGCACTTCGTTACAAATCCGCGAAGACACGCGCGCGAGAAACTCCGGCTCAAACGGATACCAATCCGCCGTCATCCCATCGCTTGAAGTTACAGCCCGCAGCGCCACCACGTGATCGTGCGTCCGACCATCGCCTTGCACGCCCACACTCCTAATGGGCAGAAACACGGCAAATGCCTGCCAAATTTTTTCATAAAGCGCGTACTCTTTAAGCGACTCAATAAAGATCTCATCCACCGCGCGCAGAATCTCCAACCGCTCAAACGTAATATCCCCAATCACGCGCACCGCAAGCCCCGGCCCCGGAAACGGATGGCGACCAATAAAATCCTCGGGTACAAGTAGGCGCCGGCCCACCTCGCGCACTTCGTCTTTGAAAAGATCGCGAAACGGCTCAAGCAACTGAAACTTCATGTCCTTGGGCAGCCCCCCCACATTGTGATGCGACTTAATCGTGGCCGCGTGTTTGTGCCCCGGAGACGATTCAATCACATCCGGATAAAGCGTGCCTTGCACTAAGAACTCCGGCAAATGTCCGATTTCGGCTGCGATCTTTTTTGCCTCTTCATCAAAGACCGTAATAAACTCGGCGCCAATGATTTTGCGCTTCTTCTCCGGATCTTCGACCCCCGCAAGTTTCGAGAGAAACCTCGCCCCCGCATCGACACACGTCACCGGCAGATCCAAGTGCTCCTTAAAAAGCGCCATCACTCGGTTACGTTCATCAAAGCGCAACAGCCCGTTATCGACGAACACACAGTGCAGCCTGGGCCCGATGGCCCGATGAACAAGCACGGCGGCCACGGTCGAATCCACACCACCTGAAAGCGCACACAGCACGTGCTTCTCAATCCCCACGCGCGCCCGGATCTCTTTCACCCGATCCTCGACAAGCGAACTCAAATCCCAATCCGGCACAAGATGCGCAAGTCTAATAAAAATGTGCGAGAGCAAATCCTTGCCGCGCTCCGTATGGGTTACTTCGGGATGAAACTGCAGACCAAAAATTTTCCGCGCCTTATTCTCAATCGCGGCCACGGAGCCTGCCTCACTTCTAGCCGAAACCACAAATCCCTCCGGCAAGGTGGTGGCTTCATCCGCATGGCTCATCCATGCCGAAAAAGGCTCCCACAGAGGCACCACAAAACGCGAATCAAGTTTTGCCTCCGGATCAATGATGGGAAAAAGCGCACAGCCCTTTTCAGGAATCACGCGCATCGGTCCATACTCGCGCACTTCCGCCTGCTTGACCTCGCCACCCAAAGAGCGTGTGAGGAGTTGCATGCCATAACAAATTCCCAGGACTGCAACCGAATTTGCGAGCTGCCACTCCAATAAACCCTCAGGCAAACCAGGCGCCCCTTCATCATAGACTGAAGCCGGCCCCCCCGAAAGCACCACGGCTTGCGGGTTTTGTGCGTGAATTTTTTCAAGCGTGGTATCGCCAGGCAAAATGACGGAAAAAAAGCCAATCTCCCGCACCCGTCTGGCAATGAGCTGGGTGTATTGCGAACCAAAATCTAAAATCACGACCGCGGGATGTTTCTTCATAACCTACCTTCGGTCCAACCTGTAGTTCGGAGCCTCTTTCGTGACCTCCACATCATGCGGATGGCTCTCAGCCAACCCCCGATCGGTGATCCGAACGAAGCGCGCGCATTGTTGAAGTTTCTCAATCGTGGGGGCGCCACAATAGCCCATGCCGGCACGTAAGCCCCCTAAGAGCTGATGCACATTAAATGACAGAGAGCCGCGATAAGGGATTCGCCCTTCAATCCCCTCGGGCACCAATTTTCCGACTTCGTCCACATCGCTCTGAAAATAGCGGTCTTTTGAGCCTTGCGCTTGAGCCATGGCGCCTAGGCTCCCCATCCCCCGATACATTTTATACGAGCGACCCTGATAGAAAACGACCTCGCCTGGGGACTCATCCGTGCCCGCAAAAAGGGAACCAATCATGACAGCATTCGCGCCGGCTGCCAGCGCTTTGGAGATATCTCCACTGAATTTGATTCCACCGTCTGCAATCACGGGCACTCCGCGCTCGCGTCCCGCGCGCGCACAATCAGTCACGGCAAAAAGCTGCGGCACCCCGATGCCCGCAATCACTCGAGTGGTACAAATCGAACCCGGACCAATCCCGACTTTAACAGCATTCGCACCCGCGTCGATCAAAGCGAGCGTGCCTTCATAAGTTGCGACGTTTCCACCGACGATCTCCACTCGATCGCCAAACCTACGCTTAAGCTCTGCAACCGCCGTGAGCACTCCTTTAGAATGCCCGTGCGCGCTATCTAGAAAAAGAACATCCACCCCCGCCTCGGTGAGCGCGTCGGCTCGCGCCATCGACTCCGCGCCCACTCCAATGGCGGCGCCCACGAGAAGTCTCCCAAACGAATCTTTGTTTGCATGAGGAAATTCCCGCGTTTTTTGAATATCTTTGACCGTAATCAAGCCTTTCAAAAAACCCTTTGCATCCACAACCGGAAGTTTTTCCACTCTACGTTCTTTCAAAATCTGTTTTGCTTGCACGAGCGTCGTTCCTTCAGGAACGGTAACCAAAGGCGTAGGAGTCATGCGCGTTTCAACAAGTTGTGAGTAATCCTCTTCAAATCTCAAATCGCGATTGGTGAGAATCCCCACCAGTTTATTTCCGCCCCCTTCGCTTACCGTGACGGGGATGCCTGAGATTTTATAATTCTTCATCAGCTCCATCGCCTCAGCGACGCGTGCCTTGGGGCCAATCGTGATGGGGTCTAAGATCATTCCCCATTCGCTTTTCTTGACCTTTTCCACTTCAAAGGCCTGATCCTTGATCGAGAGATTTTTGTGGATCACGCCTAAGCCGCCCTCTTGGGCTAGAATGATGGCGGTGCGACTCTCCGTGACCGTATCCATTGCGGCCGAAAGCAACGGGACCTGCAATCGTATTTTTTTGGTGAGCTGGGTGGCCAGTGAAACTTCGGAGGGAAGAACCTCAGAATACCCAGGCAAAAGCAAGACGTCATCAAAGGTGAGCGCGTCGTTAATACTTAACTCATTAGGACTCATTTTAGCACTCATTCAAGATCCCCTTCTGGCTCCTCCCCTCTGATGCGTCCAAAGGCCTCTAAATCTCGCGTGCTCGCCCCTAAGCGTTGCGGTCCGCGAACATAGGCCTGATATTCTCGGGAGTCTCCCACATAATTTTCCGCGCTTTCTTGCAGGTAATCAATCTCTTCTTTTTTTAATTCGCGAGCCACTTTACCCGGTGCGCCCAAAACCAGACTCCGCGCGGGAATTTTCGCCCCCTTCGTAATCAAGGTTCCTGCCCCAATGATACAATCATCGCCGATTTCGGCATCATCCAAGATGATGGCGCCCATCCCCACGAGCACCCGGTTACCGATGCGACAGCCATGAAGCATCACGCGATGCCCCACCGTCACTTGCTCACCGATATGAAGCGGGCTTTTACGGCGAGTCACATGAAGCATGGAAGAGTCCTGAATATTGGTTCGCGCCCCGATGCGAATGATGTTCACATCCCCGCGGATCACGCACTGAAACCAAACGCTCGAATGCGCGCCGATCTCCACATCACCCACGATATCCGCAGAAGGCGCGACAAACGAAGTTTCGTGGATTTTGGGCCAAATGCCTCGAAAAGGAATGATCATGCGAGTTCTCCTTTGCATGTTCCTTTGAAGCTCCCCTTCAACGAAAGACAAGAAGAGCCCGTGATCTCAACCTGCACGAACTGGCCGGTCAGGTCCTGCTGTTCTCTGGCTTGGGCTTCCGCCATAAAATTGACAACACAGTTACAAGTCGTTCGCCCTGTCCACACCCGAGTCGCGGTTTCACCCACCGACATATGTTGATTCTTAGCTTCGCCTTCAACTAAGACCTCCATCGTCTTTCCCACACGTGTCGCAAAACGCTGCCCAGAAATCACAAGTTGATGGCCGAGCAGCATATTGAGCCTGTCTTTCTTCTCCGCCAAAGGCACATCGTCTGTTAGCGCTGCGGCCCTGGTCCCTGGGCGAGGCGAGTAAGTGAAGGCAAAAATGTTATCAAATTGTATGCGGGTCAAAAGGTCTAAAGTCGCTTGAAAATCCTCTTGCGTCTCCCCTGGAAAACCCACAATAAGATCGGTGGTAAATCCCACCGCGGGATTGATCTCTCTTAAGCGCTCAAGTTGGGCGCAGTACGTTTCAATCTGATGATGGCGGGCCATCTGCTGCAAAATCCGGTTCGAACCGCTCTGAACCGGCAAGTGCAGATAAGCCGCCAGGCGAGCGACCCCCCCTTGTTCAGGCGAGGCATAACACGCCACAAGTTCATCGCTAAAGTCCATGGGATGACTTGAGGTAAATCTGATGCGTTTGAGTTTCTCACAGCGAGGGTCTGAATCAATGGCCCGCAACAGTTCAACAAACTGGCCTTTGCCAAAAGAGTTTACGTTTTGCCCAAGTAACGTCACTTCCCGCACACCCATGGCGACCAGCCGCCCCACATCCGCCACAACTTCAGGAATCACTCGCGACTTTTCGCGCCCCCGCGTCGTGGGAACGATGCAATAGGTGCAATGCTTGTCACAACCTTTCATGATATTCACAAAAGCTTGCGCTTTGGGGATGAACACTTTAGTTTCCGTCGAATAGTCCATGGAGCGGTCAAAATCTGTGTAAACGAGATGCCGCTCTCCCGCTTTTACGCGATGAAGAATCTCCGGCAACTGGTCAATCGCATCGGTGCCAAAAACGAAATCCAAATAAGGCGCGCGCCGAAAAATGCGGCCCTTATCCAGCTGCCCGACACAGCCGCCCAGGCCAATAATCGGGCCTCCATTATACCCGCTGGCGGGTCCGGATTTCTTCAACTCTCGAAACTCGCCCAAGCTAGAAAATGCCTTGTGATCGGCTTTATCGCGAACGGTGCAGCCATTGATGAGAATGACTTGCGCGTCTTCGATTTTATCCGCAGGCAACATCCCCTGTTCGGCCAGCAGCGCGCTCATGCGCTCAGAATCCGAGATATTCATTTGGCACCCGAAGGTACGAATAAAAAATTTAGCGCCAAATTTGGGC
>JBBCAV010000011.1:0-3462 GCA_051382305.1 Bdellovibrionota bacterium FG-2
TCCGAAGACTTCCGAAGACTTCCGAAGACTTCCGAAGACTTCCGAAGACTTCCGAAACAGCGAAGTTAGCGGCCTACCCCCCCGACCCTTAGCCCCCTAACTTCGCTGTTTCGGAAGCTGCCCGGAAACTCCCCAACCAATGCTCCGCGCGTCATCCCCTTCCCCACAAAGCCGCTTGCAAAACCCACAGGCCCTCTGCGATGCTGCGGCCAACTATGAAAATTTTAATTTTATCAATCCTTTCGGTCGTCCTCTGCTTAAGCTGCTCGTCTCTGAGACCGGCGTCCTCCGCCCACGCCCTATCAACCGGCTCGGGAGAGGCACTCATCGCACAGTCGATCCCGCTTAAAACGGACCTCGCAAATCCCTCGTTCCCAATGGCCAAGGATGTTTGGGTCCAGATGATAAAGGAGGCGCAAGTCACCATCGACATCGCGCAGTTTTACGTGACCAACCAAGCGGATAGTGCCCTAGAACTCACCATCCAAGAACTCGAAAAAGCAGGCAGCCGTGGAATCAAAATCCGCTTCCTCATCGATAGTGTCATGCTCTCACAAGATCCTTTGTCCCTTGAGCGGCTAAAGAAAATTCCGGGACTCACCTTTCGCGTATTAAATCTCAAAAAAATCACGGGCGGAATCCTTCACGCCAAATACTGGATCATCGACGGCAAACGCATTTTCATTGGCAGCCAGAACTTTGATTGGCGCGCCCTTGAGCACATTCATGAAATGGGCGCCCTCGTAGAAAGCCTCGCACTCGCCTTCCAGCTCACCCAAATTTTTGAAGCGGATTGGGAAATGGCGCTCACCGGTAAAGCGCCCATCTTTCCTAACAAGCCACTGTGTGCCCCCGCACCAAACGATATTGAGCTCGTCGCAAGCCCCCCGCAGTTCAACCCGCCCGGCACACGCTCGGCGATCGACGCGCTTATTCCCCTCATTCAAGGCGCAAAAAAGCAGATTCAAATTCAGCTGCTCAGTTATTCTACCAAAGAAAAGACCGACAAATGGCTCGTCATTGACCAAGCCCTTCGCGACGCCCAGGCCCGCGGCGTGCAAGTCCAGTTGCTCGTAGCCGATTGGAGTATTACGGGGACCTCCGGAGAGGCGCTCAAAGCGCTCGTTAAAGACGGAGGCATTGACGTTCGTTTTGCGAAAATCCCTACTTATTCGACAGGCCCTATCCCCTACGCTCGAGTCATTCACAGTAAAGTCATGATCGTGGATCATGAAACGCTGTGGTTGGGAACGAGTAATTGGAGTCATGGGTATTTTGCAGATTCGAGAAACGTTGAGCTGATTTTCAAAGGCCAGCAGGGACTCACCTATGCCCCCCAAATGGAAATGTCGTTCAATAAACTTTGGAACGGCGCCTACGTCGAAAAGATCGATCCAAGCAAAGAGTATCCGTCCGCGTTCAAAAACTAATCGGCACCCACCGACAGTTCATACATCGTGAGCGCTTCTTCGTAGCCCGGGCAAACACAGTATTCTTTAAGCGCCCGCATCTTTTTAAGGGCCTCACTGGCCGTATGCCCACACTGTTTGATCAAGTAGGCTGCCGCCAAAAAACCGCTCCGATCACGGCCGATATAGCAGTGAACGAAGGCGCGCCCGCCTCGCAAAATTTCTCTGTGCAGAGCTTCAACAGAGGGCCCGATCTGCGCAATCAGCGCTAGCCTCTCCTTGGCATTATAGAGAGGCTGATCCGAAATATAATTCGTGTGATGCCGCAAGCCCGCGTAGGTCACCCCCGGTGCTGCCCCTTCATCCGACATGGAAAACACAGCGGTGATTCCGGCCTTCTCTTTAAGCTGAGCCAAATCCCACGGAGCCACCCTGGGGCCGGGCCGGGTTGCCAACTGATCTTTTAAAATCCAACTCAAATGTTTCATACGCTCTTTACATTCTTAGGTTTTTGTTCAAGACTCAAGCCCCATTATGAACGCATTTCCATTTAAACCAGACCGCAAACTCACCGACGTGCTCGCTACCGATGGATTCACCATCTCGGCAGAAGTCATTCCCCCACGAAACGGCTCAGAGCAGTCGTTTGTGCTCAAGCAGATTCAGACGCTCACTCAAGCAGGCGCCCAATTCTTGGCCGTCACCAAAGGAGCGGGCGGAAGCTTACGAGGCGGCAGCCTTCCCATCGCGCAAGCCGTAAAAGAGCAGTTTGGCGTGCCTTGTATCGCCCATTTTACGTGTCGCGATCTCACGGCCCATGACATTGAAAACCAACTCATTGATCACCACTACTTCGGAATTCGTAACATCTTAGCGTTGCGTGGCGATCCCCCAGAGAACTCTCCTGAGTGGAAACCTCGCGACGGTGGCTACTCGCTTGCTCACGAGCTCATCGCACAAATCAGAGAAATGAATGCAGGACGCTACATCCCTCGTCCCGGTGGCCCCCCTTCTGATGGGCATGAGAAAACTGATTTTTGCATCGGAGCGGCCGTTTATCCTGAGTTTCCGGATGCAGGACACCGCCTTGAATACTTCCGCAAAAAAGTCGAGGCCGGTGCGCAATACGCGATCACGGACATGCTTTTTGACCCTGAGTCTTATGCACGCTTTCGCGAACGCTGCGATAGAGAGGGATTGAAAATACCGATTTTGCCAGGCACTCGACTTCTGAAGTCGCGCAGCGTGGCAGAGAAGATGGCCGCGCGGTTTAAGGTTTCGATTCCTGCTGCGACTTTAGCTGCTTTGCCGGAGGGCGAAGGCCCTGAAGACAAAGCGGTCGGCGAAGAGCGAGGAATCGAGTTATTCTTGAAACTCGTCGAGGATCTCAAGCGCTACGGAGCGCCGGGGGTTCACTTTTTTGTGATTTCCGACACGCCAGGTGCCGCCAATGCACTTAAGCGGTTGGCTTCACACCTGAAACAGGGTATTTCTTAAATACAAGCCCACGCCTTTTTTGAATGTGCCGGGGTGGCGAAATTGGTAGACGCACAGGACTTAAAATCCTGGGTTTCGAAAGGAACGTACCGGTTCGATTCCGGTCCTCGGCACCACAGAATTCTCTATAATCTCCAACACTTAAATCTCACACATTTTTTCTAAACCGCCTCAAACGAAGCGGCTTTTTTCTGCTCGTGGTGCCATTGTGGTGCCACTTAATTCACTGTTTCACTCGCGCACAGGACTTTGGGTTTCCAACTAAACCCAACGACACCCGCTTTTGACGCCAAAAATCCTGGCGGCAAATGAGCGTATCGCTCCGTCATCTGTGAGCTTGAATGACCCAGCAAATCTTCCAACACTTTCAGACTCCCACCGTTCATCGCAAAATGAGCAGCGTAAGTATGGCGCAGATCATGGACTCGGATCACCTTCACCCCCGCCCGATCGCATACCTGCCAGAGAACGCCTCCTGAAGGCTCCCCACTGCCAATTTCTTCCACTGGCATATTTGAGCTGGACTCACTTTATAACGCGACCCTATTTGACTGAG
>JBBCAV010000012.1:0-1879 GCA_051382305.1 Bdellovibrionota bacterium FG-2
GCCCTGTGTGCCAATAACCCCTTGGACACGTGACGCAAGAATTTAGTGTTGCTTGCTCCGCGTTGATAAGCTCTGATATCCCCAGGGAAAGAGAGCATACCATGTCCGAAGATACGTCCAAGCATAAGGCAGTAGATTCGAGTATTCCTGAACCCGAAGTAAGAGTGGACTCATCCAAGAGCAAGACCAGGAGATACCACACCTCCAAATACAAACTTAGAATCTTAAGAGAAGCTGACGCCTGCAAAGACAAGCCTGGAGAACTCGGAGCGTTACTCAGGCGAGAGGGGCTTTATTCTTCCCATATCAGTGCCTGGAGGAGAGATCGAGACGAAGGTAGGCTCTCGGCTACCACAGAGACTCGGCGAGGGCGAAAATCTGATCTTTCTGAGATTGAAGCTGAGAACTTGAAGCTGAGACGCGAACTCGCAGAACTCAAGACTGAGCGTGACCATGGACTAAAGTTGATCGAGGCTCAAAAAAAAATTGCCGAGATCTTCGCCATCAACCGGGAGACGAGTCTTCCCAAGGGGCGTCGAGAGAAGTCCTAATCCAGGCCCACAGCCTCGTCACTGATAAATTGCCGGTCACTTTTGTGTGCAGTGGTCTCGCTCTAGCAAGATCGTCGTACTATGCCTCTCTCAAACCAACGGTGAAGAGCCTTCGGGTCACGCGCAGTTCTCACCGTGCGCTGGGGGAGGCCGAAAGACACGACGTAGTTGAAATTCTTCACTCCGAAAGATTCGCTAATCAGGCTCCTGCCGCAATCGTAGCCACGCTTCTCGACGAGGGAAAATATCTCTGCTCAGTCAGGACGATGTACCGGATCTTGAGCGAGCTTGACGAGGTCAGAGAGCGCCGGGCGATTGCAAGACGCCCCGTTTACAAAAAACCAGAACTTCTCGCGACTGGGCCCAATCAAGTTTGGAGCTGGGATATCACGAAACTAAGAAGCTTCGAGAAGTGGGTCTATTTTTATCTGTACGTCCTGCTCGATATTTTTAGCCGTTACGTCGTGGGATACGTGATCGCTGAGCGGGAGAATGCGGAGCTGGCCCGAGAACTGATCGAGGAAAGTTGCAAAAAACAAGGCATTACCCCCGGCACTCTCACAATTCACAGTGACCGCGGAGCGCCCATGAAGTCCAAAACCGTGAGTATGCTTTACGCTGATCTTGGAATTGACAAGAGCTTCAGCAGGCCATCCGTCAGCGACGACAATCCGTATTCCGAGTCTCAGTTCAAGACGATAAAATATTGCCCACTCTTTCCGGATCGCTTCGGCTCGCTTCCTGAAGCGCGTGACATCGGAAAAAGACTGATCACGTGGTACAACTGCGAACATAAGCATTCGGGGATTGCGTATTATACTCCGGAGCAAGTCCATCACGGTCGCGACAAAGAGCTGCACATAATCAGGGAAAAAGCCCTGCTTTCTGCTTATGAAAAAAATCCGGAACGTTTCAAAGTCAAGCCGACTCCAAAGCTCGTCCCTGGCGGTGTCTGGATTAACCCGCCGGCGGCAACCTCCGGTCTCACTGTTGACCTGTACGAAAAAAACGAAAGCGGAATTTTCGTAAAAAAATAAATCTAAAGTTCCTGAAAAATGCGACCGAGGCATGCAACGTGAAATCGACTGAGACGCGCACAAATCCCCGTGGATCGATTTTTAACGTACGATCAAGGGGTAAGGTGCTTGAGCGATTTTCTAGCTGATTCTAGCCGATTTTAGAGCGTTTCTCGTTTGTGTTCGAGCGGTTGTAGACAAGGCAGAGGTAATAACAACGTAGTGAAAATAGCTGGGCAAAACTCAGAGCTCACGCGAAGGCAGATACACTAAATTCTTGCGTCACGTGTCCAAAATCATTGGCACGTTCCG
>JBBCAV010000013.1:0-1470 GCA_051382305.1 Bdellovibrionota bacterium FG-2
CCCTAACTCAAAATGTCGGCCACACCTGCGACGCCTCATGAGTATGGGTCTAGTGATTTATTTTCCATCAGCTCTGCCACGATGGCCTTTCTATGACTCCCACGCTCTCCCTAATTTTTTTCACTTCTTGCGCGCCATCGCCACCGGAATCAAATTGTATCCACCCGAATATTTACTCCGCGTCCTATCGATTCGATGCACAACACCTCGTGGCCCCCGCGATGAAATACTTACCAGCAAAATACTCTTGAGATTATGCGAAAAATTTTCAGATGGGCGGGACTCAGGGATTGCCAAAACGTCAAACTCTTTTGAAATCAGCTTTGAAAATGGCTTAAGCTCCCTGGTAATCAGTACATACCCCCGCTTCCAGTGATCTGCTCGGTAGCCACGCTTCATTGCTTTCACGATTTCGAGATCAGAGGCATCCGACGAAAGCCCCAGTTTTGAAATATCCCAAACATACTTGCAGTTCACAGCCTTAAGTGATTCCCGCAAGAATTCACAACTCGGATGCAGAATAATTCTTTTCCGGCAAGGCTCGGCCAGAATCTTCGCAAGATGGCGGCGACCTAATACTTCACGTAAACTTGGTTTAGTGCTACTTGGGTTCTTCATTTTCCAGCCCCATCTTCAGAGGAAGTATCGGTGTACTCCTCAATCAACTCAGAAACGAGACTTGGGACACACTCACTGGCCAACCCAGTTCTAATCTCGCTAAAATGCGCACTAATCTCCGATCCCTCTTTATTTACCTCAATTTTTCGAGCCGCTTCCGGCGCGCGACTCACGAATCCCGCAGCTGGGTACACGTTCCCCGAAGTCCCAATAGCCAGAAAGACGTCACAAGATTCAACGGCTTCTGAAATTCTTTCCATTTCAAGCGGCATTTCCCCAAACCAAACTATTTGAGGCCGAAGCGTACCAGTAAGGTTACAACAGGCACAGCGACTCAGCACCGTAATATCAGCCTTCCATTCAAACGGCTCGCCAGACCGGAGGCATTTTACCCGCAGAAGTTCCCCATGCATGTGAATCAGGCTCTTTGACCCCGCCCGGTCATGAAGATCATCTACGTTTTGCGTCACCAAAAGAAATTTTCCGGGCCAAACGGCCTCAAGTTTTGCAAGCGCAAGATGTGCGGCATTGGGCCTAATTTCTTGCTCTAGCAATTGTGCTCGCCGCTGATTATAAAACTTTTGCACTACCTCAGGGTGCTTTAGAAATCCTATGAGTGAGGCAACTTCCTCAACCGAATGATTTTCCCAAAGGCCATTGTGGTCACGAAAAGTCTTGATGCCGGACTCTGCCGAAATTCCTGCTCCCGTGAGAATTACAATATTTATCTTGGTTGTCATCAAACCTTCCTAAAAGTCTTTGCCCCAATTTACAGAGAACTGGGAGATCTTGCCATTTGATTCAAGCCTAATAAATCCGTGCTCACGCCCGAAAACATAAAGATCATTTATC
>JBBCAV010000014.1:0-3669 GCA_051382305.1 Bdellovibrionota bacterium FG-2
ATCCGGAAAGAACGCCGGCCTTTTCGTCAAGGGGGGGGGGGGGGGCGTCGTGGTGGAGAATGTGGGGTGCTAAGGCTTGAACCACCAAAGGGCGAAAGAGGCGGCTTTTGCTGAAGCCGGGGATGGGGTCGAGTGCGTTCATCACTCTCGAGTGTGAAATGCTTTCTCCATAGCTTTGAATATCCCTGCGAAGAACAAAAACGGGGCGATCGCGCGGCCAGGTTTTTAGAAAAGCACTGAACTCTCTCAAGGCATGCCAGGGTCCGGTTCCTTTACGAAAAGAGAAGACTCGCGGTGAAAGCAGTGGCTCAAGTTTCTCCGCAATGATCGAGGCGGTAACCGCCAAGAGGATCCGATCCGGCCACGATGGAATATAGACTTTGCGAGTTTTGCCCCCGATGATCAGGGGCGTCTGCAGATGGGGTCCCAGCTGAAACTCCGGCGAACTGAGCGAGCCGAGTATCGTATCCACGACCTCGTTGCGGTTTCTGAGCACCCAGTCCAAGGTCATTCTTTCGTCGATGGGCGCGGATTGACGAAGGGACGGGGCTTGATCGGCCCTTACACTTAACCGTTCGATAGCGGCTTCGTAGCGATGTATTTCGAAAAGTTCGTTATCCCATGGGGTCATTAAAACTCCGAGGCGAACCGTGAGAAAGTTGAAGATATGTGTGGGTAAGATAAGTCCCCATACTGTTGCCCTTGGAACGTGCCTGTGCGCCGTCACAATCGATGGCATGCCCTAGTCAACATCGGCGAAGGACTCAAGTCCCTGTCACGGTCCGCCTCATTATCATATCGACCGGGGAGCGGGTGGCCTTTAGGTTATTGTCTTTTGGGTTATAAAGAATTTGGTTACCAGAATTGTCAAAAAAGTGACTATGGCTCCTGACGTCATTGCCTCGGGGCTTCTGCTCACAGCCTCACCCAAATATCTATCATTATTTGACAAGATGAAGACATAGAATTACAGTATTTACATGCCACATATGCGTAATCGGCTTGCTTTGGCCCCCTTGGAACGCCTCGCCCGACTTTGGCCGGTGGTTGGGGTGGTGGGGTTGCGGCAAGTGGGGAAGTCGACGCTTCTGAGGGATCTGCTGAAGATTTCCGAGTTTGTTACCTTTGATGATGATGAAATGAGAACAGACGCGGAAAATTCGGCCAAGGTTTTTTTGGCAAAATATTCTCGTCCTTTCGTGATTGATGAGATTCAAAAAGTCCCTAAAATTTTTGACGCGCTCAAAAGCGAAGTCGATCGTAAGCGGATTCCAGGAACTTTTTTTGTAACGGGGTCTCAATCCTTTGGTTCCGGTGAAATGATTCGTGAATCCCTGACAGGACGGATGGGTTCTCTTCGACTCTATCCGTTGACTCTTCAAGAAGCTTTAGGCCCTCGTGCCCCGCGCACGATCGATGCATTTACCCAGGCCATGAAAAGGGGCGGTTTACCGGTTCCTATGTTTCTCAGAGACGATGAGTCACGGCGGCTTTACTGGGATGGCTGGTTGGAGACGACACTCATTCGAGATTTGGCTCGGGCCTATGGAAAAGGGTACGACTTGGATTTCGCCCGGCTTGTTTTGAAGGAGCTTTCCGCGCAGTTAGCGCAAGGCATGTATCCCGAGATTTCGCGGTTTTCGAAAGATTCTCGCAAGGTCATTAAATATCTTAAGGCGATGGAGAGTATCTTCTTACTTAACCGAATTCCATGTCACGAGGCCGGCGTAGGTCGCGATCATTGGTTAGTGGGGGATAGTGGTTTGGCTGCTCATCTTTTAAAAGGCAAACATGGAACTGAAGCGGCCACGCTGACGCTCGCCCGCCATTGCCTCTATAATGAAATTGCGGCAAATTACGAATATCGGCTAAAACGAGCCTCGATCACTTACTTTAAGAGCGCTCGAGGGGAACCCGTGGATTTTGTGGTGGATGATCTCCCGGTCAAGGTGATTGTTCAATCGTCGGGCGCAATCGGGTGGCATGAGAAGGGCCTTCTGGGGGCGATTAAAGCGTTGAAATCTGGACGAGGCTGGATCGCGGCGCCTATCGAAAAAAGTGATCCGCTTCGAAAAACTGGGATTTCTCGCGTGTCCTGGCTTCAGTTTTCCTCAGGGCCCGCTCTTTCGAATCACCCTGGGTGAACTATTCAGGGTATCTTCCTGATCGGCTTCGATTTCTGCCTCTGCCTCAGCGGGAGAGGGTTTTTTTACCGTCGAGGGCACTCTTTTTCGCTGAGGTTTCGATGTGGATTGATCCGCTGGGGAGAGGTTTGGCTGCCCGTTAAACTCCTCCACGGTCTTGTTTCGAGCGTCTTGAAGTTCTTCGATTTCGATTTGAAGTGCGGCGAGCGTCCGCTGTTTATCCTCCAGAGATTTTCTTTTAGCCGCAAGAAGGTGCGGTATTTCACCTTGATGAACCTGGGTTTCTTTCGCGAACTGATTTTGAAGCTCCTTTTCTTCAATTGCAAATTGCTTGTGCAATTCCGCAAGCAGGGCTTCCTTCTTGGCCCGGGTCTCGCCTAGAGTCCGGGTGATCGCATCGCCGCCTATCCAAAAACCTTGTTCTTTTTCTAATTGCCCCAAAGTCGTTTCACGCTCTGCTTCCAGTCTTTGATGCTCAGCTTTTAACCGATTGAGCTCGGGGCCGTCCATATGAGCCACGGCTTGTCCTTTTTCTTGATCCAATTGGGCCTGGAGTTGCGTGATTTTGAGTTCAAGGGCTTTTATTTCCGGATTTTCAATGGGGTGGATGGGGAGCCAATTGTGATCCAGTTCGGGTTTTCCGTTGTAGAGGTCCCTACGATACTCAAAATACTCCTCGAGGGATCTTAGCTGTTCCGAGGCATGGGCTTTAATGTCCTGAATTTGACCCTACTTTTATACACTACAGGCTAGTTTGAGGAGCTGTTTGTCGACGACTCGTAGGATTTTTTCCTGTTTTTTTGTCAATGCCACCAATCGATCGATGCGAAATCCTTGCTTTGGATCTTTCAAATAAACTCTATATAACCCATCGAGTTCATTTAGCGCACTTTGGAACGAGAGTCCGAGTGGAGAGACTTTAAGTTTTAATATTGAAAGAAGCAGACACGAAAGATAGCAAATGAAAATGTGTGCTTCAACTCGATTATAGAGCCAGTGTCTGATGGGGCGTAGTTGAATTACGCCTTTCAATGACTGGAAGCATTTTTCCACTACATCTTTATCGAAGTAAGCCTTGACGACGTCCTCAATTGAGAGGTTACTTGTGGTGAAGATAAACGAGATACCATCAAATCGTTTTTCATTTTCCAACCTAGAATTCAGCACCCTTCCGTCCTTGCCAAAGAAATCTTCAAGTTCCGGCTTAATCGTCTGCCCCTTCTCAAGGCGGAGTATTGCAGCCTGGACCTCATCAAGTCTGGACTCTTCCATTTCAAGAGACTTCCTTCGATTGAAAATCGTGATCAAGCGCCCCTTGGTATCTCCATGGAAGAACGACTTCTCCTCGCAGTAAATGATGGTCCGATTCATTTTGATTCTATTGCCCACTTTGATCAGATCCTTAGAGGAGAAGTCGCTACCGAGTTTCTTTTTAATTCGCTCGTCGATCTTTAACCCACAGAGGAGTTTCCAGTTTTTTCCAGTCATATACATCGTATTTTCTTGCGATGTGATGCCTCGATCC
>JBBCAV010000015.1:0-20085 GCA_051382305.1 Bdellovibrionota bacterium FG-2
AGGAGTTTTTGCTTGTTTTTATGAACCAGAGATGAGACTTTATGTTGGGCTGCTGCGACGAGGGCGTGTCATGATCGTTCCCTCCGTTGGGGTAGTTAAAGTAACGTTATTTAAAGCTCGGAATCTTAGTCCGGGCTTTTTTTATTTGTACCCTCCATCCTAAAATCCGCAACAATTTTATCAGATCACGGCGGCGAGGTGAACGGGCTTATCCGGCTGCCATTGCCCCTAGATCGGTCTGAAGATAGAGATTGTTCACTTTCGAAATGTCCTCAGGAATATTCGAGAACGAAAGTTTTTTTGGCGTCATGCGATGAGTGGGGTGAATGTCCTTTAAGATTGAACGTAATTTTTCAATATTTTGTGGAGTGAGTAGCAGGCAAAGGTCTAGATCCTGCGTGACCATTGCTGAGCCGTGAAGTACGCCAGCAAATCCGCCAACCACGACGAATTCAATCTTTTGATTGATGAAGATCTGAAGAAGGCGATTTAGGCTTTGGATAGAAGCTCTCCGGCCTTTCTCAGTTCATTGACGAGTTCTAGTGCTGATTCATGACGCTCGATGCGTTCTTGAGGAGAAAGATCGAGGTTTACATCCAATAAGCTAACGTCGATTCCATACGCAATCGCATCAGTAATCGCGTCGGGAGGTGGATTGTGCTTTTCTTTTTTCATGGGGACGTCACCTCGATCATGAGCTCGTCTCATCTCTAGCTGAGGTTCTCGTCAAAAATTGGCGTACCGAAATAGAGTTGTTCCGAAACGCCTGTGCCGAATACACCTCAGCGGCATAGTGGCCTATTCCTTTGAAAAAATCCATAGCTAAGAAATCTTAAGGAGTCTGGTAAGATATGGCCCCATGTCCGAGCATTTGGTCGTCCAAATGAATCCTGTTTAGCGTTTCAGCTTAGTGGGGAAGCTTTCGTCATTTTATTAACGCTTGAATTTTAGGTGGAAATTGCCGATATTGCTTATGTGAAGAAGCTTCAATTCTCTAAGACCAAGCGGCAACAGCAACCCAAGAAGAAGGGTGCTCCCTCTTCTTTTCTCGTGCGCCTCGCCCAGGATTGGTCAAAAGTTAAGTCTTCTATCCCTCTTTCGATCATCGCCGCCGACCGTCGCGCTGCCGCTTCCAAGAACTCCTAGTTTCCTGTGAAAAAATCTATCCGATCCTACAAGTCTGCGATGTATGCCACAAGAGGGGATGCCCTGAAAACTGGCGACATCATCAAGCTCACGTCTGCGGATTTTCAGCGAATCGTAAAGCATCAGAGTATTCTTCAAGTGCTCAATCAATTTTCTGCCGATGACAAGTACACGGGGAACCTGTGGGCGGTTCTAAATAAGCCGTGTGACATGGTTCACAGCCAGAATCAGAAGTTTAAGCACAATTTGTTTTTGTGCCCTTTACAGGGGTTTTTGTCGGCCATCAAGTTCGGTCCTCTTGACGATTGTTTGCACTCTGCGACAACGAAGACGCCCGCAGCCGCACTTAAAGATGCTTTCAGTAATTACACGCGGCGAAATACCAAGGAAAAGTATCCAAGGCCTTCTGAAAAGGCCGCGCCAGAATATGCAAAAGAGGTAGAGAATCTTGCTCGGCCCGCTATTGAAAAGATACGAGAGTTGGTCGGTGAGTTAAGCACCGAGGACGATGATCCCGAAGGGATTCTGTCGGATTTGAGGAAAGCAGTACGAAAGAACCGACTTGCTTATCAAGACTTAAAGACGTTTGGCGAGAGCAGCGAGTTTCAAAAGGTAATAGACGCTCACAAGCGGAGTATTCAGCGGCAGAAGGCGGTCATCATATCTCCGGCAAAGCACGACAAGGTCGCTGACCTTTGCTTAAATCAATTCGATACCCAAGGTATCTTTTTGTACGAGCCGCATCAGAGAATCTGGAAGGTCAGCAACGATTTGGTGCATATTATTCGCCTTGAGGAGATGCTAACGCTGAAAGTTAAACCCTTACTCCGAGATAATGGTGAGTTAGTGCATTTGCTTTTGGATCGCCGGGTTATTAGCCTGACGGAAAATTTCTCAGACCGCCTTCAGAACATTATGGGTAATTACTACTCGAAGATTGGAACAGATGACGTGTCCTCATCTCCAATCATGGAACTTTACCATCGGCTCTTTCCAAAGAAATTCTTTTGGACCCCGACTGACTATGAAAAAAGATCCTCACAATAAATGGCGTCGGATCTAATCCGACGGCAAGTGGCCAAATTTCATAAGTGAGGCCGGTCTTTTGTGTACTACGAAAACTCGATAAAGGTGGACGTTTTGATGGCAAAAGTTTGTGCGCACAAATGAGCGTTGCTGACCGCCCCCCGCCGAACTTCTCCGGTTCTGGTGAAATTATTAGCTTCTTCCGACAAGGCAATTGACCACTCATGGTCAAAGGGGAGGAAAACGATATGTCACGCCTGTCATCAGCAATCGAAGCCGCAGTCATCGCCGCCTTCGAGGACTCCGGTTCAATCAGCAAAGCGGCAAGCCTTAATCGAGTGGCCCGGAATACGGCAAAACGTATTCTAAGGGATGCGGAGATACTTCCAACGGCTTGCGCTATAAATGCGAGCGCAGAAGTAATGGGGCCTTGTCCGGCGCCATTCAAACCACTTTTCGAGCCTGACTTGCTAATGCTTCAGGGCATGTTGGATCGGTTTCCAGTGGGTCCACAGCCATTCAAACAATCGAACACTCCGCTGCCTGAGACGACCCAGATCAGTTTTAAAGAAAATGTTATTGAACGGACAAAGGTGATTGCCGCGCACCTTGGGGTTGATAATGAACTTGATGCCTTGAAGCTGCAAGTGGTGATGTCGGAATTTGTGTCGCATCTGATACTCAGTTACCAATCTTTGGCGAGCACTGCTGACTACCTTCAGTTCAAGGATCTGGCCAAGATGGCCCGTAGAACGCGCTCACTCGGCAGCATTGCGAGTGAACACTATAGGAACTTCATGAACGGCATTCGCGACCTTGAGATTACATATCGCCGTCGCCTACCCGATATGGGGCGGGGTAATTCTTTTATCAACATCCATGGCCCCTCTGTGGAGGCATGACGAATGAAGATGTGCAGATCCTTGCAATACGGGCTGCTATTGCATCAGGCACTTCACGATCCAGATGGCTTCGCTGCATTGATGAAATCGGATGAAGGCCTGGCGTTAAGCAAAAAACACAACCTTGCAGACGTTTTGTCGCTGGCCCTAAGCTGGCGCGATCATGGTGAGGAGGACCTCAAGCGGCTCACCGAGGAGTGGGACGTCATGGATGTCAAAAGCGGTAGAGATATCCTGCCCACCAAGAAAGAGCAGTTGTTCCCGAAAATCCAGCAGTGTTAAGGTATTTATCAAATCCCGCTTGTAGGGTTAGGCAATGATGGATCGAGGGGTTCCTGCTTAGTAGTTTATACCCTACAACTCCACCCATCCGCGCCTGGTTAAATTTGGCGACTGTCACTGTCTGGCCTGGTCCATTGCGTTCCAATTCACCATGACTGTTGGTTGAGGAATTATCGGGAATGTTTTCCGCTGAGTAGGTGTGTTGAGCGTAACCGATAGTAGGTCCAGCAAATAGCCAGCCAATTGCTTGCTCTGACGGATTCCCTGATTCAAACAAATAGAATGGCACGGCAGCGTAATAGTCAGACCCCGTCAAGATAACTGGAACATCTGCCTGTTTTGCTCCATAAGAATAGAAATTATACGTCATTGAGGTAGAACCGTTAGACCCTCCGGTACCACCGGCACCGAACTTGATTCCGATTCGCCGTTTGAGTTTGTACTCAATATCAATAGAGACACGCAGAAAGTCAGCGCCAATGCTTTCTTTTACGGTCTTCCCCCCCTGGCCAATACCAAACCCAATAAACAAATAGGCTGCGTGAAGACTTCCCAGCGCCTCAATCCGAGCGCGCTCGGCATCACGCTCTTGCTCTTCTTCGCGTTCCTGCCTTCTAATTTGCTCCAGAGAGACGAGTCGAACCGTCGGCAGCATAAGTTTTTCGCCCCCACGCAGCTCGATGTGTTGATTGAAGTCCTGGTAGCCATTCTTTCTTAACGCGATGTCGTGGCTCCCGGCTGGCACCTGCTGAAATCCCATTGGTGTTCGGAGATTCGCAAGTGGGCGCTCATCAATAATGATCTCGGCACCAGAGGGGGAGCTTGTTACCGCGACAAGAGCTGGCTTGAGCGTCAAAACTAGTGGCAGGTCAACCTCTTGGTCCTTGAGTATTTCTTTTTCTGTGACAAGTGGCTCACCTTCAGCATGGCTGACCTCGATCCTGATGCTCTTTCCAGCGGTTACAATGACGTAATCCGTGGGGGTGGTTCCAATCCGTTTCCCGTCGATGACCACATGTGCGTTCGGAAGGTTGGTCGTGACTCTTATTTTACCGCTGGCTGGAACTAGGATTTTGTTGACTGCGACCTTGGCTCCAGGAACAACGATTATCTTTTCCTCGATTGCCTCATAAGCGGTGTCCTCAATGCGAACGATGTGTTCTCCCGTCGTTAGTTGCCCAATCAGGCGCAGCGGTGTCCGTCCCCATCGCTCTCCGTCAATATAGACGCTCGCGCTCGGATTGCTCGTTACTTCAATTGTTCCCCTGACTGCATCGAGGGCGTTGCCTTGCTGTGTGAAAACAAGGGGCGCTTCCGCCTCTTTGACTGTTGTCAGCCGAGCCTTTTCTCTCTCTATCGCGACCTTCGGATACCGATAAAGTACCCAGACGTTTACCCGTCCATCTGGACTTTGCTCTCGATAAAACTCGACCTGCTCAAAATCGTGCAGTCCGACCAGGCGTGATCGCTCATCAATACGTTTAGTGACTTGCGCTCTGTCGCTTTGCTCGTAGGATTGGGTATTTATCCGAGTTTTAAATCCAAAGTTTTCTCGAATGGCAGCATCGCTAGCATCTCTCACCGCCTCGTCCACTGCCACTCGATCATTAGCAGCGCCTGACGAGCGTCCGATATAATACTTATCGGTTTTGGTTTGGGCGGGGGGATGGTCGAGCCATTCGGGGCGAGATGCGGCAAAAGCGAGCCCTGGAATGAGAAAAAGTAGCCACAGATCACGTGATAATCGCACGCTGCCTCCGCGCCTTTATTCCTGCGATTGACTCGCTTTCTCAGGTATGGCGATGGCCGGAGCTGCCTTGAAAAATTCTACCTGCTTGGTGGTAATGGCTTCCTTGATTCGCATGTCTACTGCGATGATCTTGTTAAGTATGCCCTGTTTTGTGGTGTTGTAGGCGGCCAGCGAAATCTCACTCAGAACGTAGCATTCCACTCGCTCTGTCTGCTCAGCGCGAAACCGCTCATAGAATTCTTCGGTGAATCTAAGTCCCGTAAGAGTCCCGCCAAACTCAGCGGTTCTGACCTTGCCGAGCACTGTTTCGCCTGACTCCTGAAGCGTCGTTTGAGCATTGTCGATGGTTCCCTTGATGTCGTTCTTGATTTCAGAGACAAGATTTTCCTTGGTTTGCAACTTGGCTAGGTCGAAGCAGCCATTCACGCGCTCATCACCCCGAACTTGTTGAGAAGTCTTGAATAGATACTTGTCACCGTCTTGCCAAAATGTTTTTGAGTTCCTAACGAAGCTTGGGACATCGTTTTCTTTGTGAAGCGAGTTATCCAGCCATTCACGCTTGAGGCCGGTTGAGGAACAGCCAAGAAATACTGTTGTCAACAGGACTCCCGTCAACGTTACTTTGAGTGTCATTTTTGATCCTTTCATGGAACTGCGATTGAGATGTGCGACCATGTGGTGATCCGTCTCAATCACAGAAGTTTTTGTTTCCAACTACTAAACTTATTCCTAATTGTGTTCCAAGTGGACTGATACATTGGGATATTTAGGCCTTTTTGAAAATCTTCTTGCGAACACGCAACCCATTTTCCATTCCGCATAACCGAATACTTTCTCAGATCACCCAACTCCATGTAGAGATAGAGTTCTGGTATCGTGATCTTTTGGAGAAGGGCTGGGTCGTCGTCAGCAATTATCTTCTTAGCCGTCTCTCCACCGTCCATAAAGAACCAGGTTTCCCCATTGTCCTCGGTGAGTCCGACCAATGAGCTGTAAATGGTGCCCTTTGCATCGTTGCGACTTGTGGGGGCTTCAGTGGGAATAACCGCCGCCCAAGCAGCCTTACCCTTCTGTATCTCGCTGGGTTTTCCTGCTTTTAGTTGGTTGACGGCAAACCCCATCTCTTGCTTATATTTAGCCGTAACCATTTGTAACATTTTGCTGTAGCCTTCAGCGCCGCCGAATGATTGCAGGATATTGGGCAGGGCGAAGGAAGCCATTGTTATGTAGTCTTCATGAGCGTAGGCATCGACATATCTACCTACCGCTTGACGGAGAGTTTGGTCTGGGTTGATTTTTTCTTCTGCTGTGGCAAAAGCGGAGGCAAACATAGCAAAACAAACAGCCAATGTTACCTTCGATAACTTTTTGACGGCCATCTTCTCTCCTGTTACGGTTTTCGACCGCTACCCGTTTTCCTGATCAACCGCTTCGCTGATATTCTGTAAATTCCTTCAAGCCCGGAATCATGCTCTTCAAACAAAACTTCCAATGGAATTTGATCAGGGGTTTGATTTCCGTGAGTTCCGAGACACAGATACTCAAATGAAACGCCAAGACCTGTCGCCAGAGCCGCGACTTTGTGCAAGTCAGCCGGTTGTGCTCCGGATGCCCAATCGGCAATTGTACTCGCACTTACGCTGGCAATCTCGGCGGCAGCTCGATGGGTAAGATTACGCTCCTTGAGTAAGCGCGAGAGATTACTGGCCAAGGTGCCCTGCACCTTGCCTCGCCGTGGGCGCTTTGCTTCCTTCGTCATGATTCGATTTTCCATCAAAGCCGCTTGAAGGGTCGAATTATTCGGAGAACCGTTGTTACGTTCGAAGAACCGATCAACTGGGCTAATTGCTGTCGTGGGACTCTTCTTTTTCATCGCAGCTCCATAGGAGAAACCTTTACGATGATTGGGGGACGTCTCCAAAGCTCAGTCGATTGTGGCGGCTGTTTCCTAGTCATCGCCATCCCCCCTTTTGAAGTTCGTATTTCGCAGAAACGCGCTCACAACACTCTTAGGTTTTTTGGCGGGGACTATAGCGTGAAGTTCAGCTTTCTCACACTTATCTGAACTTGGCGGGGCATAGAGGTCCAAGTTGTCGAGCGTTCCTACGGCGTGAGCGTACAAGTTGGTCACGCTAATTGAGTGATGGCCCAGGTTGTCGCGGACAGTGCCAAGGCCGACTTTGCCGGATGCCAGGAGGAGCGAGCAATAGGTGTGGCGCAAACAATGGGTTGATAACTGGGTCGGAAAGCTCAAGACAGCGAAGATCAGCTTCACTCGTTTTTGAACGCCGCGAGTCGTGTAAGCTGTACTGTAGCGGCTGGGAAATAGCGGCGCTGTTGGAGCCGATTCGCTGCCAAGCCTCTCCTTAATCAATAGCCATTCCTTGAGCATATTCGCCGTTGTGCGAGTCAGGAGGACGGTTCGTGGGACATCGCCTTTGCCATGACGTACCGCAAGCCTAAGTCCCGCAAAATCGCTATTTTCAAGAGCGCAGAGTTCAAAAACACGAAGCCCCGTTTCGAGCAGCGTGCGAAGCAAGTAGAAGTCGCGAATGCCTTGAAGATTCTTGCTTCTGGCAAGAGCAAGATCGCGGCGATCAGTGAGATAGGCGTTAAGTCGCTCAATCTGAGTCAGGGTTAAGAACTTGTCTGAAGTTACTCGCCATTTCTTTCGTTTAGACATTGCATTGCTCCTTAAAAAGACAGTAACACTAAGCGTTACTAATTTCAATACGAAAATGTATTGACCGTAAATACATAATACAATACACTTTTATTATATGAGCGATCATCCGAGTTTTAAACGACCTGCCGAAATGAAAATCAAGGCCGACGAGCGCGTTCCGGTGTCGACAAGGATTCATGAATCCACCAGAGATTTTCTTAATCGTGAGGCAGAGAAAAATGGCCTATCGCTCGCTTTACTTCTGTCCAATGTGATCGAAGATTATGCGACGTGGTTGAGAGCTGAATCGAAGAAGAAATAGCGCAGTTTGCCTCTAAGCTGACGAAAGGAGTCTTCATGATCCGAGTAAACTTCAGCCCCAAAACCCACACTACCAGTTCCTTCGTATTCGTCACAAGTAGAGGGGGTCGGTAATGTGCGATGATGGCGGGGGCATTATTGAGGCAGGTGAGGACGAGGGTATTTTGGCTGAGATGTTGAACGAAACGGAATTAGCTCGTCGTTGTCAGACGCTCTTGGATTATGGTTTGACCCGGCATTTGCTCGACCTTACCTATGGGGCGACAAGGCGGTTCCCTGAAAATAATCGATTCCATTTTTACGAGGCGGTCGCATTCATGCGGCTTGGCAACGTCAATGCCGCTAGAGGAGCCTTCAACCGCGCCTATTCAGCCAGCTCGGGAAAATGCCTTCTCGTTTTCTATCTTGGGAATTGCCTCACGTCAGGTAGGATCGGTACGGCATTAGAAATAATTCATCGCCATTATGAGTCCTTTGGAAGTCGAGAAAAATGCTTGGTCTTGGAGATGATTGAGATTGCTCTCTTCCTGGAGATTATCGAGCTAGAGGAGCTTCCAGCCGGTATCAAAGCGGCACTGATTTCGTTAAACTTGAATGAACTGACATAATAAACGCAGATATTTTCATTTTTTTTAAGAAATCCGTCCGGTTTTTGTTTTTCACTCGTATAAATAACAGCGAGAAAAAATCGCGATGAGGAAGGCCTCAATTGGTTCTTCTCCCCATGTGAAGGAACGTTGGACGCAATGTTGCGCCAGAAAAGGAAAGAACAGGTATGTTGATGAGGGCTGAGTTGCACGAGTGGCTAATATCTCGGTTCCCGTTCCGCCCAGGCCCATCTGTAGCGGTCCTATCTACCCCATTCTCATGCTCTCATAGAGGTGACTCATGATATTTGACAAGCTCACCATTTATGGAGAGTTTCAGATTCGTCCTGAAACTCTTGGCATCATGACTGCTCACACCCGCTCTGTATCTCGCACTCATTTCTATTGGCAGAACCATCGGTACGAGCTGTTCAACGGAGCGGTCATCTTTGTTAAGCGTGGCAAGACAAGCAGGAAGGTAGAAGTTGACCTTAACCCTAATCACTTTTCATCAAAGAAGGCAGTGCTGAAGTTTCTCGACCTCATTATCGTTGATTTTGATCCTGCTGTGGTAATTCCAAAAAAAGTTCATCTCAATGTTGATCTCGTTGGAGTTTCGCCAGACTTAGTCAAGCAAGAGATCAATCCATCGTGGCTTAGAAAGGTCTTTAAGGTTGCTGATGAAGAGTCGTGGAAGTCTGGCAAATTCGACGAGCGGCGAGCCAGCTTTTACTTTGGTAGCAAAAAGCGAAAACAGCTCGTGATGTACGATGCGTTCAAACGTCATGGTGGAGTTGATCCCACGACTCGGATTGAGTACCAGATGAATGAAAAGAATATACACAAGTACGAGAGTTTGCGCGACCTGTTGGACCATATTCCCGGCATGAAGCCCTTCTCGATGCTTAAATTCTACTCCTATTTTTCAAACCATATGCCAGACGCAAAAAATAGGATGAAGGCTGATCACCTGACGTTAAGTTTAGAAAAATACGGCTATCGACTCACCTTTCAGCGATTCAAGAAGTTGGACGGTCACTATGACGACTCATACGACGCTGTTCTAAAGCAGTTTAAAAAGAAGGACTACAAGCTGGATAAGCTTTTCCAACGGCGAGCTAAAAAATTCTTCGCGGCGGGAGTTGGTCGCGCTGACCGTGAGATGTTTCGAGATGCCAAGGAGATTATGAAGGCTGGTAAGGCAAGTGCTTGGAGTTAGGGCAATCGTGCCTATTTGGTCGAACAAAAGTTTTGGAGGTAACCCATGAGTTCTCAAGAGAAAGACGCGAAATTCATCATCTCTGGTATCTGGCGCATCGCAGAGGAGATTGTTTGGCTTCGGGAAGTTAACGCAGAGGCAACTTGTAGACATTCGCTTGGTTCGTTTTGTCAGGACGACGACGCCTCGAAAAAGCTCGTTTTAGCGGCCCAGGATGCCGTAGGGGCGACTTCATCGGTTAGGTCGATCCTTGCCATTCGAACCCCCGCGGTTGAGTCCCTCGGGCTTGCTGAACAAGAGTTCAGGCAGCTTGTAGAAGTTTTTGAACTTCTTAATCAATGGAACGATGAAGCTAAGGACGCCCAACGGGAAGCTCTCGAACCCGAAACTCATGGCTAAAGGCCATGAACGATAATAGAAGGAAAACTCTTATGCGCACACCATCCAAAACTAATGCCGACCGTCGAGCCTATCTTTTCCTTCGAGTGAGTAGCCATCATCAAAAGGGCAATACATCCCATGAGACTCAATACGAAGAAGCTGAGGCTTATTGCCGAAGAAAGGGGTTGACGGTTGATCGTGTCGTGCGGATCGTAGAGTCGGCAAGCGATTCTGAGCATCGAAAACAATACTCTCAGGGTATGAGCGATGCCGACAGAGTCGGCGTTCGTCATAGGGTCTTTTACGTTTTTGATCGTGAGTCGCGAAACTTGACAGACAACGAATCAAACGAAAAAAAAGTTCGGAGCGGTCAAATAGAGCTTCACTACGTTAGAGAAGACAAAGTCTTTAATGAGGATACTACGGATTCAGATTTTTTCATGAGGGATATAAATGCGGTAAATAACAAGCAATTTATCCGGCAACTTAGCTCAAAAGTGAAGGACGCCACGAAAATGAAAGCGCAGAGTGGATGGTTTCCCGGCAATCATCTCCCACTTGGGTACATCCATAAAAAGAACCGGGATGAAAATGGGCGGGAATTGAAGCGCGGCACGACTGTTGTGCGCGACCCCAATGAGCAAAATGTTCGACAAGTTCAGCGAGAGTTTGCACTCCGGGCCGAAAGGTGTGCATTGGGGGAAATTCGATCAAAGATTATTCATGAGGGGTTGATCCAGGCAAAAAAGATTCAATCCTACCACATTAGTACCATCGAGCGTCGCTTGAAAAATAGGTTTTATCGGGGACAGTTTGATTGGGCGGGGCAGGAGTATCAAGGTAAGCATGAGCTTATTATTCCCCATGGGACGCTCAAGGTGGTTGATGAGTCATTCGGCTTGAGAGTCCGGTACACTTCTAAACAGCAGCTCGGAATTTTTGGCGGAGGATGGCTGAAATGCGCGGACGCAGCGTGCGGTTGCCATGTTTTGTATGATCCGAAAATAAAGAAGATAAAATTGACAGGCGAGATGCGCGAATACAGATACTACCATTGCTCTGACGGCAAGAAAGTTCATCAAAAGAGATCAAATATAACCGAAGATTCCTTGTGGGGTGGTCTGGGCACAGCGGTGGATAAGATTACCATTACCGCAGAATTTGCGGACCAAATCGCAGAAGCACTGAATCAAGCACAACTGAAGGCGCAGAGCGCAGTCCGCAGGGAGATGGATGGATACAGTGCTGCGCTGGATACCCTGGAGAATAAGCGGAATCGCCTCTTTGATATGTTACTGAGCAATGAGATTAGTAAGGATGAGTTTGATCGACAGTCCCAACGTTTAACCAAAGAGCGGCATGAGATCACTGCTATGCTCGAAGCCGCCCAGCTCAGGATCACTGGTGCTGTATTCAAAACTGCGAAGGATATTCTCGAACTGGCCACAAAGGCGAAATCACTGTGGATTCAGCGAACACCCGCAGAACGCAAGATGTTCCTGGATCACATACTCTCGAACCCGGTTTTTGATGGGGTAACTGTGCGATATGAGCTGAGAAAGCCTTTCGTCATTCTAGAGGAAATGACGAAAAAAGAAAATTGGCGTCTCCACGGGGATTCGAACCCCGGTTACTCCCGTGAAAGGGGAGTGTCCTAGGCCTCTAGACGATGGAGACGCATATGCCGACGTCCTCGACAATTTTGAGAGTTCCAATCAATACATGGGTGTATTGCGTTTTTCAATATCGATTCCGTGGGACCCCCAAAAAACTTCCAGTGGGCCTATTTTTAGGCTTTACGATGGGTCTCTTCTCGCTAGCAGACGGGCTGAATTATTTGTTTGACACTGTGAGTCGGATGTGATCAGTAGGGGGTTATGAAATGGGACATGGGTGGATATTTTAAGCAGTACTGGGGGAGGAGCCTTCTTTTTGCCGCAGCAGCGGTAACGGGGGGATCCGCTATTCTTTCGGGGTGTCAGATGAACGATTCTGCGCCGGTGGAGGCCGCGTCTTCGGCCCTGCGCACAGGTTGTCAGGTCAGCCCTGATCAAAAGGCAAGCTTCTTAAAGCCAGTGGGCGCCTCTTTGCTCACGGTCAAGGTTGATGATCAGTTCTCGGATGTCCAGATTCAGGCGATCAAGAAAGCGGTGGATGAGTGGAATGGATTTTCGGCTCGCCTCGCAGGTCGACCCTATTTAGAAATGGTCAAGAGTACGGTTCCGGAGAGTGTGCGCTCCTTGGATCCTCATGAGTGCTCCGGGGGGTTTGGAAATGCGGATTCGTTCTACATCGTGCGCGAGCAATCCAATACGAGATGGCAGGCCATGAGTTTCTCGAGCAACATTTCTGCGGCCACCATTCGTTGTGATGATGGCAAGAGCGTCACGGAGCAGGTGGTTCTCGTCAATACTTCGGTCACTGATGTGGTTCAGCTTACCAGTGTTGCGCTTCACGAATTAGGGCATGTTTTGGGACTAGATCATAGTTGTGCGGATAGTTTTGGAAAAACGGATTTCCGCGGCTGCGCGGGCCTTCTTCCTGATAATGCTTATCGCAAGGCTGTTATGTTTCCGACGCTCAAGAAGGCGCACTTCGATGGAGATACTTTTGATGTGAAAGAAACTCTTCGAGAAAACGATACGGTCCGTGCTAGTTGTCTTTCCATGGGCGATGCTCAATGATTCTACTCGCAGCCTCTGCAGGTCTTGTTGGCTTGATGCACACGCTTGCTCCCAGTCACTGGTTGCCTGTGGTTCTGATGGTTAAAGCGCGTAAATGGGGAGTCGCGCGTGCAGTCTTGGGTGCGCTCGTAGCAGCTTCTGGCCATTTGCTCACCTCGATGGGTCTGGCCTTGGTTGCGATTAAGATTGGATTTGAACTCATGCCGGGCTTTGAAGAGGAAATTGAACACTATGGGGGCGCAGGCCTGATTGTTTTCGGCATTTCCTACGCCATCTTTACTTATTTTCGGCACTCCCAATGTCATGGCCACAGCCATCATGGCCCCGATCCCGAAGGCGACTCTCGCTCCGGCGATTCGCGCGCGTTTTTGTTTCTCTTCACGCTCGGGCTCTCTCCCTGTTTGGCGGTGTTCCCGGTCTTCGCAGCCGCTTCGGGGCGAGGAACCTTGGCGTTGACTTCAACGCTAGTGGCTTTTTCTTTTGGCGTTTTGACCACGCTAATTAGTGCAACCGTGCTTGTCTCGCGCGGTTTTATGGCATTTGATCATCCCTTGATTGAGCATTATGGGGAAGTTATTGCCGGTCTCGTAATCGCACTCATGGGCGTGTTTGTATTTTTGTTTCCTTCACTTTTTTGAAGCACGGGTTTCTATTCGATCTCTGCATGCTGCGCCAGGTCTTGACCTGAGCCGCTTGCCCCGATAATCAAGAGGCTGATGATCTACCAAATATTGTTTTTATCGCTTCTTGCAGGCGCGCTTCACGCCGTGGCCCCTGATCGTTGGATGCCGACCTCGCTTTTAGTTTGGAAGATGAAGTGGAATTTTGGAAAAACGATGGGTTTTGCGGCATTAGCCCTAGGTTTTCATGTCTTGCTCGGGGTTGCTGTTTGCTTTGCCTTAGGTGAAATTTTCTTTCGTATGCAGCCGCAGGATCTCTTCGCGTTTTCAATTATCTTGGTTCTGCTTACCGCACTTGTTCGCGTTTGGCGTTTTTCGCGCATTCGCGAAGTGATGGGGGCTCGCGCTAACAGTCCTTGGGGTGTTTTTGCCGTGATCTCGATTTTGGGGCCTGCGGAGACGGTGATTCCGGTTCTGTTGAAAGCGCGTGAATCGGGACTTGGGTTTTTATTGCCCGCCCTTACTTTTTACGCAGGCGTCTTGGGAACGGGACTTTTGTTGGTCTTCTTGGGTCGGCGGGTTTGGGATCGGCCGTTTCGGCTTCGCTTTTGGACGGCCTGGGCACAAAGTAAACGTGTGATTTTTCCGGTAGCGGGCGTCGTCGTGGTGAATCTGCTTTTGTTGCTGCAGGTGAACTAGGTCGCGCAAGCGGTCTAGAACCATTGCTTGGCGACGAAAAATTCCTCGACCAGCTTTTTCATAATTTCCTGAACTGGCCGGATTTCCTCGATGAGGCCCACGCCTTGGCCTGCGCTCCAAACTTCTTTCCAAGTCGTGCCCGAAACCGCTTTTTCCAGCACTTTTGAGCCTAAGTACGCGCGAAGCAGCTTCATGAGCTTCTTCGTCTTGGCGTTATTAAGTAGGAATTCTTCAAGGGGGTTGAGCTCCAAACCCACCTTATCGACATACGGTGTGCGAATCACGGAAGCGGGGGTGCCCGATATTTTTTTGGTGAGCACAATGTCTTCAGGCTCGGCTTTGAGGATCGCGTTCTTGTACGAAGCGTCCACCGGCGCTTCGCGGGACGCAATAAAGAGCGTTCCAATTTGAACGGCCGAAGCGCCCAGGAGCAGGGCTGCGGCCATTTGCTCGCCGGTAGCGATTCCGCCGGCTGCGACGACGGGAATTTTCAAATGTTTTTTAAGATAAGGAATCAATACCAGCGGTGAAATGGGCCCCGCATGTCCCCCCGCCCCCGAACTCACTCCGATCACGCCATCGGCGCCGAGGTCCTCGACCTTGCGCGCGTAATCGAGTGTCGTGACATCGCAAAAAACTTTGCAGCCTACGGCGTGCATTTTTTGGATCGTCTCTTTGGGGCTTCCCAGTGAGGTTACGACGAGCGGAACTTGTTCTTCGGCACAAACATCAAGGTCGGAATGCAGTCGGATGTTGGCTTTGTTGGTGATGAGGTTTACGCCAAAAGGTTTGTTCGTGAGAGTTTTTACTTTCTGAATCGCTTTTCGAAAATCTTCGGTGGAGCGCCAGTTCAGGGAGGGCATCGCGCCTAAGCCGCCCGCTTCGCTCACAGCGGAAACTAAACCTTCGTTGCTCACGAGAAACATGGGGCCCGCGATGATGGGGTAAGCGCAGCCTAGGAGACGGGTGAAGTCGGTAGGGATGGTGTCGGTTGTGATTGTGGGGGTCATGGGGAGAGGGTAGCACAGGATTGGGCAGTTGGAGAAGGCTCCATGGTTTCACTGGGTGCACGCCAAGAAAGTTTTTTTGAAGAAAAGATAGTCGGGCGCCTTTTTTTGCCTTTTGTCTGACAGTATGATAAGCTGTCAGACAAAGAGGGCGGTGAACATGGCGACTATTTTAGATGAACTAGAACAACGACGGAAAGAAGCTAGGGAGAAACTTAATTCAATCGGCGATATGCGACAGGGTTCGTTGGTTGAGCGTTTTAGAAAATGCGGTAAACCCTCCTGTCGATGCGCGACCGATGATTCGTACGCTCACGGACCCTGTTGGTCACTCACTCGTGGCGTCAAAGGGAAAACGTTAACTCGTGTGATCCCTGCGCGTGCTGTTGAAGAGACTCGGGCTCAACTTGCTCGAGGGCAAGAATTTCGTCGTATTTCCCAGGAACTCTACGAAGTAAACGAAAAGATTTGCGAAGTGAAGCTTGCTGGTTCAGCCATAGCTTCCGGAGATAGTGGCAAAAAAAAGAACTTGGCACTGCCTTCAAAGCGGAAATCATCGCCGAGATAAACAAGCTCATCGGCGGGCCGATCGAAGCGGGGGGTTTCGAGGCGATCGAAACGGCAGCCCGCCGAGAAGCGATGCGAGTAACGATGCGAGTAACGGTACGTGCCATCCAGGAGCGGCTCAACGCCGATACGACGGACCATGTTAGTCCGTTTCTACTTTGTTCCTGCGGGAAATGGGCCTGTTATTCTGGACGTCGTTCGAAGACTTTTGAAAGCGTGCTTGGATCCTTAACGCTTTCACGCGCCTATTATTATTGCGCTTCATGTGAGAGCGGATTTTGCCCGCGTGACCAACACTTAGGAATCGTGGGCGCCTCGCTCTCACCAGCGGTTTTGAGAATGGTGGGCCATGTCGGTGCTCTCGTTAGTTTTCATGAAGGGCATGAACTGCTCCACGATCTTGCCGGTGTCGATGTATCGCCACAGCAAGTTGAGCGCGAGGCAGAAAAGCTTGGACGCGAGATTGCAAATGACGAAAAAAATATCGTTGAGCCGACAGCGCCACAAGAACCATTGCCCCGCACTCTTTATCTGGGGCTCGATGGCACGGGCATCCCGATGAGAGCTATTGAACTTGAGGGACGAGCAGGGAAGCAGGACGATGGTTCGTCAAAGACCCGTGAAGTAAAACTTGTCACGGTATGGAGTGCGGAGAAGTGCGGAGAAATGCGATGAAGAGGGGGTACCCGTGCGTGACGAAGGGTCTGTCAGCTATTCTGCTGCTATCGAAAGTGCCGCATCAAAGGACACTGATAAAGAACCTTCTGAATTTGCTCAACGAGCAGTACGCGAAGCAACACGGCGTGGATTTGAAAAGGCAGAGCGACACGTAGTCCTCGGAGATGGCGCACCTTGGATCTGGAATATCGCTACAGAACAGTTTCCTGACGCCCTTCAAATCGTTGATGGTTTTCACGCCAATGAGCATTTATCTATCCCTGCAAAAGCGATCTATGGACCCACAAGCGACCTTGGCAAGCAGTGGGCACACGCACGGTGTTCGGAGCTTAAGGCCGGAAAAATTGATGACGTCCTGGCCGCACTTGAAGTCCACGCCTCTCACGAAGAATTACGAGAGTGCAGTGAGTATATCAAAAAAAATCGGGCACGAATGCGTTACGGTGAGTTCCATGCTGGGGGAATCTGCACCTCTACTGGTGTCGTAGAATCCGGCTATAAACGCGTTATTGGCGTCCGTCTCAAGCGAGGCGGGATGTTTTGGACTGTGAGTGGCGCCAACGCAATTATTGCACTGCGAAGCTGTAGACTGAGTGGTCGATTCGAGGACTCTCTGGGAGAGAAGGTCGTCAAAGCCTGCTGCGTCAACCTGGCTGTGGAGCGGGAGCAGCCTGGGCCCCTATCTCACAAAATTGTCGTGCACCCCTCTAAATTGCGCAAACCGGAAGAAGTGTTGAAGTTGGCACCGCGTAGGGGGTCTCGCTTGTGATTGGGATTTCTGTAGGAATCTCAGGGGATGGCGCGGGTTGTGCTGCTGGACGAGAATTTAACCCGAGTTTTTGAGACAACCACTGCATTACGATTGGATCCACTAGGTCTTGTGCGCCAGTGAGTTGGTGATCGAAGCCATCGAGAGGGTGGAACTCTTTGAAAATCGTGGAGGGCGCCTCTTCTAAGATGTCAAGCGAGGCTGAAAAAGGCACATTCTCGTCATCATGCGAATGGAAAAGAAGTAATGACTGGTTTGTGAAACTGACGACTGCTTCGGTATCTCTCGATTGAGGCGAAAATCCGATGACGGTCGTGACCTCAGGGATTTTGACTGCGGAATTAACAATGACGGCTCCGCCAAAAGACCAGCCCACGATGGCCATTTTTGAAACGCCGTGGCTGCGCAAAAACTGTGCTCCTGCGAGCGCATCATTAACCGACGGGTCAAGCACACCGGGTGAACGGTATTCAACGAAGATGGATTCGACGCATCCTCCGGAAAATTGGGATGAAAGTTGTGTTGCCATTCGTGTATAAATTCCATCTGCCGGCTCAATGAATCCTCCGTCAACGCCTGAGACAAAAATGATTCCTGCGCAAGGGGTTTCTGTTGCAGGACTCCACCACTGTGCATGTGCAAATTCCCCGGTTTCGTTTTCAATGGGGAGATCGATTTCACGAGCGGTGCTAAGAATGCATTGGGGCGTCGATGCCGTGGGCGTAGGCGGCACAGGGGATGCCGTGGGAAGGGCTTGCGCGGGCTCCACTTTTCCGCATCCAGTCAGTACAATTAAAACGATAAGAGACAGGAATCTATTTATTATAGGTCTCATCGCGTGTGGCAGAAGCACTTTTCGTGCCTCTTTTCATCATCACGCCATAAGTCATCCCAGAAATCGCAAACCCCACAAACCACGCATAATGATAAAGGCTGTTAATCCAAGAGGGCATGGCGTTAGGCGTAAGTGCTCCAATTTGAGTCAAGAAACCTGGAACGTTTGGTAAAATACCGATTATGAGAGAGAGCACAGCAAAGGGATTGATGCCGCGTATGTACCAATAGCGGCTCTCTTTTTGATAGAGTTCGGTTACGACCAATTTTTGAGATCGGACCCAGAAGTAATCCACAATCATGATGCCGCCGATGGGGCCCAGTAGACTCGAATAAGCGATGAGCCAGGTGAAAATATAACCCTGAGGATCCGCGATAAGTTTCCAGGGAAAAATAAGAACGCCCACGATGCCGGTAATGTAACCCCCGACTCGAAAACTTATCTTGTGGGGCGCGAGATTTGAAAAATCATTGGCGGGGCTCACAATGTTTGCGGCGATGTTGGTGGCCAGTGTAGAGATTGCGACGGCGATCATCGCAAAGCTAACGAGAATGGGGGATTCGAATTTTCCGGCCAAACCCACGGGATCCCAAATGGTGTTACCAAAAATGATGGCTGTGGCACTGGTCACGACGACGCCAATGAACGCAAATAGCGTCATCGAAGTCGGAAGGCCTATGGCTTGGCCCACGATCTGAGCGCGCTGGGAGCGGGCGTAACGGGTAAAATCTGGAATGTTCAGCGAGAGCGTAGCCCAAAAGCCGACCATTCCCGTGAGGGCCGGGAAAAAGAAGGTCCAAAACTCGGAACTCGTTTGAAATTTCGATGGCTTCGCTAAGATCGGCCCTAAACCATCGGCGGCCCAGAGTGCCCAGGCGAGGAGCACAATCGCCGCAGCAGGCAGAAAAATGGCCTTAAATACGAGCAATTTTCGAATGCTCTCGACGCCCAAGTACACGACCCACATATTGAGGAGCCAAAATAAGAGAAACGTAACGGCAGGTCCGGTCTGAAGTCCCCACGATTCGGGAAACAGCGCGGGCAATTGATCAACCGCAGGAAACCAAACCTTAAGCATTTGAAACAGGGCAAAGCCGCCGATCCAGGTTTGAATGCCAAACCATCCGCATGCGACAATCGCACGCAGCATGGCGGGGATGTTCGCTCCTCGGATTCCGAAACTGGCGCGACTCAAAACGGGAAAGGGGATGCCGTAGCGAGCGCCGGCGTGACCATTAAGGACCATGGGAAACAAAACAATGAGATTGCCCAGGAAAACGGTGACAATGGCTTGCCACCAGTTCATGCCGCCTTCGATGAGTGAGCTCGCCAGCATGTAGGTTGGGATGCAAAGACTCATACTGATCCAGAGGGCGGCAAAGTTCCAGGTGCCCCAGTTTCGATTTTGTTCCGAAACGGGCGCAAGATCGGCGTTGGTGTATTTTTGTATTGTTTCCATTCTTGATCCCCTCAAACGTGATCACTTGGGTCTATTCGGGAGGGGGGTGGGAGGCAAGACTTAATTTGACGTTCTAATTTGTCTGGGCCTGTGAAGCTTGTTGTTCTTCGAGCTTCGCGCGCGCAGCGCGGATATCTGCGGGATTCCAATAATCCGGATCGTAGCCTAAGTAATCAAATCGCTCACTCACTATGAAGATGCAATCGATGGGGCCTGTCTGAACTAAGGAACTGTAACAAAATAACTGAGTGATTTTAGTTTCTTGTCGGTCGGATCGTATAATTCCAATCACCATGAAATTTGTGACGGCGCAGGTTGATCGTGGCGAATTGCGCATCGGAGATTTTGACACCCTTGGGATACTTGCCCTTATCCAACTCGCACCTGACCCGCAAGCCGCTCTTTGTCCGGGTGGAGGCGATGAGGTTTATGATGGTGGTCAAACTCGCTAGGGGTCTGCCACGCCAATTCTTGGTAATGTAAGAAAA
>JBBCAV010000016.1:0-2403 GCA_051382305.1 Bdellovibrionota bacterium FG-2
AGGATAGATTGCTGGCTATAAAAAAGACGAACGGTCGATCGATACTTACGGAAGAAATGGCTATCAGTATCTCTGAAGAGAAGGCCAGCGTTCCATGGAGCGAGGATCTAAAACATGCCTGGATTTTTGTGATTGGGCGTTCATTCTTACGGGGTCAAGTTCAAACAGTGAAGGATATCGCCCTAGAGAATCTTGAAATGAATCCATTTTTAGCAAAGGTGTTAAGTTTGAATGACGCCCGCGCTCTCTTAGAGTTCAACCTTTATCAGAGCATTACGAGATCGGTGGTGACTGCTTGGGGCTCAGCTGTAGAGGACATCTTGGGACGTGTGGGCGCCTCTAAATTTGGAACTAAGATGGAAGTTTCCGGGAACAAGCCTGATTTGTTTTTGGAGAGGGACGGAAAACAGTATTTTTTCCAGATAAAGAGTGGGCCCAATACGATGAACGTGGGGATGGTGCAGTCGCTTAATAAAGTGATTGGGCATTTTGAAAAGAATCCGAGTAATAGGGTTATCTTGGGCATGACCTACGGATTGAAGGAGAATATTTCTCCTCAGATTAAGGGTAACCTTGTTGATTTCGAAAATCACACAATGATAGGTCGTGAATTATGGGATTTTGTCAGTGAAAAAAAGGATTTTCATGTTGATCTTTTTTCTTCACTAGATGAAGCGTCTAAGTCCGTGATAGCGGGGAATTTCTCTGAACTCATCAAGGAGGCTGTCGAGAGACTCGTGGCCGAGTGGTCAGTGCGTTATGCGGGACGGGACTTTGTTGAAGTGCTGGGAACGATGGTCTAAGCTTGTAATCCGGTTACTATGTCAAAACTTAGAGCGATCTCTTTATTTTCGGGAGCGATGGGCCTTGATCTCGGTATGGAGAAGGCCGGCTTTGAGGTTGGTGTTTGCGTTGATAACTATGCACTCGCTGTTAAGACGATCAGAGCGAATACGAAAATACCGGTTATTGATCGTGATATTAATGATGTTGAAACCGATGAGATGTTGGAGGTAGCTGGCTACAAAAGGGGGGAGGTTGATCTAGTTTTTGGCGGTCCACCGTGTCAGGCCTTTAGCACGGCCGGAGCCCGTCGTTCATTGAAGGATGTCAGAGGAAACGTAATTACGAGTTTCTTGAGGGTTGTCGACGAAGTTCGGCCGAGAGCTTTTCTTCTCGAAAACGTTCGAGGCCTTTTGAGCTCTAAATTGAATTTTGTGCCGAAGGGTTTTGAAAAATACGCTTTGTTAGCAAACATGAAGGGCAGTGTAGTATATTTTTTGTTCAAAGAGTTTGAGAAAATGGGATACAAGGTAAGTTTTTCCCTTTTTGACAGCGCTAATTTCGGCGTTCCTCAGAGGCGTGAACGTGTGCTGATGTTCGGTATCCTTGGAGATAGCCCGGTCGCTCTGCCCGTTCCAACGCACGCCGAGCTCAGCAGTCCGAGTCGTGAACAATGGATCAACTTGAGGCAGGCTTTGCAGGGGTTACGTGAAGAAAAAATGGAATATGTGAATTTTAGCCAAAAACATTTGAAGTACTTGGGCAAGCTATCCGAGGGCCAGCACTGGAAGCACTTGCCGGAAACAGATCATATGGAAGCGATGGGGAAGTCGTTTGGACTGCAAGGGGGCAAGACGGGTTTCTATAGACGTTTGTCATGGAAGAAACCCTCTCCGGCACTTGTTACGACTCCTGTTATGCCAGCGACAATGTTATGTCACCCTGAGGTGTTGCGACCTCTTTCCATTCAAGAGTACGCGAGAATCCAACAGTTTCCGGATGACTGGGCTTTCCAGGGGGGTATTAGGGATGTCTATAAACAGATTGGCAACGCGGTTCCTGTCGGCTTGGGTTATGCGGCGGGAAAAGCTCTTGCACGGGCGCTTGCAAATAAACAGAAGTCGGAAATCCAACCGGTGCCAGAAGGTCTATCGAGGTATAGGGGTACAGATCATTTAACTTTCATTCGGCAGCTAGAGGAGATGCTTTAGCGGGTTCATTGAGGAGACACTGAAGCATTTTCGACTCCCTCTGGATTCAGTCCGCTCACCCGCAGTTGTAGGCATGAACCCCAATGGTGTAGGCTGCTTTTGTTGTTATGGAATATCCCATCGAAGTTCGCCGCCACAGCGCGGCACACATCATGGCCGCGGCCGTGAAGCGTCTCTTTCCGGAGGCAAAACTTGGCGTCGGTCCGGTGATTGAAAACGGTTTTTACTATGACATCGACATCGCGCGCCCCGTCACAAAAGACGATGTGCGAGATATCGCGAAAGAGATGCGCAAGATTGTGCGCGAGAGCCCGGCTTTCACGCGCATGGAAGTATCCATCGACGAGGCGATCAAGCTTTTTCAAGACATGGGCCAGGTGTACAAAGTCGAGCTGCTGAACGATTTGAA
>JBBCAV010000017.1:0-11914 GCA_051382305.1 Bdellovibrionota bacterium FG-2
GTGCGGGATAGTGACGCTACCAGGTAATTCAACCAAAACTGCGCACCGCATCTAAGTAACAGATATTTTGAGGCAATTCGTGTTTTATCGTACTTTTCTTATGAGCAATGACAAAACAAATTTAGTACCTTACAATTACCCCGCTGACCCAAAATCTAAGCCAAGGCCTCCTTTTTAGGAAGATCTATGAATTTGAGGATCCCTCCGGGACGCTCATCGCAGCAAAAACTCCTCAAACCGGGACGGCGGATCTCTTTGATGGCACGGCGATCATTGTTAAACCCAATCAGTGCGCCGTTCTTGTATACAAAGGTCAGATTACGGATGTGCTGCCAGCGGGAACGCATTTTGCGAAGACCGAAAATATTCCGGTGATCACCCGGCTTGCCAATTGGAAGTTTGGGCTAGAGAGTCCGTTGCGCGCAGAGCTTTGGTTTTTTTCGGGCAATGTTTTTACGGCACGACGTTGGGGAACGGCTCAGCCCATTGTCCTGAATCTCGATGAGCTCGGGCCGACACCGCTGCGCGCGTTTGGCAATTATAATGTCGTCATCCGGGATCCTAAAAAAGTATTTCTCAATCTCATTGGCAGTCGCACCAGTTTTGACATCACAGATATGGAAGATTTTATTCAGGGGAAAATCGTCGAGCTTTTTCCCCAAGCGGTGGCATCGGTCAGGACTCTTGAGGGCTTGGGCACCGCGCGGGATGCAGTTTCCAAGACCCTAGAAGCCTTGCTCACAAAAGAGCTCAGTATTTTTGGCGTGCAAGTTCAGAAGATTCAGGTGCTTTCGATCTTACCCCCGCAAGAAGTGATTCAGGCGCTAGACGCAAAAGTTGCGATGAAGGTTCTGGGTAATCAAAAAGAGTATTTAGTCTATAGAGCCGCCAATAGTTTGGAAGCGATGGGCAGCGGCGATCACGGGGCCGGCAACTCAATGCAAATGATGCTGGGACTTATGCTGGGAAAAGGCCTGATGGGGGTGGATTCGCGGGAGCGAGAGAAGGAGCGAGAGAATGAAAAGGAAGGGCAGGCTGTTGCCCCGGTTTCAAAAAACCAAAGAATTTGCGGCGGCTGTCAAAACGCCTTGGGAGAGGGCCATAAGTTTTGTCCTCATTGCGGGAGGCAGACTTGAGTTTTTCCGTCGTGTGCAAAAATTGTGGTGCGACGAGCAGCCCCTCCACGGGGGGTTGTCCTTTTTGCAAATCCGTGATGGCGCAGCCCCAAAAGAGTAAAGAGGCGCCGAGTTTGGTTGCCCTAAAGAAATTTTATGCGGAAGGAAATCTGCCCGCAGCGCTAGCGCTGAGTGTGACCCTGGCCTCAGAAAATCCGAAGGAAATGGAAAATGTGGGTTATCTCCTTTGTTATGCCCAGATCCTCTCGGAATCCGAAGGGCCTACGAGCAAGATTAAGAGCCTGCTTGGGAAAGCACTGATGTTGGAGCCGCAGAACGCGCAGGTGAATGAATACCTTGAGCTCACTGAAGCCAAATCAATGCTGACAAAAGAAAAAGGGGATTTGGGAGAAAAGAAACTCCTGGATCTGCTTCGACGATCGCCTGACAATCCCCATGCCCTCTTTTTTCTAGGGGCCCATTTGTTTTGGACGCTGGATGAAACGCTTGCGCCGGTTCGCCATTTAGAGCGTTGCGTTCGTATTCATCCTAAGTTTCTTCGCGCGTGGGGCTGTTTGGGGACGATCTATGAGAAGCTGGGAAACCCCACGCATTCGGTTAAAGCTTTTTCAAGCGCCTTGGCTGTTGAAACTGACCTGACGATGAGAGATTTTTTCAAGCAGAAGATTGAATCGTTATCGGCTCTTTAGAAAAGGGGATCGAGATGTACTGGAAATATTATTTGCCCTCATTGGTTTCAATCTCGCTAGGGCTGTTTTTTCTTTGGATTCCGAGCCTGGCCGTGGCATTGGTGGTGGGTGGATTTTTGGGGTTCGGCGTTTTCTACGCGGTCTTTATCTCAAAAATCATTCAAGCTAAAGTTGAAGCCAACTTTGGGCGCCCGCCGGGACAGGAGCCCACGTTTCGACATGTGACGGTTTCAATCGTAAAAAAGTCGAACTGGTTTCGCGAATGAAGGACTGCGTCTACCAGTTCTCATCCCGAGGTTGAGGCCCCGGTACAATTCCTTCAAGGTCGGGGTCATGGCCGCCCGCGACAGATTCATCACGATCTTTCTTCGATTCATTTCGAAGAGATCTCTTCTCACGCTTCCCTGCCTGCGTTTCTTGTTTTGAGCGTTCGCGGTTTCGCTTGGCTTGCGTTGCTGGGCTAGGTCTTCCCATTGTAACCTCCTAAGGCTAAGCGCCGCTTAAGACGAAAGCAGGCCTCATTGCCCGCAGACTCAGAAGAAGCATAAGTTACGACTGACTCCGTGAGAAATACCACGAAGGAGGCGTAATAGATATGGCAATTGCGGGACCTTGCTTCGTCATCAGCCGCTTTCTATGTAATTTCAGCGACATGAGGCGGTTCATCATGATAGCATAAACGTAGATAGAAGGTGCAGATTTGAACTCACTGTGGAATCCTCTGAATTTACCCCTCTCTGAAGCCGCTTTTCGAGGACTTTTGGCGCGCGAGCAGGGTGTTAGTGGGGGAGATCATCAGCGAACTATTGAGTTACTCTGCTGGATTGCGCGTGCCGAAGCGCTGCAGGGGCGGTTTTCTGAAGCGCGCTCGACGTTAGAAAAAGCTGAAAAATTTCTCGAAGAAAAAGGGGCGGCCTCTCTGGCCTCTCTTAAGATTCGTTGGCTCTTGGAGAGTGGGCGGCTCTATGTTTTGGAGCGAACCCCTGCGCAAGGTCGGAGTTTTCTGGCCACCGCTTGGACCTTGGCTAACGAATCGCACGAGGATTCGCTTGCGGTGGAAATTGCTCAAGTGATGGCTGCGAGTGAACCACAGAAGTCTCAGCAGGAATGGATTGTGCGGGCCATTAGCATCGCTGAAAACTCTTCTGCGGGAGACACTAAAAAGTGGCTGGGAAGTCTCTACGCGACTTTGGGTTGGAAACTATACGATCTTAGGCAATTCGAGAAATCCATTGAAACCTTCGAAAAAGCCCTTCGAAACTTCATGGCCTACGGCACTAAGCGCGAGTCCTTTGTCGCGCGCTGGTCCATTGGCAAGGTGTTGCGTGCTTTCGGAAAAACCGAAGAGGCGTTGGCGATTCAACAGGTGCTCCTGACTGAGCTTAACATCGAAGGCCTACGCGACGGTCGGCTCTATGAGGAGTTGGCGGAGTGTCTTCAAAACCTCAAACGCACGGATGAAGCGCAGCCGTATTTCGAGCTCGCCTACAAGGAACTCTCAAGTGATAAGTGGATCATCGACAATAAGCCCCTTAAACTGAAACGGATGAAGGACTTGGGAAAAGTGAGAACGGCCCGCACCTCGGATACTTTTTGAGTTGTTTACAAGTCGTCCTCATATAGGGCACTGTGGCTCTCGTAACTCAGTTAAACAGTTTTTCAAACGAAGGGGACTTTGATTATGGGCGATAAATCACCGAAGAATACGAAGAAAAATGCTACGCAGAAGCAAGCTAAGTCTGACAAAGCAAATATCTCGAAGAATCAGGCCATTGCGGCGAAGCAAGCCGGCGGCAAAAAGAAGTAACACTGCATCCTCGAAATCGGCATCAGGGTCACTATGACTTTGAGCAACTCATAAAGAGTTGCTGTGAGCTTGCGCCTTTCGTGTCACTGAATCCGTACAATACGCTTTCGATCGATTTTGCGGATCCAGTGGCCGTTGCTCTCCTCAATAAAACGCTCCTAAAGTATTTTTATGGGGTGGCGGAGTGGGGGATTCCCCCTGAATATCTGTGTCCACCCGTTCCGGGTAGGGCGGATTATTTGCACCACCTTGCAGATTTGTTGAGCCACTGTAACGGCGGAACTATTCCGCGCGGGGCCTCGATTCGGGCGTTGGATATTGGTGTTGGCGCCAATTGCATTTATCCCATCATCGGGCATTGCGAATATGGCTGGAGTTTTGTCGGCGCGGACATTGATCCTGTCGCTTTGGCTTCAGCGAAGCGGATTGTGCGCTCGAACAAAGAGCGGTTGAGCTGCGCGATTGAATTCCGCCATTAACCCTCGCCTTCGAGCGTTGTGAGCGGTCTTCTTGGGAAAGATGAAGAGTTCGACATTTCTCTTTGTAACCCTCCTTTCCACGAGTCAATTGAGGAAGCTCAAAAAAGCAATCGACGAAAATCCAAGAACCTAGGACAAGCGCCCGTGTTGAATTTTGGGGGTCAGGGTGCAGAGCTTTGGTGTCCTGGTGGCGAGGCCGCTTTCGTGCGGCAAATGATCGAAGAGAGCGCGGAGGTCGCGGCAAGAGTCTTTTGGTTTACGACCCTGATCTCGAAAGAAGCCACCCTCTCTGCCGTTTATAGCGCGCTTAAGAAGGCGGGAGTGGTTGAGTACAAAACGATCGACATGGCGCAGGGACAGAAGAAAAGTCGCTTCGTGGCATGGACCTTTTTGAATTCTAAGCAGCAAGAACAGTGGCGGAAAAGACGTTGGGGTTGAAGCGGTTTTTTTTTCTAAACAAGACGAACAAGCTGCCGATAGAGACAACTAAGGAACAAAATATGAAATTTCACCTCATGCTCATTTTTGCTATCGCTTCTTTATCCCTGGGCACCGGGGCAAAGAAGGCGCAAAAGGACGTAAAAGAACACGGCAGTCCGAGCGCGAATAGCTTGACGGACGGGCCTGCCCTCAGCACAATGGCGGCATATGCAACATTCGGTGGGTAGCCTGCTGCTCTGTTCTTTTTTTTTACTTACGAACCTATCAGCGTTTGCTGATCATATCTTCGTCGAACCTACGACCGGGACTGGGGTGAGCGCGGATGATCTTTTGGCGGTCACGGATTTGATCGGGGGTACCCTCACGGAAGACGGCAAGTATGATGTCGTAACCGACAAAGCCAAGGCGGATTTTAGCCTAAGACCCAAACTCACTCGGTTGGGCGGAGCCATTATTCTGGGTGTCTCGAAGGTGAAGGACAATAAGGTCATTTTTTCGAGTCAACTCAAAGCCTCTCAAATAGACGAGCTTGATAAAGTGGCTCATCGGGTGACTCAAGCTGTTTTGGCAGGCAATAAAGCCGCAAGTGATACGCGTGTGGGCGAGACGACGGACCAAGAAGCGAAAGAAGGGACGCAGCGCAAGCCCGTGATTCATGCCTTGTCTGTAGGGCTGGGGGGCGTGGTTTTAGGGAACTTAAATACAGGTTCGGATATTGGTTTTGGTTTGGGCGGAAGTTACGGCTGGGATCTTAACCGCGTGCGCATTAAGTTTAATGCCGATGGGGCGTGGAACCAGAATGCCGTTTTTTTAGATGGCGGAATTGGGCTTAACTTATTTTTGCTCACCACCGATTTTGCCCCCTATTTGAGTGGCGATTTTGGATTGGCGATGGCAAAAACGCAAAGTGCAGCGCTGCGCGATAGCGAGGTCACCGCAGGGTTCATGGGCAGCCTAGGGGCTGGCGTGGAGATTTTCAGAACCTCATCGGTGAGCTTGGACTTGGGACTTCGTTTTGGTATGTTACTCAAATCCAACGCCTATGGAAGTCCTCAGATGTTATCGGCGAGGGTAGGAGTGTATTTCTAGTTATGCGCATACTTCATTTCGCTTTTGTATTTTCGGTCCTCTTCGGTCTTTCCACTTATGCCGCTGATAGTCCTTCGGTCCCCGATTTTGAGTTCACTATTAATGACGGTATTCTCGCGGTCCGGCCCCCTAAGGGGCATCACTTCAATGTCAATGCTCCGGCCCGGCTGAGTGTTAATTCAGCTCGAGTTTCGATTCAAATCACGCCCCAGAAACTCTCAGGTCACTTGCCTCCAAACCCCAATGCCCAGATGGCTCACCTTGAGGTTTTCATTTGCGATGAAGCCAATACTTATTGCCGCAAGAAAAGTCAGGACATTCTGGTTCCGCCCGTGGTAAAATCTGCCCCCTCGCCACAGGCCGAGCACGGGGGAAAGAAAACATCCGCTGCTCCCGCGAAAGCCGCCGCTCCACACTTTGAAACTGAAACGGGGTTTTATGTCAACGACCCGACGACGGTGTTCGCGTTGGCCAAAAACAAAAAATTACCTCTGATGATCGACTTTTTTGGAATCTGGTGTCCTCCATGTAACCATCTGGACGTCATGGTTTTTTGGGATAAAGAATTTAGGACGCGGAATCAGAAACGCTTTGTTCAACTCAAACTAGACGCCGATCAAGATGAATTCAGTTCACTAAAGAATCGCTACAAAATCCAGGGGCTTCCAACGGTTATATTTGCCACTTCGGAAGGAGATGAGATATTTCGCATCGTCGGGTTTCATCCCCTGGATGAAATGCTCAAGAAGGCTGATGTGGCTTACCTAAGTCGCGAAGTGGGTTTTTCGCAGCTTGAGGCCCAAGCGGCTAAAGGCGATGTTCCTGCTCGCTACAAAGCGGCCCACATTGCGCTAGATCGAGATGAGCCGGCTAAAGCCTTGGAGTGGCTAACTCCCTTGATAGAGCAGATGACCCAAGCGCATGATCCCCGTCTTGCGGACCTTTATCGGGCGCGGTTGCGAATTGCACAGAGCAAAGCACAAGACAAAAAAGATGACGGAGGTTCCCAAGAGGCTTTAGCAATTCCAAACGTACTTCAGAATTGGTTAAAAGAATTTCCTTCCTCCATTGATGCGGTAGAGAACTATCAAACTCTTGCCGATCTAAAAGAAGCGGCCCACGATGCAAAAGGGCGCGCTGCTGCGCTCACAAGCGCGCTTGCGCTTACGGATCAGTTTCTCGCATCACCCTCACTCGCTCTCAAAGACAGTGAATACACTCTCGCAGATCTCTCGGCGACCCGGGCCGATATTCTCGAAAAATTAGGGGATAAAGAACGTGTGATCGCAGCCTATCTTGTGTGTGCCAAGGCTTACGAGGCTGAGGCGCGCATGGAGGGTGTTGGTTTTGCGAAGGGGCCAAAGTTGGAGCAGGCTTATTGTCTGGGAAAAGCCGGAGAGACGCTCGAAAGTGAGGCGATTTATCGAGAGGGAATTAGGAGGTTTCCGAGAGAGTATACTTTTTATCACGGCCTGGCTAAACTTTTTTTGGGCTCTGATTCCGCGGTAAATAGTGCATTAAAAGGTGCAAAGAAAGCTTTGCCCGAAGCAAAACGTGCGGTTCTATATGGCTACGGAAACCAGAGACTCAAGGCTACCTTGACTTTGGTCCGAGCGCTCGAGGCTTTGCATGAATTTCAGCAAGCGATCACGGCGGTCGAAGAAGCGTTAAAATCACCTCCGCCCGACGAGGCCACCTTGGGAACGATCAGTCTTCGCCAAAAATTGAAGGCCAAGGCCGCTGACTTGAAGAAAAGGTCTGAAACTTGAATAACCTTAGCTCGTAGAAAGTGAAAATCGAAAGAGGTTCACTTTCGCGGCAGCTATCAGATGAAAATCTAATGGCTGTCTGCTTGCGTGAGATGCGACCCTTATTCTTACGTGGGCAGATTTCCAAGGTCCCCAAGAACCTTGGGATCGAGAAAAGCGTGAAGAACGTTTTCGCTCTGAGGGGTGGATCCTACTACCTCAGCGACCAGAATCATAAGGGATTGAGAAGCAAGATTGAGGTCGTTGTCCGAAAAGGCTTTGGACACAGGGAGTTTAGGATTGAGTATTCAATTGGGAGCTCAATCCGCGCGGACTCGAGATCAATTGGAACTCGAAGTCAGCAACGGAGTGAAAACTGCTGCAGAAGCCGAAGCAGTCCGGAGGTCGGAGATGCCAATAACATCTCCGACCTACTTTTTTTGGGGGCTGATCAATTCAGCGACTGTGACTTCGCGAAAAGATTTTTCTACCAGTGCAGTCGCATCATCTAATTTGCGATGAAGTGGGCACAGATTCTTGCCGTGATCTTTTCGTTTTAGGGGGCAGCTCAGGATGCGGGGGAGGGGATCCACGGCTTGCACGATTTCATAAATGGTGAGCTCGTTTGGTGGGCGTGTGAGGGTAAAACCGCCGCCGAGTCCGCGCTGCGAGTTGACAAGATTGGCCTTGCTAAGATTTTGAAGTACTTTGGAGAGATATCCGGCGGGAGCTTTCGTCGCTTCGGCGATTTGTTGAGTCGTGCGGGGGCGATCAGATTCTTCTGCCATGAAAAGGATTGCGCGGAGAGCATATTCGGCAGTCTGGGATATCATAATTGCATTTAATAGCAAATGACGGCTAAAAACAAGGTGTAAAATAAAATTGGATATCTGGACCTTGACGTCCAATTTAGAAGGAGTATATTTAAGGAAACGGTCAACAAGAGGAGAATTAAGATGGGGCACCAAAAGAGTTACCAAAAGAATTACAGGGATAGTCATAAGAAGCTTTGGGTCATCCTGGGATTAGTCGTGGGAGCGTCGTTTCTTACTTTAGGGTACTATGGCGCGGAGCTTTATCGCCAAGCGCCGCCGATTCCGCAAACAGTGCGCACGCAAAGTGGCACGGAACTTTTCACTGGGCAAATGATCAAGGATGGCCAGAACGTTTGGCAATCCATGGGCGGCCAGGAAAGTGGCAGCATCTGGGGACACGGCGCTTATGTTGCCCCGGACTGGTCAGCGGACTGGCTTCATCGAGAGGCGACTACTCTGCTCGAGATCTATGCACAACAGTCCCATAGCAAAGCTTTTGCGCAATTGGACGAAAAAGACCAACTCCTGCTTCGGGCACGCCTTAAAAAAGAAATGCGCACGAACAGCTATAATGAGAAAACAGGCGAACTCGTGATCTCCAATGAACGAGCGCAAGCGATCGCCAAAGTGAGCGAACATTATACGGCCCTGTTCGGGGACAAGCCTGAGCTCGCGTCGCTACGAAGCTCTTATGCGATTCCGCCTAACACGATTAAGGACGGACAGCGCCAGATTTTGATGAATTCATTCTTCTTCTGGGCGGCGTGGGTTAGTGCCACTGAGCGCTCCGGAAGTGCTGTCACCTATACGAATAATTGGCCAGCCGAAGAGCTGATCGGAAACACCCCTGCGCCGCCACTTGTAATTTGGTCGATCCTAAGTTTTGTCTTATTGCTTGCGGGAGTTGGGGCATTGAGCTGGTATTATGCCGCAAGACGGGGTGCGACCGAAGAGCCGCTTATCACACCAAGCCGTGACCCTCTGTTTAATCTTCATCTTACGCCATCGATGCAGGCCACCCTAAAATATTTTTGGATCGTCGCCGCGCTCATTTTAGTTCAAATCGGGCTTGGCGCAATCACGGCTCATTATGGGGTCGAAGGCCAAGGCTTCTATGGAATCCCTCTGGCGAAGTACCTGCCCTATGCTCTGACTCGGACTTGGCATACGCAGCTGGGGATTTTCTGGATCGCCACCGCATGGCTCGCTACCGGTTTGTTTGTGGCTCCGGCGATTTCCGGTCAAGAGCCCAAATTTCAGCGTTTGGGCGTAAATTTTCTATTCGTGTGTTTGCTCATTATTGTCGTGGGTTCGTTTGTGGGTCAAGCCTTCTCGCTTCAGCAAAAACTTGGATTTGAAGCGGGGTTCTGGTTTGGTCATCAGGGCTATGAGTATGTGGATCTCGGAAGATTCTGGCAGATTTTCCTTTTTGTGGGGCTCTTTGTGTGGCTGTTTCTCATGGGCCGAGCCCTCTTGCCTGCGTTGCGAAAGCCCGGTGAGGGACGCAGTTTGCTCATGCTCTTTGTGCTTTCGGCCGGCGCGATTGGTCTGTTTTACGGGGCAGGCTTAATGTGGGGCAGGCAAACCAATCTCGCGATCGCTGAATACTGGCGTTGGTGGGTGGTCCATCTCTGGGTTGAAGGGTTCTTCGAAGTCTTTGCCGTGGCCGTGATTGGATTACTCTTTAGTCGACTGGGTCTGGTTCGAGTTTCAACGGCGAGTACGTCGATCCTTGCTTCTACTGCAATCTTCTTAACGGGAGGAATTCTCGGCACGTTTCATCATCTCTATTTTACGGGGACCCCGACCGTGATTTTGGCGCTGGGCTCTTGTTTTAGCGCGTTGGAGATTGTGCCGTTGGTGCTCGTGGGACATGAAGCGTACGAGCACCTCTCGCTTGCGCGGGCAGACTCAAATGCGTCTCATCGTCAATGGATCCAGCAGTACAAGTGGCCCATTTACTTTTTTGTCGCCGTAGCCTTCTGGAATCTCGTGGGCGCGGGGATTTTTGGATTTCTCATTAATCCCCCGATAGCACTTTATTATGTGCAGGGCCTGAACACGACTGCCGTGCACGGACATGCCGCTTTATTTGGCGTTTACGGAATGCTCGGCATCGGACTCATGCTTTTTTGCCTAAGAAAAATGTCAGGCACGCGCGAGTGGAACGGAAAGCTGCTTAGCTTCGCATTTTGGTCGATCAATGTGGGACTCGCGCTCATGATCGTCTTGAGTTTGCTGCCCGTGGGCATCTTGCAAGCGATCGCAAGCATTGAGCACGGAATGTGGTATGCACGCTCCGCCGAGTTTATGCAAACCGATTTGATGCAGACGCTTAAATGGATGCGGGCGATTGGTGACACGATTTTTGCACTTGGAGCTGGAGTTTTAGTTTTGTTCATTGTGGGACTAAAAACAGGCTGGTCTTATGTTCCAGAGGCGGGCTCGCGCCTGGAGTCTTTGAGTGGAATTGAAGAGAAAGCATGAAGGAGGATATATGAGGATATTTTATGATGAAAAATGAAAAAGGACGCTTACCGCCCGCTGAAGCTCTGCGCTTGGATCAGTTAATTGAGTATGCCTCAGGGGCAGTGGTCAGTAAGACGCTTCTTAAAGAGGAGAAGGGCACGCTGACGCTCTTTGCCTTTGATGAAGGTCAGGGACTCAGTGAGCACACGGCGCCATTTAATGCCGTGGTGCAAATCTTAGATGGAAACGCAGTGATCGTGATTGGGGGCAAGGACGTACCTGCCAAAACGGGGGATATCGTGCTAATGCCCGCAAACATCTCGCACGCGCTCAAGGCTCCGCAACCCTTCAAAATGCTCTTAACGATGATTCGGCAATAGCGGTTTCCCCTTGCGTAACGCCGCGCAACGGCATATAGCTCCTGCGATCAACGAATTAGCAATAGTCACAGGAGTATCTATGAAATCTAGTTTTGTTGCGCTTTTCGCGCTTGTGATATCGGTTGTCTTTACGGTCCCGTCATTCGCTGGTGACGAGCCGATGATTGAAATCAATGCGAGCGTCGACTCGCGTTTTGATTCTCCCTACACCACGGGCAATGATTGGGCGGTTATCCCGTCCTATAGCGCAACGGTCGGTGGGAAATTCAACTATTGGAAGATCGATGCCGAAGCCGAACTCACCGCGCAAGAAGGGGATGGCCTCAATTTTGAGTTTCGTGGCTCCGCCGGACTTCTCTTTTTAAAGCTTCATGAAATCTACGTCCGAACGGGCGGGGCGCAAGGCGAAGAAAAAAGGGCGATGCTCGGTTTAGGGGGGAGTGTTGATCTTCCCGCGAGCTTAGGAAAACTCACCGCAAGTGTGGGCGCAATGGGTATCTTGTGGCAACGCCCCAAGGGCGCAGCCGGTGCAAGCGGTGTTGAGCAGCAAATGCTCGGCCTCTACGCAGGGGCAACACTTTTCATGCATATTTGGCGATTTGAAAACGAACTTAGGGTCGCCTACTACGCTTCTCCGCGTATAGATCTTTCGCTTGGATCGATGTCTTCCGGCACCCAGGACATTTCGGGTGTCTGGTCAAAAAACGGACTCATTGCATCTGATCGTCTTTACTTCAGGGCGATCAAGTTGCCCTTTATGTCCTTTGGACCCGACCTTCGCGCGGCGGTGGAACAGCTTCCTGATGGCACGGAGTGGGTAGTTACCGCGGGCATCGGCGGAACGTTCGGTTCATCAGGTTT
>JBBCAV010000018.1:0-10106 GCA_051382305.1 Bdellovibrionota bacterium FG-2
TCTCCGTAAAGCGAAGCGTCTGGAAGCGCTCCTGCACCGACACCGTCCAACACGATCCAAATTACACGATCAAATTGCGTCATATTTTAGTAGAGGCTGTTCTTGTAAGGTTTGTTTGAAGTCGCGTCGCCCGATTTCGACGGCTTTTTATTCGCATCCGTCGCCGTGCGTGTGACAATCGCAACGCTCGCCGAGGCGCCCACTCGGCTTGCGCCGGCGGCAATCATCTTGGTGGCGTCTTCATAAGTTCTAATTCCCCCTGATGCTTTTACTCCCATCTCGGGGCCCACAATTCTTCGCATCAATGCGATGTCTTCAGCGGTGGCGCCACCCGAGGCAAAACCCGTTGACGTTTTTACAAAAGCCGCTCCGGCTGCCTTGGAAAGCGCGCAGCCAATGATTTTTTCATCTTCCGTTAAACTTGAAGTTTCTAAGATTACTTTCACGCCATGCGGCTTGGAAACCTCAACAACTTGGCGAATGTCTTCAAGTACTAGTGCATAGTCGCGTCCCTTGAGCGCACCGATATTAAGCACCATGTCGATCTCTTGCGCTCCGACACGAACGGCTTCACGCGCTTCAAAAGCTTTAGTGGCTGTGGCCGCGGCCCCAAGCGGAAATCCGACAACCGCGATGGGTTTCGTGGAACTTCCCTTGAGAAGTTCTGCGACGAGCGCGATGTAAACCGAATTCACACAAACCGTGGCAAAGTGATATTGGCGGGCCTCTTCGCAGATGCGTTTGATTTCTTCTTTGGTGGCATCAGGTTTAAGAAGTGTGTGATCGATTTTCTGAGCTAAGGTTTCGTTTCCCGTGAGTTCGTGAGGCTGAAAAGGCTTCTCGCCGACACTACTGACACGATCGGCGCCTTGGTGGATGAGGTTCTGCCAATTTGCAGATTTGGGGGAGCCCAGAGTGGGCGTGCCCAGCATAGGCACTCCTTGCTGAATAAGTCGTTCTCTGACGGCTTCTGAGATCTTGTCGACCAATGAATTGAAGGCCATTGGGGATTGAGGTCCTGTTGGCTGCGATGTGCCTGATTTACCACGAGGTTGAAACGCCATGTCAGGCAAATTCCTACTTTTTACTTGAAGTGTCAAGTCGGATTCGCTAACCATGAGGGGTGAGGGTAGTTGGGCAAATATAGCCCATGTTCAAAAGTCTCCGATTAGCGTTTAATAGAACTTATAGGAGTTCGGAGATTTGTGAAGTTAGTTTCAGAGGCGGTCGGGGGCATTGGACTCCGCTGCTTCAGAGAGTGTAAAAGCTTTGAAGGAACGAAACTCCTCGAATTTCACAGGAAAGTCTTGCGGAATTCTAATCCCCGTTTTGGGCTTGATGGGAGCTTTGCTCTCGGTGCCGCGCGTCGCGTGTGCAAATTCAGGCGATTCGGGAAACAATTTTTTGGAAACCATCGGCATAAGTGTTGCCGTGGGGACGGTTTTGGGAGCATCTACTTTGCCCTTTTATAATCAGCCAGGAAAACATGCTATCAACGTCGCTTATGGCGCCTCTTTGGGTGCTGTCGCAGGAGTTGGAGCAAGTCTTTATGGGCTAATTGCTGGGGCGTCTAACCTCGAGGAATCCTATCATAGTGGTCCTTACGAGGAGAAAATGCTTGATTCGGGTCGGTCTCAAAATGAGAACCCGGATCTTAGGAAACACAGCACAGTTGTCAAATCCCAGCTTAAATCTGAGCTTAATGGAATTTGGAACGGAAAAGCCTTGTTTGCCCCCGTCGGCCCCAACGGAGTATGGGTCTCGTTGGTTTCCCTAACGTGGTGATTTAGTCGCCATTTGAAAAGGGAGCGGTCATGTCTACAGAATTAATTATTAATGCATCTTTACCGGAAATTCGTTTAGCCCTGATGGAAGAGGGTGAAATTCAAGATCTTTTGATCGAACGTCCCGGTGAAAAAGGGATTGTAGGAAATATCTATAAGGGGCGCGTGACGCGCGTTTTGCCTGGAATGCAAGCAGCATTCGTAGATATTGGCTTGGAAAAAGCAGCATTTCTTTATGTGGACGATGTTTTTGTTCACTCCGAGATTTGGGAAGAAGAAGAAGGGGAGGCTCAAAACTCCGTCGAAGCGATTGCCGTTTCTGAGAAAGCTCAAGTCGCGCCTTCTCCGATTGCTGAGGCACCGGCCCAAGAAAATCAGGAATCTCCAGACCATGGGGATCCTCTTGATTCACAGGAGTCCGATGAAGATTTTGATGATGACTTAGACGAAGATGCCGAGGATAATTCGGACGATGATTCGGACGAGGAAGCCGATGACTCAGAAGAAGAATCCGACCCCAAGCCTCAGTCGATGGGTGCCGAGCCCCCCGGTGAAGGGGATGGAGGAGATTCCAGCGCCACGAGTGGCACCATCGCGCCAGAACAAAACGCTTCTGAATCCTCTGCCCAAAGTAAAGCCGATGGTGAGAGCGACGAGTCTACCTCTGCATCAGGTGAGCAAGATGCCGCCGCTCGGGGACGTCGTCATAAGCGCGGACGTCGAGGCGGGCGTCATCGCCGAAAGCCCGGTGCGCCTGTTTTGGAAGCGCAAGCCGAAGGCAGTGAAAACGGTGAACCCCTCCCAGATCAAGTTTCAGAACAGCTTGCAGAGCCTAGCGAATTGGATTCTGATCGCGCGTCGATGGTGAGTGAGGGTGAAGGCGCCGTGGTCGAAGAAGGGAACGCCGCCCCAGCCGCGACAGAAAGTCGTGTTCGTATTCAAATCAGTGCTGATCGTTCGGCGGCTCCGAAGATCCCGCATGCTTCACAGCGCTCTCGGGATCGACGAATTGCACCTAAAGCGAGCACCCGCACTTTTAGAGGCCAAGTCAATATTCAGGATCTTTTAAAAGAAGGCCAAGAGGTTTTGGTTCAGGTCGCCAAAGATCCTATTTCCACAAAAGGTGCGAGATTGACCTGTCATATCAGTCTGCCGGGCCGGCATCTCGTGTGTATGCCCACGATTGATCATGTGGGCGTTTCTCGTCGCATTGATCGAGACGACGAGAGAAGACGGCTGCGGGATTTTGTGGAACGCAATCGCCCGAAGAATTTGGGCTTTATTGTAAGAACAGCCAGTGGTCGTCAGCAATCTGAGAGGCGGATCAAGCAGGATATCGATTATCTCACGAGCCTTTGGACAGAGATTCGTGAGAAAGCCGGGACTGTGACTGCTCCCGCGCTGGTTTACGAAGATTTGAACGTGATTCTCCGATCCATTCGAGATTGGGTGACTGAGGATATTGACAAAATTATTGTGGATTCTCGATATCACTTTAACGATGTGCTGAGGTTTATCGGCGCATTTATGCCTTTCTTGAAGCAAAAGGTGGAACTATATCACGGGGATATCCCGATTTTTGATGCTTACAATATTTCCACCGAACTTTCACGGGCGTTGGAGCGCAAAGTATGGCTCAAGTCTGGAGGGTCGATCGTTATCGATCAGGCCGAAGCTTTGGTCGCGATTGATGTCAATACTGGCCGATTTGTGGGGAAAAAGAATCTCGAAGATACGATTCTCAAGACAAACTTAGAGGCCGTTCAGGAGATTGCTTATCAACTGAGACTTCGAAACTGCGGTGGCATCATCATTCTCGATCTTATCGATATGGAGAGTGATGAAAACAAGCACAGGGTTTATCGGGCGCTGGAAGATGCCTTAAGGAAAGATCGGGCGCGCCCTACGATTTTGAAAATCTCAGAACTTGGACTCGTCGAAATGACCCGTAAGCGCACGCGTGATTCGATGGTGCGGTCCCTGTGCGAAGCGTGTTCTCATTGCGAAGGCAAGGGCTATGTAAAGAGTAAGCAGACGGTTGCTTATGAGATTTTACGCGAAATTGAGCGTGAGGGAATTGCGAGAGACTCTGTTAAGGTTTTGGCTCAAGCGCATGCTGATGTCATTGATGTTCTGGCAATCGATGAGCGCGAGACGCTAGAGTATTTGGAAAAACGTTATCGTAAGCAGATATTCTTGCAGACGGTGGTGGATTTTTATACGGATCAGTTTGAAGTGTCCAGTGATAAGGGGGACAAGCCCCCGAAGCCCTATGTGACGGAGCGAACACGCGACGCACAGCAAGAGCGAGGAGATCGCAATCGCAGTAGTCGGGGACGAGATTCACGGCGCGGCGGACGGGATTCTGGGCGGGATTCGCAACGAGAATCTCAAAAGGACAAGCAGTCCCAAGATTCTCAATCATCGCAGCAAGCTCAACAACCGATTCAAGCTAGTGATATGCCACCCCCTCAGCCCGTTGAGCGTATTATCATTAGCAGCTTGCGAAAGACTCCGGTCGTCGTACAGCCTGCGAGTGTGACGATTACGCCGGTCGATCAAGGCGGAGGTCCCGGGGCAAGCGATGTTTCGTCGCCGTCTGAGCCGCAAGGGGTTGCGGCCGACGCAGGAGTATCCCCAGCGGGCTCAAACGCGGGAGACGACTTTTACGATGAAGAAGATCGGTTGGCCTTTTTGCGCGCACAAGCAGCACAAGATGCCGCGCTTGCTCAACTTCGTAACCCACAAGATCCGACGCGTAGGAACCCTGGGGGGGGCGGAGCGGGCCCTGGAAAGCCCCGTCGTGATGATCGGGGCGGCGCCAGTGCGGGATATGGGAACAATCGACTATGAGGCCGCGGAGGCGGCGGCAAATTACAAGGAGGGGAACGGTGGCGTAATCGAGGACCGCGACCTAGCATTCCCGCACCTCTGGATTCGCCAAAAATATCTGTAACTCCTGTGACGACTGCTCCGGGGTCTTCAGGGTCTCCCGGGTCAAACGAAGATCGTGGTGGCGGCTCAGGTGACGGGGGCGAGGGCGGTTCTCAGTCCTAGTCTCTTGAGGCTGTATCATGAGTGAATATTTTGAGTTGATTCTTCGGGTTCCGAGGCGGATCCGATTTGAAGGTAACGACTGGGATCGCGAGGGTTTCTTTGAGCATCTTTGGGCCGAGTTTGGGCAAAAGGGGCTCACGGGAATTCACGAAGGTACCGTTTTATCCGAAGAAGCAGAGACCCAGGGACTTGAAACAGCTTCGTGGACTGTGGATGCGGGTGAGGCGCCCCGGGAGCGTGATTGGGTTTCAGAACAAAGCGAATCTTCAGCCACGCTTTTCTTGGATACCCTAGCGCACGCAAGCGCGGTGGCTGCTCATCTTGAGGTGTTGAAGCGGCAGAACCGTTCGTTTTATTTTGAAGGCCCGCGGGAGTGTGCTTCTCAGGATTGGAACGCGAATTGGAAAGCTTCTTTTTTGCAGCTTGAAAACGGGCTTAGAATCCCCCCTAATTGGCGGGTTTTTCCGCCGTGGGTTGAAAACCCGCAGGTGGATCCAGGCGAAATCATTTTGAAGGTGAACCCCGGCGCAGGCTTTGGAACCGGAACTCACGAAACGACCCAGCTTTGTCTGAAGGCGATTGCCCATCAACGCCATTGTACAAAGGGACAGCCGGGGCGCGCGCTTGATTTTGGGAGCGGCTCAGGGATTCTCACTGCGGCGCTTGCGCGTTTAGGTTGGAATGTGGACGGCGTCGAAATCGATCCGCTCGCAATTGATAACGCTAATGAAAATGCCAAGATCAATGGTCTCAATGATGATGTAGTTCGGTTCACGTTTGAATTGGGTCCATCTGAGCCTTGTTATGAAGTCATTGTTGCAAATATTTTGCGCCCCGTTTTGGTCGAATTTGCCGGTAAATTGGCGGCGCGTTTGCTGCAGGGTGGGGGTGTGATTCTTTCGGGACTCATTGAGCAGGATGTTGCGCAGGTGAGTGACGTATATTCAAAATGTCTGGGACGCAAACCCTCACGCGTGGAGAGCCTTGGCGAATGGCGATCAATTGTTTGGGATCACTTGGCGATCACTTCATAAAAATAAACGCTTGCCACTTTCCGCGTTGGCACATGTAGCGATTGGGTTTCCATCCGGACTCATCGTACAGGTTGTGCAAGAAGTAGCCTTTCCAGGTCATCCAAACGGACTGAATTTCGGGGTGTTCTGAGGCAGGCCCCGAGATAATCCGCTCGGCGGGATTGATGGATTCAGTGACCACGACGGCTTCAACGTCGCGGCCATGTTGCAGCGCCAAGGGCACGCGTTCCCAAAAGTCGTTCGTGCGTGTGAGCTCCCAGTCGGGATGGCGGCGTGAAAGCTCAATGGTGATATCGGGAAAAGTCGGGCACCAGACGCGAAAGGGTTTCGCGGCAGGCGAGGAGGTTTCGAGTTCAGTCAGCCTCTTGTCAACGCAATCTACAAAATCGTAATAAGTCCCCCAGCGCCAGGAGGGGGAGTGGTTCATTTTTGTGAGCTGATCCAAATCGATTACGCCAAAACAAAACACGAGTCCAAGACCGGCAAGCGTCAGCGTGCCTTTGAGTGTGGTCTCTGAAAGCGAAGGCTTTTTCTTAGCTTGGAACGCCCGAAGGGCCGCAAGGGATAAGAAACACAAAAGGGAAATATGAATGTAATAAGTAAACCAGACCTCGGGTTTGCTGTTCCACAGGTAACAGGAACTGAGAATCCAAGTGGCGGCGGGAGCAAGGCTTTCGTTTTTGAGTTCTTTTTTATAGGTCTTTATAAAATCACTGACGCCTATCCCCAGGGCGAGAAGGAGCAGAAACCAAACAAGGATCGAGGCTTGATGAACAATCGGGTGCCAAGGCTCGGGGGAGCCCATGCTCTGAAATACTCCACCGAGTGCTTTTCCCATGGAGTGAAGCCAGTCGTTTCCTCCAGAAAGGCGAGTCCATTGGGTCTTCATTTGATGCACAAAAAGTTTGGGGTGAAGCACCACGGTCAAGAGCCAGGGGGTAAGATAGAGCGCCGTCCTAAGTCCGATATGGATGAGTCTTTTGGGGTTTGTCAGAATAAATGCAGTGACGATTGGGAAAATCAAGTAAACCGAATTAAAGTGAAGATAGGCTCCTATGGCCAAAAGTGCGGCGATGGGGTCCCACCATCCCTGGGCTTCGAGGCGTTTTGGGAAGCCCAGCGTAATTCCCAGCACAATTCCAACGCCACACAGTCCAATCATTGATTCTGGTCTCACCAGTACGGAAGCCCATCTGAGGGCGGGGTCGAGCGCAAAAAGTAACGCAAGTACAAGGGCAGGCGCGCGCGGGAGGCCTCGTTTCAAGACCGCTCCGACGCAAAGTGCGCCGCTGAGAGCCCATCCGAGCAGCGGCCAAAGCTTGATGGCGAAGCTGCCATCGATTCCGATGAAACGCCCAAGCCCAATCATGAGGGGATAAAGGGGCATCGTATTGAAGTTAAAAATTCGGTAGGTCGGCTCAAAGGGCGACTGCGGAATCATGACCCATCTGGGTGGCCATTTGAAGAAGTCGCGCGCCACGAAATAAAACGCGGAGTCATCGGGCCAAGGGACGGGGACAAATGCCAAGGGAGAAAGCCACACGAAAAGCGCCCCTAAAATCGGAATCAATATCAGCATCCACGCAACCTCTTTTGACATGGCCCTAGTTTGTAGAGTATTTCTTAAGCGTGCAACATAAAATCTCTTCAGTTTTAAACCGTTCTCTTTTTTGGTTTGGTTTGCTCGCAATCGGAATCTACTGGTACTCGATTCATCCTCCGGGGTTTGGTCGTGGTTATAGTGAGGATATGTGCACAGACATTGTGCGACAGATGATGTCAGAAACGATTGAGCAGTGGGGTTCGCCCAAATTTTGGACGGATAGATTCATGGCCCCTGGGGGCGGCTCAGTACCATTTATGTCCTGGTCGATTGAGCGGGATTGGCTGGGAGCGGTTTTTTGGAAATGGAACCGTGATTTCCCATTTTTGTGGGCCTATTTTGGTTTTTCTCTGCTCGTTTCCTATTTGGGGGTCGGATTTATTTTGCGAAAGATGCAGCTCACGCGCGCCGCCGCTTGGGGAATTGCGACGCTCGCTGTTGTTCTTCATGTGCCTCGGCATTTTAAGATTTGGCATCACTATGAACATCTGCTTGAACATTGGATCTATTGGAGTGTGTTTTTAGACGCTTGGATTTGGCAGCGTTTCTTGCGTGAAAAACGGTTTTCTTTGAGCTTAGAGATTTGGCGTGGAGTGTTTCTCCTCGGAGTTTTGGGGACGACGGGCTACTTTTGGGGCCCGATGATTTTTGAGTGGTTAGTTGTGCGCGGGTTTCTCGTAGCGAGTTTTCTGTGGCTCTGGGGTAAGCAACGTCAACAGCCGGAACTCCAATGGGCGTGGGGCGTGCGGCAGGCAGTGTTGCCAATTGGATTGCTGCTCGTGCTTTTGTGGATTGATGTCCAATGGTTTTTGCCGCTTTTTGATGAAGTTCGAAATCTGGGAGAAGTTTGGCAGCCGCTGGGTTGGTTTGGACATTTGCTATTTTTCCTGCGTCCTCTTTGGTCAGAACACTTTGTGGCAGGGGTGAACTCCATTCTGCAGACGATTCACGTTCCTTTGGTTTGGAAAATTCAACCCCTTGATGTCCCTGAAACGGTCAGCACCATTGGGTACATATTTTGGGTTCCCGTGGTTTTGGGGGTTTGGTTTTCGCGGCGAAAAAAAGGAGGGGATGGCCTGATGCTTTTGGCGCCCTTCGTGGCGATTGTTGTTTTCGGAATTTTCTTCGCGTCTCATCTTTTTCCTGATTTTATCTATCGACTCATTCAGCAGCTCGTTCCGTTTATGAAGTATTTTCGGGTGGCCACGCGCTGGAGTTTGATTTTTCCGGCTGTTTTTGGGGCGCTTATTGCGCTGTCGTGGTCGCGCCTTGTGGTGTTTACCAAGTCGGCTTGGAAGGAGCGCCGGGGGATGCGCTTTTTGCTTTTGTGCTTTGCCGCCCTTTCGATTTTGGAGTGCACTTGGCTTACATTTCCCGTAAATGCTTTGCCGGAGATGACGCCCAAGTTTCAGGGGATGCTCGAAAAGGTTCGAGACATGCCGGGGACCACGGTCCTTGATTTGCCTTTTTGTGTGGCGGGCGGAAACGGGGTTTGTACCGGAGAGCAATGCCCGAATTATCCTGCATCCACGGCGGGAATGTGCATGAGAGAGTGGCACGATAAAAAAGTCTATGGGCTTTACCAGTCCCGCATGACCGAGTCGCATTGTCAGGCCTACAAGAAGTGGCCCTATCACTCTTGGTTTAAGGCTTGGCGCGAGCAAAGGTGTTTTTCGGAATATGAGTGGACGGACTTTTGCCAGTATCTATCGCAGCATACGGAACTCTCGGCCATTTTTCTTTACCCCGATGTGTGGGTGGGCGCGGGAAAGCCCGAGTGCATGCAAAAATTTGTGGAAAACCTTGGAGAACCTCTAGGGCAGGCCTCTTATATGGCGGCACCGACCCGCGGAGGGCGGGGGGCTCATCCTTCGCGGTTAGTGTGGTTCGGGGCGCAATGTAAGGGTCGGTGATTACTTCGTCCAGTTTTCAATTCGGAGCTTTTTGACTCGAGAGAATTCCCGTTCGTCATTGGTGATCAGCACGGCTTCGAGACTCAGTGCATGTCCCGCAATCATCATATCTAAAGGACCCATTAATCGACCGCTTCGCTCTAGATCGGCCCGGATCTTTCCATAAGTGAACGATGCCGCAGTATCGAAGGGTAGAATCTCGATCGGTAACAAAAATAAGTCTAAGGCATCACTATTTTTCTTAGGGAAACCACTCTTTTCAACTCCATAACGAAGTTCGGCAAGAGTAATAGCAGAAATCGCAATGTCAGTGACGCTATGACTCTGAATATTCTTCAAGAGCGCTTGGGATTGTTTACGGATTAGGTAGATGCAAATGTTTGTATCGAGCAAATACATTAGTCGAAAAGTCCCTCGCGCTTCTGGTGTCCGGGCTGGTTCCTTTCTTTCAGGAAATCATCAGAAAACAGCTCTAGACTATCTATCAGCGTTTGCCAGGGCTGATCTTTTGGGAGCAATACCACGGCATTTCCAATCTTTCGTATGAAGACTTCGTCGCCGCCAAACCTGAATTCTTTTGGCAGACGAACAGCCTGACTTTGTCCATTGGTGAACAGTTTAGCTTTTCTCATAAACCCTCAATACAAAGTATATACTTTGTATTGAGGGTTTATGAGAAAAGCTAAACTGTTCACCAATGGACAAAGTCAGGCTG
>JBBCAV010000019.1:0-28041 GCA_051382305.1 Bdellovibrionota bacterium FG-2
GTGGAGTAATGTCCATGGAGCGAAGGGAACCACATCAAGCGAACCTATTTAAGCTCACTCCCGAGCCCTGTTCATATGGGCCATTTAAGGGATACGCGAGATTAGATCGGATAAACTTAGCTGCCCGCAAGAACGAAAACCTAAAATTCAAGGCACTTTTGCCTCAATTTTCGGTTGAAAATCTGCGGCAGGCATTCCGGAGCCTAGACGGATCAAAGGCTGTCGGAATCGATCAAGTCACCAAAGATCACTATGCCAAGAATCTTGAGGCCAACTTGCAACAACTGGCTGATCGAATCTCACGCGGCGGATGGAGACCCCAGCCCTCTCGTGAAGTTCTGATCCCAAAAGCCAGCGGCGGCACAAGGCCACTAGCCATCGGCTGCCTGGAAGACAAAATCGTCCAGCAACTGGGGGCCAAGATTTTAGAAGCAATCTACGAAGACTCGTTCCATCGCCACAGTTTTGGGTTTAGGCCCAAACGCAACACTCACCAAACTATTGCAAGACTCTACAAGGTCATTCAAGAGTGCGGGGAGAACTGTGTCGTAGTAGAAATGGACCTGGAGAAATTCTTTAACTCCATGGATCACGAGAAACTTCTAGAAATCTTATCGGTTAGAATCGAAGACCACCACTTTCTCCGGTTGATCCGAAGAATGCTGAGGAACTCCATTCTCACCGAAGAGGGCGAAATCAGGCTAAATGAACGAGGAACCCCACAAGGTGCCCCAATCAGCCCGATCCTCGCGAATATCTATTTAGACGCTTGTCTGGACTCTTGGTTTGAACAAAACTGGGGACAGCACGCGCAGATGGTGCGCTATGCTGACGATGCCGTTTTCGTGTTTACGGACATGAAAAGGGCGGAGGAATTTAAAAACAGCCTGGCCAACCGTTTTGAAGACTTTAAGCTCAAAATGAACGACAACAAATCGGGCATTACGAACTTCAATCTTCACTCCCCGGAGGCAGAAATCCAATTCCTGGGTTTCCACCTTTATTGGGGAAAGAAATCCTCCGGCAGCTCAAAGAAGCTGCTTAAGGTAAAGACGTCACCCAAGAAGCTCGGTAAAAGCATTGAAGCTTTTGGCGAATGGATCAAAGCCCGACGAAGCCGACTGACCTTAGATAAAATCTGGGCGCAAACAGCTCAGAAACTCCGAGGTCACTACAGCTACTACGGCCTAGTCTTCAACCGCTCAAAACTCAACCACTTCTACCACGCCATCACGGGGACGCTCTTTAAGTGGCTCAACCGCAGGTCTCAGAAGAGTTCTTACACTTGGGACGGCTTTATAAAACGCCTCAGGTACAAGCCTCTTCCAAAGCCCTCGGAAGCCGCACTAATAGATATCACCTCTGGAACTGTTCCTGAGTTGAAACGTAAAATGAGGAGCCGTATGCGTAAATCGCGCACGTACGGTTCTAAAAGGAGTCCGGGCTTATCCCCGGTATTTACTTAATGAAGATTACTGCAGCATATTTCAAGACACTGATCTGGTGGATTTGCGCTCTTCTCACTTGCCTTGTGCTTGGACTTTACGCCTATCACTACACCGACATCCTTCTTACGGGAGACGCTGCCTATAACCATATGCAGGCCAAAGAAGTGCTTTCGCTTCGGCATTTAGATCTTGTGCATATCGGGTATCAATATTGTGGTTTAACTGACCATTTTATTCCCGGAATTTTGAGTTATTTTTTGCCCTATGGGCTCTCTGCGATTGCGGGCATCCTGGTTTTTTTCGGCGCAGGGTATTTCTGCATCCGAAATGAGTTTCAACCTTCACTCAGGCCTATGATACTCCTGCTGCTTGTGCTGCCTTTTCCATGCCTCTTCATTCAAACCTACTCGGCTCAAGGGGGGCACACCTATGTCATTTTTCAGTTCTTTTTGGGCATTTGGATCTTGAGCCGATCGTATTTCAAAGACAAACACGGAAGCTATAATGTCTTAACCTATGCCGTTGCGGGCCTTTCCTATGGGTTTGCGCTCTATGCGTTTCTGCTCTCTCAGCTAGCGGGTATATGCCTTTTTGCGTGCCTGTTTTTCCTAGATCTTGTTCTTCTGGTTCGGGAAAAACCCCTCAAATATCTCGCGGCTCTCCCGCTTAAGATAGGCGCCGCTTGGATTGGATATAAGTTTGGCAACTTTCCCTACGCCTACTCGTTGCATCGTTTTCCGGATGCACACACATTCAACACTCCGAATCAGATGAACTTTTCATCCTCTCATGCTCTCGAAACCCTGCCAAACTTGTGGGAGGCGCTTTCGCATTTGTTCATGCCTAATTTTGCACATGGGCTAATCCTTGAGGGATTTTACAATCACTTCAGTTTTCCGCTTCAGGAAGTTCTTGCCCATTATTCTTGGATCGGCGTTGCCATATGCAGCGGATTCCTCGTGTGTTTTCTCTTGCTAACCTTGCGGGCACTGTGGCGATCGAGAATGAAGAATCCGTTCATCCTCTATTTGAGTCTTAATTTTGCCGCTTTTACCGCCGCTTACCTTTTGCGAGCAGAAACCATTACCGCGATACATGGAACTAGGCACCTTATGGTCGTTTACTTTGTCCTGATTCTTGGGGTCATTCGCCTAATGAAGCCTCGTTACGGATTGATCCTCGCGTCTTTGATCGTTATCTTGAGTCTCGGCAGTCACTTTGAGATTCTCAGGGCAAATGGAGACTATTTAGCGAAATTGAATGAGGATTCGTCCTGCACTTCACTGACTCGCGGACAGGTCCAAACGCTTCTCCGCGAGATACAGCCGCCTGCAATGGCTGGCCCCTACATGACGATCTGGCCTCTAGCACTCGCTTCTTACAACAACCTCGTTTTAGATGTCGAAAAACGCAAATTCTACTTTCATTTGGATGAGTTTAGCAGGCTGCCCATGACAATGTTTTTCTACCACTCGGATTCCAAGGCCCAGATCCTTGAACGGATAAAGGCAGGGTTTCCTCGAATGCCCGGCGCAGATCAGAACCGAAGCTTTATAGAAACAGAGCTTGGTTTCTACACCGCATATTTTGAAATCATGAATCCTATCGCCTGGAAGGAGTTTCTCAAGAAGCGCTCGCTTCCCGAGGTTTCAGGATGGCCAGAGCTTATTGATCAAAAGGTCGCTGCGTTTGGAAAAGTCCCGTGTGCAAAGATGGCCCCCACCGTTTGGTAAAAACGAAGCCCGAAGGTAAAACTTGCCGCAGCCAGCCAGAACGCTCCTTTACAAAACCAACGATTGTTGTTTCAAAAAAGAAGTAATACTGTCGTCTGATACAAACATGAAACTCATCAGCATCGTTACCCCCTGTTACAACGAAGAAGAAAACGTCGAGCCGCTACATACGCGCGTTAAGGCGGTCTTTGACTTAATAGCTGACCGTTATCGATACGAGTACATTTTCATCGATAACAGCTCAACGGATCGTACCGTTGAAGTTTTGAAAAAACTCGCTTCCCGCGACAAGAACGTCAAAATCATCGTCAATGCTCGAAACTTCGGCCACATTCGGTCCCCCCATCATGCTTTGCTGCAAACCAAAGGGGACGCCTCGATCACCTTGGCAGCTGACCTCCAAGATCCGCCGGAGCTCATTCACGAGTTTATCAAGAAGTGGGAAGAAGGCTTTAAGATCGTCTTAGGAGTAAAAACCGAGAGCGCGGAATCTCCGCTGATGTTTGCGTGCCGAAAACTTTTTTACGACCTCATTGGCCGCCTCTCGGAAGTGAAACTAACCAAAAACAACACGGGTTTTGGGCTTTACGATCGAATCGTCATGGATGCCCTGAGAAAAATCGACGATCCCTACCCATATTTTCGCGGTCTGCTCTCAGACATTGGGTTTGAGTCAGCAAAAATTGAGTATAAACAACCGCTCCGCTATCGCGGCCTCACCAAGAATAACTTTTACACCCTTTACGACATCGCCATGCTGGGCATCACCAACCACTCAAAAGTCCCCCTTCGAATTGCGACAATGGCGGGATTTGCGATGTCGGCGATTAGTTTACTCATTGCCGTTGGCTTTTTCGTTGCAAAGCTCGTCTTTTGGAGCCGATTCTCGCTAGGCCTAGCGCCTATCCTCATCGGCACCTTCTTCTTCTCGTCGGTACAGCTCTTTTTCATCGGAGTGCTCGGCGAGTACATCGGCGCGATTCATACCCAGGTATTGAAAAGACCGTTGGTGATTGAGAAGGAGAGGATAGGGTTTTAGATTCTATGTTGTCCTTACCTTTTCTTATCCTAGCGAGCCAAGTCCTTGGATTTGACAAACGTTTTCCCTGGAGTTGGCTACCGCCGATCATAAGTCGAGGATTTTGGGTCGTATTTTCTATCTTCTTTTTTGAGGTGGCACTCAATCGGGAACTTCGAATTAAGCTGAATCATGCTTGCTCGTGGATCGTCGATAGCCCTTGGTTCTATCGCGTGCTCCTGGCTTTAAACGCAGCGTACGTGTTTCTAAATTATTTCTATTTTAGAGACCTGGCATACCGTTTTCCATGGGTCGCCATCTTGCTGTGTTTCAGTGGGTTTTTCGTAGTCAAAAAAAATTCTATCGGGCGGGGATTTATTCTCTCCCTACTCCTGCTATTTTCTTCCATCCTATTTTTTCCGATTACTGATCGCCGTTCCGAGATGCTTCCCGTCATTTCAGAACTGATTACTGGTTGGAGAAACGGGCAACGCGGAATGGTTTTACCCTATTTTCCGGGCACGATCCTTTCTCATTTTCCAGCGGCATTAATGGGACTAGATTTGAGATGGAATACGCTAATCTATCGCGCGGGGTGGTTATTTCTTCTTTGGAAGCAGGTGAAAAATCTTCCATCTGAATCTTCCTGGCGAGGCATGGCGATTTTTTTAGTCCTCAATCCATACTTGACTTATCGCCATGAGGTCGGTTTTGAGTTTTTTGTTTTCTTAGTGGCTGTTTTCTGGAGTGCCTCTACGGCGCGTGGCGTCGTTCTTGCGGGCCTAGTGCTTACCCACGAGTGGGCATTAGTATTAACGCCCTTCGTTTTGCTAGATTGGGAAAAAAGGAGGCAATTCAAGCAAAGGCTTGGCGAATTCGCAGTCGGCCTAGGTTTTGGAGCTATTCTCATAAAACAAGTTTTTTTGGGTGGTTCTTTTTGGATTCTTTTTACTGCTGGCTTGGGATTGACCGGATCAAAACTAAATCCGCGTCTAGGGGACTATGGGATTAGTTTTACACCGCTTTTTATAGAGCTCCGGTGGCTATCAACACTACAAATCGTACAGACTTCTGGAATCATACTCGCGTTCGGATGGGTGCTTATTCACGAGGCAAAGGAAACACAATATTGGGGTTGGGTAACACTTGCCGGAGTTGTTACATTAAGCTGTAATTACTCAAATTATTATTGGTTTCCTGTGGTGTTTTTTCTAATGATGGGCGTTTTGTGTGGTGAGATTCGAGAAGATTTTCCAGATACCCAATAATAGCTTTTCAAACTTTTGCAGCACGATCTAGAATTGCGAAATCTATTTTAAAAATCTTTGCCCCATCATTGTCATATACTTTTTTATAGTAGGAAGGATATTTCTCCCAATCTACGATGCCTTCGCCCCAATAATGATAAGCACCTAGGTACACATATCTCACGTTTCTTTGCCTCAGTTCTGTCAAAGCGTCACGACTCGTAAGATCACCCGCTAGTTTCCGGAAAATCATAATGTCATGCGAATTCTGGTCCTCAAAAACGTCCCCGGCTGTGAAGCCGAGGAATTCTTGTCGCTGAGCAAACACTTTTAAATACATCGAAGCATCGGTCTGAAAGCTCACCCCGTTTGTAAAAACGATATTAGCGGGCAGAAAATAGTCATTTTCATCCGTATTATTCCTAATCCACGCAAACGCTTTTAGGTCAGCCTGTGACACCGGACTTAAGTGCTGACTACCTGTAAAGGCATCATAGACACCTACTTTAAGCGAATCGATTCCATAAATTAGAAAAGCTCCGACGCCAATAGTAAACAAAACTGGGAAACGCCTCAGTTTTACAAAAACAACATAGATTCCAAACACGCTAAAAAAAAGAAACGGAATGAAATCGTTCAAACTAGAATAGTGCTGAATCGAACGATTAGATACAAAATGGGGAACTATGCAGCACAATCCAAACAGCGGCAAGAACAGGAGACTATACTCCCGCCTCCAAATCGCGCTCAAAACGCTCGCAACTACGGACAAATAGACCCCGGAAAGTGCAGTAAGCCTAAAGAACTCATGCTTTTCAAAACCTAAAAACGAAGGCAAATCCATGAGAACCTTGCCAAACTGAGACCAAAAATCTCTAACAAACAGACCCCCTGCAGCTACACTTCCTGCGCCGCTGTGACCTGGAATAATATGCCCCCCGGAGCGGGTATGTGTTAACTCCCAAAACAACAAGAGCAGACCAACAACAAAATAAAGAAACGCGCCCCCAAAGGCCGCCCAGTCCTGACGACTGTATTTTCTCAATTCTGGCACGGCGGTCAAGGCAATACACAATAAACCCAAAGGAAGAATAACTATGTTATTATAATGAATCATGATAGCAAATAGGCTCACAGTAAGAGCCACCCCATTGGACAATAGACCCGGAGCCCTCAGCGCCACGGTCACAGCCCAAAAGGAAGCGAACAGAAAAAAGTAACCAAAAATCTGAGAATTTTTCCCTGCGGTAAAATAAAGTCTCGAAATTGAGACGGAATACATGCAGAGAACTATAATTCCCAGATACTCAACCCCTCTTTTTTTCAAGAATGTTATCAGAAACAATCCCAAAGAAAAACCACAGAGCAGGCTCATGAAATTCGTCGTAAACAGAACAGCGCGTGCAGCATCCACCCGAGTAAAGGAACAAAGAAGCGCCGTCCAATAAGCAGCCCCAGGAGGATAGCCAGACATGAATTTTGGAAACTGTGCCAACGAAAAACCAAATCGGCTCAATTTGTCCGCAATAATGACATTAGCGGTTGGATCATGAAGAGGAGGAACCAAGAGTCCCTGCGTGGGAGCAATGAAACAGTAGAACAAAATATTGAAAAGCGTAAAAATGGCGGCATCGCCCCAACTGAGAATGGGGAATTTTAGGCCCGGACGCATTCTCCATAGGAGAAAACCACCCGCCAAATAGACTGCGGCCAGCCCCCCCCACTGAAACCCACTACTTAAATTGAAAAAATGGCCCAAAAAATAGACAAACGAGGTCACCAGACTCGATCCCAAAATAAAACCAATGAGCCCCTGCTGCCAGAACTCCTGTGACACTTTAACGAACCCCGAAAAAAAACCGATGAGCCATCCGGGCAACACAAACAGGAAAACAATGCCTATTATCAGCCGAAAATAATCGTAGTCGCTGTTCCCCGTGGAAAACAGAATCCACAGCCCCGCAACAAGATTGAGAAGGAACGCAAATCTGACCCCAATTCGATTCATTTTCGTCGCCTCAGCCAAAATTTCTCCCAATCGCTCTTGATTTACTCATGCTCGGGAGTCAAAGAATTTATACACGATCTAAACCGCGCTCTCCCACTTCGTCTGCCGCGCCTTAAGATCAGGATGACTTACGAGCAGATGCCAAATAACTGCGCAAAGTCCCTCAGTATGGGGCGTAATGCGATCAGGGCTTGTCGGAGGAATAACAACACAAGCACGAGCAACCTGTTTGGTGTAGCCTCCATCCTTTCCGATAATTCCAAAAATCTTCGCTTTGACCTCAATTGCGACTTGGAGTGCCCGAATAAGGTTCACAGAGATATTCTTCTCTTTGTTGCCTCCCCCTACAGAAAACACCAAGAGGGCATCTTTTTCGCTCAAACGAGAACCCTTGAGCCACTCTGAAAAACAACTCTCCCATCCCTCGTCGTTAATACGCGCCGTCAGTTCCGACACATTATCGGTTGGAGCATAAGATTCAAATCCACAGATTTTGCGAAAATCATTAACCGCGTGACTGGCATGCCCGGCGGAACCTCCGACCCCCAAAATGAAAAGCCTCCCGCCGCCGTTGCGCACCTGAGCAAGTCCCTGTGCGACTTGATCAACGTGTTCTGTATTAACCAAACGTAAAATTAAAACACTCTCCTCAATAAAATCTCGCGAAAATGAAGACATAAAACCTACTCTTTCCAAAGTTATTTACTGTCCTAACAAAAAGTCAGTGAACTCCACAAGCGAACTTCCCCAAAAATCCGGTTTTATTCCAAGCTTCTCAAAAACCTTACAAGCATCACATTTTCTGGGACCCAAAAAAGCAGTTTTCACACCAAACCGCGCCCCTGCCTGAACGTCCGTGACCCCATCCCCAATCATCCAAGAATCAGCTTTCTCAAACCCCGGGTGCCGAGCCCAAAGAGTCTGTAAGAGGCCAATACCTGGTTTCCGACACAGACACAGATCCTCTCTCCTATGAAAACAAAGCTCAGAACTTAAAACCTTGGCTCCCTTAGCTTGAATGTCACTCAATATCTGAGCATGAACGGCATCAAGATTCTCTTTCGTTGTTTTACCCTTCGCTACCGCGGGCTGATTGCTCGCAATGACGAGCGCGAAACCCGCCCCATGGAGTCTTGCAAGTGCTTCCGGAACTCCCGGCACAAGTTGCACCTGATTCGAATGAAGAGGGCTATCGACTGTCCCCTGCTCGGGCTCAATGACCATTTCGTTTAACACTCCGTCACGATCCAAGATTAGCAGCCCACTCATGATTCCCCTCTTGTGTTTTTGGTCCTCAAATACCGCGAAAATTCCGCCAAACCCTCATGCGAACCAATTTCGTAAAAACGTTCAGTCACTTCAAATCCACAAAGCTCACCCGAGACGCTGAGCTGGTAGAAAAGATCTGCAAGATCACTTTTTGCCCCGGGTACAAGCGGCGCCATTCCTGAGGCAATTGTATCACGCGCAAAAACACTCAGGCCATAGTCAATATGTGACATTTCATCAGCCCGGGTCCTTCGCTTCTTGTCGTAAAGTTCAAGTTTCCCCTCACGAAAAACCACGTTGCTCGTATCCCACTGCCCTTGATTCTGAAAAACCGTCATAAGTGCCCGAGCCCGAGACTTCAAGAAACACTCCCAAACCGCCCCAAAATCAACCGGCAAATATGAGTCCCCATAAAGCACGAAAAAGCGCTCCTGCAAAACTCCCTCATCAAAAGCCAAACGAAGAGCTCCGCCTGTGCCACGCAGGTTTTCACCTTCGTCCACAAAAACAATCTTAAGGCCACGAGGAGCATACCGATCTAAATGCTCCCTCAGCATTTCGCCCCGATAGCCGATTGAAAACACGACCTCGGTTATTCCTTGATCGACCAAATACTCCAATTGCCAATCCACAAAAGGCCGACCTTCAACTTCGATTAAGGCCTTAGGGATCGTTTCTGTCATCGGCCGCATTCGGGTCGCTAACCCACCCGCAAGCACAACGCACTGCATAGTGCCCTCTCTTTTCAGAAGTGTTTGAACCCAATCAAAAACTAAGATAGCTTTCTAGCACAATGATCGCAAATGATCCCGAAATACAACTGCTCTTGCCAGCTGATGACATTTTAAATCCGGAAATATCAATCGTCGTACCCGCATTAAACGAGGAGCTCACTATTGCGGAATTTGTCGAATGGTGCAAACAAGGCATCGCAAGTGCAAATGTAAGGGGAGAAATCCTCATCGTCGACAGCTCCCAGGACAAAACAGCCAAAATTGCTCAAGCTCACGGAGCTCGGGTTTTGAAAACACCAAGGAGAGGTCTCGGGCGCGCCTACATTGATGCAATGCCGTTCGTTCGTGGCAAAGCCATTGTCATGGGAGATTGCGATTGCACCTATGATTTTCGAGAACTAAAGCCGTTTGTTGCGCGTTTTCGTGAGGGCTACGAATTTGTCATGGGTTCCCGCTTCAAAGGATTTATTGAACCTGGCGCCATGCCTCCCCTGCATCGCTATCTTGGAACCCCCGTGACAACCTGGATTCTAAACCTAATCTATTCGAGTCATTTTTCAGATATCCATTGTGGAATGCGCGGAATTTCTACGGATGCCTTTCTAAAAATGCATCTCCGCTCCCAATCTTGGGAATATGCTTCTGAAATGGTTCTAAAATCCGTTCACATGGAACTCAAAACGGCCGAGGTTCCCATTCGTTTTCTAAAGGATAAAGAAGGAAGACTCAGCCACCACAAACGTTCAGGCTGGCTCTCCCCTTGGCAGGCTGCCTGGATCAACCTACAATCGATGTTCATCTACGGCCCACATTTTTTTTTATTCAAGCCGGGCATCCTTCTGTCCGCTCTCGGCCTACTCATCACAATACCGATTTCCTTTGGGCCGATTACTCTCGGACCTATTACTTTTTCCCTCTATTGGATGCTCTTAGGGCTTTGCTTCTCAATACTGGGTTTGCAGTCAATCTGCATGGGCATACTCGCCCAAGTCACTATGGACTTTACAGGCCATGCAACGAAAAAATGGCTTTCAATTTTTCCCTATAACCGATCGGTCGCAATCAGCTTTGTTATAGGATTACTGGGAGTTTTTTTCAGTTCTATGCTGGTAAGGGATTATTTATCAAACGGATTTAGACTTCAGGCTTTGACCCCGTCCAACTATCTTGCAGTCATAGGCCTCTTGCTCCTGATGAGTTCCTTCATTCTCTTCACATTTACGCTTTTGTTACACGCAACGACTGAGCGCCGCAAAGGTGGAACATGAACGACTCCGTTCGCAGCCAGTCTTTTGGACAAAACTATAACCCGAGTTTGATCGATAAGTTTGGAGTTTGGCTCTCAAGCCGACAAATCCGGCGCCGAGTCCCAGATTTTTCAGGACTACGCATTGGAGACTTTGGGTGTGGCTTTCATGCTTCGTTTAGCCGGACAATTCTCAACCAAATTTCCAATGCAACCCTAATTGACGTGGCCATTTCGGACGAGTTGCGACGTTCCCCGAAAGTCAAGGCTTTTCAGGGCGACCTTCTTCAATCACTTGCGCAGCTTGATTCAAAAAGTCTCGATGTCATCCTGTGCGTTTCCGTTTTGGAGCATATCTGGGATCCTGTACCTGTGCTTCAAGAATTTCACCGAGTTCTCGCGCCCAACGGAATTTGTCTTCTCAACGTGCCCACATGGAGAGGTAAGTGGTTTCTGGAGTTTTCTGCTTTTCGATTAAAATTAAGCCCAAGTTTCGAGATGGATGACCATAAAAACTATTATGATCTTAAGGACTTTTGGCCTTTGCTGATTCGCGCTGGATTCAAGCCAAGCAAAACCGCGTGTTTTCCTCACAAGTTTGGCTTAAATCTCTTTTCAATCTGCAGAAACTAGGTGATAGGACTATCTGACTGCGGATTTTATCCTTAAGATTCTCGGGTCTTTTAACAAGGATTTAATCGTTGCCTCAACTGTTTCTGCCGAACTGAATTTCGCCCGCCAGCCGATCTTAGTAATTCGCCTATTGTGTAAGCGGACAATGGCGACATCGCCCTTCCAGCCGATCTTGCCACCCGTTCGATTCAGCTTGACCCCTTTAAGACCCATCGTACGAACGACAAGCTCTGCAATGCGGTTCACCGTAATATAAGAATTTGAAGACAAGTTATAAAAATTCACCTTCTCTCGACCCTTTTGGGGCACGAGAATCAGCGCATCAATCACGTCATGAACATGCAAATAAGCTTTATTCTGCTTCCCATCACCCAAAATTCTGAGCGCCGTTGGGTCCGCCTTCAATCGTTTAACAAAATCAAAAACCACCCCATGAGTTGTTCGTGGACCTGTAATATTTGCAGGTCTTAGAATCCAGGCTTGCATCTCAAAAAGGTGCACAAAAGCGCTAATCAAGCCCTCAGCACCTAATTTTGAAGCCCCATACATTGAAACTGGCTCAAGCGGCCCAAAGTCCTCTCCCGATCGCTTTAATCCTCGGTCCCCATAAACGCCGCTTCCGGAGGTATAAACGAGTTTTCGAATCCCATGATGTCTCATCGCCTGCAGAAGCGAAAATGTTGCCACAATCGAATGCTCAAAATCCAAAGTCGGGTCATCCACACCGCGTGCAATATCAGCGTTCGCTGCGAGATGATAAATCAGATCAATTGAAGGATCCAATGCGGCCCGGAGCTTCTTCGTATCTCTGACGTCAAGTTTGACGAAACAAAACCGTTTTGAGGGGAGGTGATGAGAAATAAACGCTTTTTGTCCCCCGCTGAGATTGTCAACGACCAGCACCGAATGGCCGAGCGCCATCAGCCGATCAACGAGGTTTGATCCGATAAATCCAGCCCCACCAGTTACCGCTATTTTTGCCATTGTTGAACTCTTAGCGTGGGATGGTTATAGGAGGCAATATCAAACTGATTTCTATGACTTGACTCCCGCCATAAAATCTGTGACTTGATACCTTAAGGACCCATTTATGATCATAGCACGTAGCCCTTTGCGTATCTCCCTGGGGGGAGGCGGGACCGATCTCCCTTCGTATTATCGTGAACACGGTGGTTTTCTAGTAGCTGCCGCTATTGATAAATACGTGTATGTAACTTTTCAGCGCACTTTTGCGCAAGAAATGCTTCTGCGCTATTCGCAGATTGAGCATGTCACCCAAACTTGCAAAATCAAGCACCCCATCATTCGCGAAGCACTGAAGCTGATGGAAATCGATCAACCCAATATTGAAATTACAAGCATGGCTGATATCCCAGCGGGAACGGGCCTAGGATCTTCGGGGAGCTTTGGAACAGCACTGCTCAAGGCCGTTCATAAGTTCAAGAATTCCCACATTACCCCCAAAGAACTGGCCGAAATGGCCTGCCATATTGAGATCGACGTCCTCAAAGAACCCGTCGGCAAGCAGGATCAATTTATTGCCGCTTTTGGCGGCTTAAGCGTTTTTGAGTTTCACAAAGATGACACTGTCCATGTCCGCCCGCTTCGGATCTCTGATGAGACACTGAGCCGACTGGAAGACAATCTTCTTTTGTTCTCAACCGGAATCATCCGCTCTGCTTCCGAGATTTTAAGCGACCAGCATCAAAAGAGTTTGAAAAAAAACGCCCAAATGATTGAGAATCTCCACTTCATCAAGGAACTGGGACTTCAAAGCTGTAAAGCCCTTGAAGACGGGCGGTTAGAAGACTTTGGTCGCATCATGAATGAACACTGGGAGCATAAGAAGCGAAGGTCCAGCTCGATCTCCAACTCTGAGATCAACAACTGGTACGATTTGGGAATGTCGGGCGGAGCGTGCGGCGGCAAACTTATTGGCGCCGGCGGGGGCGGGTTCTTGATGTTTTATACGGAAGATCCCGCGCGCCTGAGAAAAACGATGAATCAAGCCGGCCTCATGGAGTTAAGATTTTCGTTAGATTTTGAAGGGACAAAACTTCTGTGAACTCTCAAAAAAAGGACCTAGGGCAGGTACCAATCTATGTCTTCTTGTTACTCACCATTTTACGGTTTTATCTATTGCACGGTCAACCTATGCTTGTCGGAAATTCGCCGTATGATGACGCCGGATTTGTAAGGACAGCAAACTATCTGATCCATGGAGAATGGCTCGGACCTTATTCTGACATGACCTTGATCAAGGGAGCCTTTTATCCGATTTGGATTGCCCTTTGCCATTGGTTTCATATCTCACTGCACTTCTCTCAACAGTTCCTTCATATTGTCGCTTGTTTTACGGTTCTTGTCGCCTTTCGCCCCATCATGGGTCGAGGCAGAATTGCTCTTGCTCTGTTCACTGTCATGCTCTTCAGTCCCTATCTCTACAGCGAAACTCGCGTGTTCCGGGAAGGAATCTATGGCTCCCTCACCCTGCTGATACTTGCGATATCTATTGGGACTGCCTTTAGATTGCACGCATCCCTAAAATCCCTATTGCCATGGTTGCTGAGCCTGGGTTCGATTCTTGGTTTCTTCTGGCTGACGCGCGAAGAGGGCGTATGGATTCTTCCTTCATTAGCAATCCTATGTTTCGGTGCGATCATAAAGAGCCATCAAGAACACCTTCTCAAATGGCTGAAAATCGCTTGGACACTTGGGATCCCGATGTGCGTCTGTTGCTTTTGGATACTCTTGATCGCAGCGATTAACTTAAAAGAATATGGCCTTTTCGAAACCGTTGAATTTAACGCCCCGGCTTTTCTAAATGCTTATGGCTCTCTTCAGCGATTGCGCGTCGCCCCCCCGAGACATCGGGTTCCTGTCACTCGCGAGATGATGAAGGTCGCTTATTCAGTGAGTCCAGCCTTTCTTGAGCTTAAGCCACTTTTAGATGGGGATATGGGAAGAAATGCGGCCTGCGAGCAATTTCCGGATTGTTCCGACATTGGAGGAGGCCAGTTCATGTGGACCTTCCGGCTAGCCACAGCGGAAACGGGTCACTACCGGTTTGGGGCCAAAGCCGCAATGGCGTATTATCAGAGCATTGCTGATCAAATCAATTCGGCTTGTAACACCGGCAAAATTCAATGCCTCGCTCAAACCTCTTCCATGTTTCCCACCGATCCTTGGTTCTTTTGGAATCCCATTCTATCTCAGATCGGACATGGATTATATGTTGTCTCTCACCACGGCCCGCTCAAACTCTCTTGGACCGAACAATCAGGACCGGATCACTATGTCAATACCCTTCGCGACGTCACGGGCTCTGTAATTGTCCAACCCGGATGGAAGGATCGTCACGAGCCTGAACCCATGAATGCCTTCGGACAAAAAACTGGCGCAATGATCCTAAATTTCATTAACGTGATTTATCACGGTGTTTTGCCATATCTTTTGTTTCTTTCCTTTCTCGCGGTCTTCTATCTTCTATCCCAAAAAACAACTCGACAGGTGAAGTGGACTACCGGCTTGGTGTTCGTCTCGCTTTGGACAGCCATAATGGTTCGAATCATCTTACTGTCGATCCTTGACGTGACCGCATTTTGGGGAATCAACTCCGTTTATCTTTCACCCCTATTTGACATCGTCCTCTTAAGCAGCCTTTTCCCCTTGGCTCTATTTGCTCAGACGCTTGTTCAAAAAAGGAAAGCCAAAACTCAATGATTTGGCTGCAATTTCTCTGCGTGCTGCTGCTTCAAGCAGGAATGACTCAAGTACTTGGAGGAGTAGTTTGCCACCTTACAATGAAGCGCGGCACAACTGCAGATGCCCCACTGTACTTTCTGGTGAGACATATTCTAGGCACAGTGATTCTCGCGATCATTGGCATTCTTGTCTTTGGATTGAATATTCCAAATTCGGCTGCATTTGTATTTTTTTGGCCAATCTTCTTCGCCGCCTTGATACTATCAATATTCTTAAAAAGAAAGGAACTCCCGCCATGGGCCCCCATTAGAAGGTCTGGAACATGGTTTATTGAAAATCGCATCCTGTTTGCCCCTGTCCTTTTCGCGCTTTTTATTTCGGCTTTCTTTTTTTTCCCCTTTGGGCCCGAACTCCTCAAAACTGAAGTAAACTGGCATCACACCTCTTCACGACTCTACCCACTCAATGACAGCGCGCTTCAATTCTGGGTCTCGAACAACTTCTTTTTCAGAAGACCCATTGAAAACGGCTTTCATCTCAGCAACTGGGTATGGAGTGCAGGCGATCGGCCGATGCTTATGGCGCTGCTAGACGCCACCTCAAGCCTCCTTACGGGAGAAAAGGAACTCCACCTCAATCACTACTCCATCCGCATTTTTTATTCTGTTGCAGTGCTCATTGTCCCGTTCTTTGTCTTATTTGGCCGAATCCTCCGACAGCCCATCAAGACTGTTGCGCTCGTTTTTGCCGCAATGACTTTGCATCCCTTTTTTCTTACCAACTTTCAGTTTACCTGGCCAAAGGCCGCCGGGACGTCCTTTTTTTTGTGCGGCTTGGTCCTCGGATTAGAGGGATTGGAGGCCATTAGTCCTGCTCGTCGCAATCTCCACCCAAAGAGTTTTCTGAATCTTTTGTGGATCTCCAGCGGACTTGCTCTTGCTTTTTCACTGCTTTGTCACGAAACACTCATTTTTGGAGTCGCAGCAGCGCTCACTTTTCTCACATGGAAAAGCCGCCCGTTGAGCCTAGGCCTTGCGAGAAATCTCAAAAAAGAAATCCTGATTGTTTGTTTTTCCTTTATCTTCCCTCTTTCCATTCACAGCATTTACGTGAAAACTCATACCACCGCCTTTGGTCTGCTAAAGATTGCCGCCTTTTGCCGAGAAGGGTCCTTCTCGTTCAAAAATGAGCCCACAACTTTGGTTGAGGCCTGTATCCGATACTATCATCGCGCAGGGCCAATAGGCATAGTCCGAGACCACCTTTCAAGCCTCGGTAGTGCGTTTGTTTCTGGATGGAGCGACATTGCCATTGAAGCGCACCAGCTCCTATCAGGACAGTGGCAGGACCTCATAAACAGCTACTATTACAATGGACGGTACGTTCCGATTTTTGCCTACGGCTTCTGGAACCTCCCCCTGCTAGGCGTCGTTATCGCAACGATCATTTTTCGACGAAAAGCCGTTCCTCCCCATTTGAAGGATTTGATTGCCCTTTATTTTGTCGGATTTATTTTTCTTTTTCTCTTTGCGGCTAGCATGAGCGAATCTTCGGAAGTCACAGCGATGCAAATACCGCTCACTCAACAAATTCTTGTTTTTTCTTGCGGGCTTTTCCTCTGGGCTCATAAATTCCGAAAAATCATTTCAGCCTTCATCGCCTTATATTCGACTTGTTGCATCGTAATGTACTATTATTGCGATTCTCAAATTCTCAAACTTAAAATTAACGGGTTTTTTTATTTTATGAGCTATTTTTTCCTCATCGCCTCCATTGCGCTGATGCTTCAAGCCCCTCTATTCCCATTCGAGAAATCAATTGCAAAAACGGAATAAATGACGCAAGAAACTAGAAGAGAAATCAAATCATGAAACCCCAAGCTAATCCTAAATCCGTTACCATCATTGGGGCTGGGCCAGCTGGCCTAGCAGCCGCCTATGAACTTTGCAAAGCGGGGCATGTCGTCAGCGTTTTTGAGGCATCCCCTTACATTGGTGGGCTTTCCCGAAGCTTTGAGCTCTGGGGTCAAACCGTGGATATGGGACCTCATCGTTTCTTTAGCAGCGACAAGATTGTTAACGATCTTTGGCATGAGGTGATAGGTGCGGATTATAGCATGGTCAATCGACTGACCCGAATCTACTATCGCGACCGATTTTTTTATTACCCGCTTCAACCGATGAATGCTTTCTTTAACCTAGGACCGGTAAAAACTTTCCAATGCATTTTGAGTTACCTCATCACAAAAATAGGCCCCAGTGAGCCGGCAAAAACCTTTGAGGACTGGGTGGTCTCTCGTTTCGGCAGGCGTTTATTTGAGATTTTCTTCCAAACTTATACAGAAAAAGTTTGGGGAATTAGCTGCAAAGAAATCGATGCCGACTGGGCTGCGCAACGCATTAAGAAACTTTCTCTTTTTGAGGCAATCAAGGCTGCTTTTTTCAAAGATAAGAAGCAAAAGCATAAAACACTGGTTGAACAATTTGCTTACCCCAAGGGAGGGACGGGAACTTTCTATAAAAAGATGGCAGATCAAATCACTCGCCTTGGAGGTTCTGTTCATCTCGAAACGCCGGTAAAATCCGTATTGACCAAGAATACCCCAAGCGGCCAGCAAACCTGCGGGATTCAACTTGAGAACGGACAAGAGATCTTCTCGGACATTGTTGTTTCAACGATGCCGATTACCGTCATGGTACAGCACCTTCCTGGAGTCCCAAAGGCAGTTACTGCGGCCGCCGAAGAGCTCTATTATCGAAATACTATTTTGGCATATATCGAAGTAAGCGGAGCACAGATCTTCCCGGACAATTGGATCTATGTCCATTCCCCTGAAGTTCGGCACGGGCGAATTACAAATTTTCGCAATTGGTGTCCCTCTCTTTATGCAGAATCCCAATCCACGATTTTGTGTATGGAGTTTTGGTGCTTTGAAAATGATGCGATTTGGTCTGAAACAGCTGAGAACTTGGGGCAGCTGGCGATAAAAGAACTCAACCGAATTTCACTGATGCCTGAGGGGAGCAAAGCGCTAAGGACGCACATTTTGAAGGTTCCAAGAAGCTACCCAGTATACCAGACTGGATTTATGAAACCCCTGGAAACAATTCAAAACTACGTCGATTCAATTGAGGGCCTCTATGCCATTGGCCGAAACGGCGCTTTCAAATACAACAACCAAGATCATTCGATTCTCATGGGTTTGCTTGTTTCCAGGGAAATCATCACAGGGGATGTCCAAAACTTGTGGCACATCAACACTGACAGCGAGTATCAAGAACAGGCAACTACCGACGAGGCCGGCCTGAACCCACCTAGAGATGTTTAAAAAAATCCATCTTGATAAAGGTCAATTTCAAAACTTCCAAGATACGCCGCTCTTTCATCACTTGCTCAGCTTGGGCCTCCATTATTGAGGGATGAGCCCAGCTAAAATCAATAGGACCTTCACAAGTCTATATGGTTTCGCCCGCAAGAGGGCAATTGGGAAAACGAAAAAAGGCAAAATAGGCAGCCAGTATCTTTGTCCAATATCGGGGCCACTCTACCACCCCCACCACTTTGAAATCAAAACAACGTACCTCAGCTCCAAAACCAAGGATTGTTCTTTTAAGTAAGAAGTAATAAAGTCGCGCGACATAGCCAAACGCATCAACATCGCCACGCCCCAGGTAAGTCCTTATGAAGTTCACCCTTTGTCTCAATCTGATTGTCACCTTTTGGGTGCTTCTTAAGGCAGGAAACGACCAATACGATTATATCCGAATCATGCTATGGATGATCCTCCTCTTTGGCTTTCCCGGCTGGTTGATGGGCCTTTACTCTGGGATGATTAGGTACTCCCAGGAATTTTGGCAGCAAGGACTTATCAGTTTCATAATAGGATCGACCGTCGTCACTTCTTTAGTTTACGTGCTCGGACACTTCTACACCCTAGGGAACATCACTCAGTGGTTAGGATTCGGACTCTTCTATGTGTCATTCGGGCTTGGTGTGAAACGATTGAAGCCGCAGCTTAAACTGCCGATTTTGTGTTGGGAAGATATCGTGCTAATGACCCTTTTTAATATTCTTCTCTATTGTTACATCGCCCCAACGGAAGGGCTTATCGTCCCACCACTCCACGACCCCTCCGCAAATGTGATCATTGCAGACAAATTGAGCCGATTTGGCTTTAGTTTGGCCCAATTTCCAAAGTTTATGTCGGGCTATCCACCCGGGGCGGCCTATTGGACTGCACTACTTCGCTCCTTTTCCCGCGTTGACGCCGCAAGAGTCGTTCTTTTTTCGACAAATTTTATGAACATGATGTGTGCCTTCTCATTTGGCCTTTTTATAAAGACCTTTTTTGAAAAGAAGGACTTAATGCCCCTAGGAGTCATTGTTCTCGGCATGTTGTCCGTGTCAATTTCTCGGATGTATTTCGAAGCAGGAAAGAATTCACAGATTTTTGGATATTTCTTTCTCTTTGCCTCTTTTTGGGCGGTGACTGCTGCATTGAGAAGTCCGCGACTTTCTTCAAATTTCCTCGCTATGACAACCTGTCTTTTTGCAATTTTAACCCACTACAACAATATCATTATTCTCCCTCTAACCCTTTTTTGCATTACCTTAACGCTTCTGCCGATTTTTCGAAAATATCGCACTAAGGAATGGTGTTATTTTGCAGCAGGCATTTTCTATTTTTCCGGATGCCTGCTTCTCATGTTTTGGGACCTCAAACATACACGCTCAGGAGGACACATAATTTCGCAGGGCAAAGAAGGGGGGGGTAGCGCTGTCGGAATTGTTGTTGATAATTTTTGGGCCGAACTAGGCAACGCGATTCTTAATGCACCCGCAGTCTTGGGCTCTGAGAAGAATCCCCTTTACCGTTTCACTGCACTTTGGGGGCTGTATTTTGCTCTTGGATTTAGCGTCTGGACCTTAGTCCGAAAGCGACAAATTAGGCTCATTTTTCTGCCACTTTTTGGAATTGTTTGTCTGATTCCTCACTTTCTTACCAATCAATCTGTTCAACGCTACTCCACCTTGAACGATTTTCTCCCATTTCTCTTTTTTAGTGTATTTGGAATCTATTTTGTTGTTTCAAGAGTTAAACGCGTGAAGTGGTTATTCATCGCTTCACTTACGTGTCTCTTGTTTTTCGGCATTATCTCACTTAAACTCAATGTTTATACACCATTTTCCCAAGGCCGACGATTAAGCCCCGTCACCCGCGCTGATATGGATGCCTTCGCGTGGATAAAGAATAACACGAAAGAAACTGATCACTTTCTACCAGCAAACATCGTACTGGCGCACGGGGTTGCCTTTCAAACTGATGGATCAATGTATTTGAAAGTGTTTGCTCAAAGACAGGAACTCTTGGGATTTACTGCGGGCGACGTATTTGAAGACCAGAACCCACACGACATCGAACTCTTCCAAAAGCACGCAAGGGATCTCACAAATCCAGATGTATTGAAAGAATACCAAGCGAGAAATATTAATTACGTTTATGTGGGCCCCTACCATTATTGGGGACCTGGAATTTGGGATTTGGAGAAGCATCCCGTCTTATATCAAAAAGTATACGATCATGATGGGGCCAAAGTTTTCAAAATAAATTTTCCTCATTTTACGAATAAGATAAAGACCTCGGACTTAGGATCGCTCAGAAGGAAACACCAGGCATGACCAGGGAAGCAACCAGGATTTGGGGATTATTGGTATTTTGCGCAGTCACTGGCTTTGGAACACGTGCGGCGCTAAGAGCCTTACCAGCCCAGGAGCTTGAAATTTCCTACACTGGGGCAGCGACAGACACTACGCTGGATGTTTTCTATGATTTCGGTTTTGATCGCAAAACCCACATCCACGACTCAACTCGGCACGCACTGAAATCCGGGAACGGAAGGATTCATTTCTCACTTTTGAGAAAACCAATTCTAGGGCTACGGCTTAATCCAAGCCCAAAGTCCGGGCTTCCACAGATTCAATCTATTCTGGTGAAGGTGGGTAGCGCTGCAATCAATGTCGACCCGGCCGAACTTACTGAGAATGCGCAGGGCAAGTGGAGCTTAGATCTCGATAGAGGCAACGATTCAATCCCCAGGGTATCTCCTCTCAGGCCTGACCGAAACCGAGCTGCAACCTCAGCGATGTCAATCCTCTACGAAACGAAAGCGATCAAGAGCAAGATCTTTGTATTCAGATCCATTCTAGGATTCCTGGCACTCTTTACTGCAAGCCTTCTATCCCTGGTCATCCTCAAATGGGGCAAAATTGAACCCTATCTTAGTCGCTGGACCACGAAATCTGACCGCCTCGTCGAGGCCCTAATCGCCCATCCGCGGTTTGAATCACTTTGGATGAGTATGTGCGGCACTTGGTTTCTCATGCAGACTTTGTTTTTCGCGCTTCGAATCAAAAACAACATTCCACCAGATGAAGCTTGGCATTTTCGCAGACTGAACATTTTCTTAAATACAAAAGCCCTCTGGTTTTCAGAAACCCCTGAAATCTACCCCCTCGGGGCGTTGGGTCACATGGGCAATCTTCACCCCCTCCTTACCGCGCCCCTAATTAGCATTAGCCAATTCTTCGCTTGGGATCCATTTCTAGCCCTCAGACTTTCGAGCGTCGCATTTTCTCTTGGTACATTTTTCTATACGTTCTTGTTGCTGCGCCTTCTTGTCAGCAATCTCCTTACACGTTGTGCGATAATGGCCTTCTTTTCAAACATCCTCATGTTTACCTTTATTTCGAGCGCTATCTCATACGACGCACTCACAAACCTTTTGGCTATCGCATCAGTGTTTCATCTTATGCGTTTTGGGAAAATGGGACGGACCGAGGACTTGTTTTTTCTATGCCTCACCTGGGCGGCAGGAGCGATTACCAAAATCACCTTCTTGCCGCTCATCGCACTCGAATTGATTCTACTGCTCCAGCAGGGCTACTCTATGCAGTGGCACAGAACGATCAACCTCGAAAAGCTGCGACAGTCGCTTAAGACAAAAAGGCGTAAAGCCGTTTTGCTTGTGACACTTTTCTTTGGCATTTGGGGCGTAAGCCTTTATGGCCGCAATCTCATAACCTATCACGCATTGGAGCCGGGCATTGACTTAATCACTACCCCTGCCACGGCACTCGAATCTAACGCCGAATACCGAACGACGCAAGAGCGCCTCGAAACGCGTGATTCTAGGGCCGAGCTGTCTTTTGGTAGCTTCTCCAAAGATTGGGTAAAAATGATGGTGACCAAGACTTTTGGGATTCACGCCCACCTAAATCTGTTTAAAGACACGAAAGAGCTATGGCCCATCTATTTTCTAATCTATGCCTCTTTGTTTGCCTTTCTGTTTTCTTATAGGCATTTGTTTTCTGAAAGAACTTTCTTACAGCTTCTCTTCCTGTCGGCTGGATACGTCGTCATTGTTTTTATGCAAAATCTAAAATCGCAAACCGAATTTCGAATTATCGGAATTGCAGTCCAGGGCCGCTATCTTTTTCCAGTGCTTGCGCCTCTGCTCATCGTCCTATTTCACCCCATCTTTTCCTTCGTAAGAAGCCGCACGGGACAAGCGCTTCTCACTCTATTCACCTTAGTCACAGGGGGCTACGGAGGCTTTATTTACTTTATTAGTAATGCAGGTCCCGAGTGGTTTAGATAATTCTCAAGCCACAAACTTAATCCGCCCCATCGCAAAGACACACATTTTCAACAAAAGCCAGCCGTGTTTCCACCGGCTAATGTTTGTCTCGCCATAAGTGCGCTCACGATAACGAATGGGAACTTCGGCGATCTCCAAATCGAGCTTTGACGCGCCAAATATCAAATCAAAATCCCCAAATGGATCAAAATCCCCAAAATAGGTCCGCCCCCGCGCGATCCGGTCATAATTCACGCGACTCACGACCTTTGTCCCGCAAAGGGTGTCCTTGAATCGCTGGCCTAACAGCCAGGTAAAAGCAAAACTAAAAAACTTATTACCCATAAGATTCAAAGGCCTCATGGCTTCTTTTTCCATTTTATAAACCAAACGACAGCCGTTAATAAACTCGCCATGTCCGCCCGCATAGACATCAACAAATTTGGGCAAATCCTCAGGGGGAACAGTTAAGTCAGCATCCAAAATCATCAACAAATCCCCGCTGGCCTTCGAAAACCCCAATCGAACCGCATCCCCTTTACCGCGCCCCGCTTGCCTAAATCCCAAGACAGGGAACGGCTTAGGGATCGATTGATCAGCAATCACCCGATCAATCTCCTCGCCCGTCCCATCTGAAGAATTACCTTCGACAAAAATCAGCTCATACTTTTCCGTTCGCCGAGAGGCGACTTCGGCCATCCGACGAACTGCGGCCTCAATATTGCCCTTTTCGTTCCGAGCAGGAACCACCACAGAGACTTTGAAGTCACGGAGATTCACAACGGAGGACATTCGCGCGATTACGAAATGAGTACAGCCAAGCAGACTTAGAATCGGTAGCGGAGAAAAAAATCGATTAACAAAATCCGAAAATGGACCCCAATTAACAGGAATCAAACAGCGATAGCCACGCTTAATAGTGCGGAACCCCGAGATGCTCAACAAATTGGAAACATCCTCCGCCGAAAGCCAATTCATAGCCGGCTGGGGCATTTTTAGTTTTAGCATCTGAGCAATCCTAAATACCGGTGCCCAAAGAAAGTTATAATAAGATGCGATAATTCGTGTATTGGAATGGCAAAGCGGCCTCAAGTATTCCAGTGCTTTTTGCACATCGTCCCAGAGACCGACAGCATTCACGAGCACAATATAATCAACCCCGTTTGGAAATGCTTTGATAACCGAATCCGGGAGCGGGCCGTCTCCCCTCCAAGTGTCAAACGAGAACCCTGGAAACCGCCTCCGAGCTTCATCGCAAACCCGGGATGAAACATCCAGGCCAAATCCATTTGAACTTTTGCAGGCTTCCAGAATCGAGCCCACACCAAATCCGATTTCCAGAATCGAAGCGCCTTTTTCGACATGAAAGGCAAATAGCCGCTTCAGGTCTTGATAATAGTACCCGCTCTTCTTAATCCAATCATACCGATCAGCCACTATTGTCACCCAACCATCTAAATCTGCCATAAGCCCCAAATCTGGCATAGAATTAGGGCCGCGAAAAGGCTAATAATCGAGTATGTGCGCCCAAGACCTCGATGATCCAAACAGAGTTGATGAATTGCGGAGACTGATCGAGACTAAGGGATTCTTGAAGCGGTTTTACGCCGAAGTTTACGCAAAATACGCTCAATGCCTCCGAAACTGCCCGTCCGAGGGGCTCGTTCTGGAGCTGGGCTCAGGGGCAAGTTTTGTGAAAAAGCTTATTCCCGAGACGATTACCTCTGACACCATCGCCTATGCTGGAATTGACCAAATCGTTGACGCCACCCAAATGCCCTTTGCGGATCAAAGCCTGCGTGCGATTTTCATGATGAACGTTTTTCACCATATTCCGGACGCGGCGTCTTTTTTGGCAGAGGCTTCACGCTGCCTTAAAAAAGGGGGCCGCATTTTTATTTTAGACCAGCACGTTAGCCCTCTGAGCAAGCTCGTTTTCCAGAATGCCCATCATGAACCCTTTGACCCCACCGCCTCCGATTGGAAATTTGCTTCGAGTGGTCCACTCTCAGGCGCAAACGGAGCCTTGGCTTGGATTGTTTTTCGAAGAGATTACAAAATATTTGAATCAAAATATCCGGATTTTAAGCTTTTGCAGTACAGTCCTCACACGCCGTCTCGCTATTGGATATCTGGAGGACTGAAAAGCTGGGCGCTTGCGCCGGGGTTTCTTTTTCATCCCTTTACGCTTTTTGATCGGGGGCTCGCAAAGATCAGCAGTAAATTCTGTTCTTTTGTCGATATCGAAATTGTGAAAAATTAGCCTACTGGCCTTCCTGAATCACAAAAAAATAAGACTCTTTGGCTAAACTCTGAATCACATCAAAGTGGGCATACTGCATCAACTGAAATGCCTGATAAACTTGGGGCCGATCTCCCTTTTGCGTCACCATTTTGAGGTCTGTCTTTTTGAAATCTTTAGGGAGGTGCGCAACACTTTGCGCGTCCTCTGGCAACATCAGATAGACTTTCAAATCGGGCCTGGGCAAAAGCGACAATGCCCCTTCAGGCGGACGCTTGCGCGCCAGCTTATTCAAATGCTCCGTATGCTGCCGTGTCTTATCATACTCAAAGAAGTAACGCTCCTCAGACTCAATTCCTCGCGCATCAACGACAATTGCCCCACGCAGCGCTTCGTCAAGTTCCGAAATCCGCGCTTCCGCCTGCCCATACTCAACAGGCATTCCCTCCCAAACACGCCCCACTCTCAACCCATTTAACTTCAAATTCTGAAAGACGAAATCGACATCATTTTGGGCCAAAACCACACGATCCGAAAGCAGGGCGAGCAACGGTCGGTCAAGCTTTGGGATTCGATTCTTCATGAGATCGTCATAGGCCAGTTGGGCCGGAATCCAATACTGCCTACGCGCATAGAGTGCACGCTCCCAGCCATACCGATTGTAATTCACGTCGAGCCGATGCCGTATTTGGGTAGTATGAAAAAGACCTCGTCCAAACAAGACCAAAAAAGCAGCGATAGCAACAAACCAAAAACGAGAAACCCGCTCTGGATTCCATTTTGAACTCAATTCAAGTACCAACAAAAAGCCCGATAAAAACAAAAGCCACTCCATCCATAGGAGATCTCTTAAAACAAAACGCGATCCAAAAACAGCATTAGCATAGGCAAGCGATACCAAGACGAAGAGCGCACAAAACCTCTTGTCCTTAAAAATGGAAAACCCACTTTTGCGAAACATCGGAACAAAGTAGGTTGAACACAAAACCACATGGGTCAAATACAGAACGGGACTGAAGCCAACAAAGCGAATAAAACCTTTGAACGAGTCCTTCAATCCAACGGAGTAGTACATCTTACGCATAAACAGGATCTTGAAATCATAAAGCAGATAAGTCCAACCGAGCTCTCCAGCAATAGCGATAAAATGCAGTGCAAATGACGCCAAAAATCCTGTAACCAGGAGGCTCCCTAAGGCCGCAAACTCAGAAACTGGGCGCCTCCAAAGCGGAGAAAAAACATAAACCTGGCCGACCATCAGGGCACAAAACAATATCGAAACACTTGTCACACCCCAGGCCTTAAAATAGGTCTCATGGGCTGCATAAATATGGAGATCAAAAACTCTCCAAAAAAGCAGCAAAAAGACCGCTAAGTTAACGACCGAAAGTCCATGATAGCGCCGCAGCAAAGACTTCGCTAAAGTTCGCTTCCCCTCCGGCGGCGCGTGCGAACTCCAAAACAGATATAGGAAAGCCGGAAAAGAAAGCAGATAAAAAAACGACTGAATCTTTGTCAAAAACGAAAGCCCTAACAAAACCCCACAAATAAGGGGTGCCCCAATGTTCCTAACCTTAGACGGCGAACCGCCGCGCTCTGAGGCGAAAGCGAATGATGCAATCCAAAGCGCTAGGGCCCAAAACAAGAAACTATAGAGCTCGGTCCTCGAAATTGCCGCTTGATAAGTGAATGATGCCTGAACGCCCACAAACAACAACAACGCGGCTGAGACCCAAACCCCAGAACTCTTGAACCAGGTCCTTAACACCCCCCAAACCGCCAATACACAAACCAAAACCATCCAAGGACTCAGCGCCCGAACATTCAAAACATTCTCCGCAATAACCCCCAACGGATTAAGCGAAGCCTTAAGTTCCGGGATCGAACACGGGGTACTATACCCAACAAAAGCCCCGATCTTAGCCAGAATTAGAAACAGGAGGTACATCCCAAAACCCGTATGATTCAAATGCGCAGGAATCTCACCTCCCTGAAGAACGCAAGAATCCAGGGTCGAGACATAGTCCAAATCAAAAACAAAATAGTAGGGGTACTTCGAAGATAAAAAGGAATAAAACGCCAACAGAGAAGCGGCGATCAGGGCAATCAACACTGAACCTACATTAGAATTCTCGGAAAACTTAGAATTAGCTTTCAACACGTCACCCTCACACTTTTGCCTTCTCAAACAACTTCACCAGCTCTTTATTCCGAAACGTATTCGAGAACTTCCCCTCGTTTTCAAAATCAATCGTAGCCTTAGTACTCAAACGCTCCCGCAGCCCCTTGTCCAAAACGAGCTGAGCCATCTTCTCCTCAAGCTCTCGCACCATCAAGACGTGAAGTTCGGGCGCAACGACATAGGCGCCCGAATCTCGGGGCGGCGCCAAAACCGTCCGATCTAAGCCTAAAGGAGGCAAATCCAAGAAAAGCCCATTCTCGCCATCGCGAATGATCTCAGGAGTTGCAAACTGACGAGTCAGGACAACCGGTTTTCCGCAACTCAGAGCTTCCATGAAAACCATCCCGTAAGACTCCTCAAGGGTCGGCATCAAGAAAATATCCGCTGGCAAAAAAAACTGAGTCATAACCTCAAGAGTCGAGAACTGAGGGCTAAAAAAATGAATCGCAGGGTTCTTCGCATAGCGTGTCTGGAGATCCCCAGGCGCATCCGACACAATAAAGAGCCGACAGCGCTCAAATTTCTCCTGAACTCGCTCAAAGGCTTCCAAGACCTCAGGCAACCCCTTGCGAAGCGCCTCTTTGCCGACAAAGAGAAAATTCACTTCTTGGTCACCTGACATTCCAGGCGTAGGCTTAGGCACCACTTCATGCGAGACCCGATCCTTGTAAAGATCACGATAAATGGGCAGGCTGGGATAAATCACATGGACCCGAGACCGGATCAGATCATAGTCGCGCCCCAAAGCCAATTCCAAGGAGCGCGCAGCCGCATGGCTGATCGGGACGATTCCGCGGCATAGCGGGTGGGTCAAAATTTCCAAAATGTGTGGTCTTGCGGCCTCAAAGGCCGTAGGCCCTAAAAAATTTACGAGGGCATTGGCGTGCTCGATATCGATAAAGAAAGGTTTGTCCGGAATTTGATCAGGCAAAATTCCCA
>JBBCAV010000020.1:0-14724 GCA_051382305.1 Bdellovibrionota bacterium FG-2
CACAAGTCCAAGCCAGCCTAAAGCTCTGGGAATCTTGGAATTCGACTGCGATCTCACCGGCGTTCTACCTCTTTTTGCCATAAAGACAAAATGCGTGCGGTTTCAGCAGCGGACTTTTCAATTCGGAACTGGCGCCTAGGAACTGGCAACCCCTTGTAACTTCCAGGCAACCCCACGCCTTGGCGAACGGGAAGCATCCAATTCGCATGGGCAATGCGTGTTTGGGATTGGGGAGTGAGGAGAAATTCCAAAAAAGCTTTTGCAAGTTTTTCGAGGGCATCGTTTGCGGCAGAGGACCCCACCCACAAGGAACGTTTAATCATCGCGGCGCCTTCGACTTGAATCGGTTGTCCTTCTTCGAACAAAAAGGCGCGATACCGACGCTGCTCACCTTTTGAGTCTCCGTGTTCTTGATGATAAGCCTCACTCGTCGAGTAACTCCAAACAAGGGGGGCTTCTTTTCTCAAAAAAAGGCCATAGGCCCCGTCCCAACCGGGAGTGAGTGTGAGCCATTGCGACTTAAAAGACGCCCAAAAGCTTTGAAATCCCGCACCAAGCACTTCATTCGTAAAAAGGAGAAAAGCTAATCCAGGACTCGAAGTTCTGGGATCCTCTAGAATAATATTACGACGATATTCGGGTTTCAGAAGATCGGCGAGTTTTTGGGGCGGCGAAAGTTTAAGCCTTGTGAGTTCCGTTTGATCGCCCATCAGCGCGAACACCCCGTAATCAAAAGGAACGAACCCCTCCCCCACTTTTGTTTCGACAATCAAATCAGAATAACCCTGCGGCGTCCATTTCGGCATGGCTTCAAGATAAGGCTTTGCCTGTGCAAAAAGCTGTTGATCAAGGCCTAAAACAAGGTGCGCATCTGATTTGCCACGTTTTTCATCCAGCTGAAGCCGGGTCAACAACTGAGCGGCGTCTCCAGAAGCAAGGAGTCGCACCTTGCACGCGCATTGTTTTTCAAAAAGAGGAATTATTTGTGAGCCCGCCCCTTTAGGAGAAGCAAAGCTGTCGTAGGCGTAAATGACGAGTTCAGAAGGGGCAGCATAGACAGGGGCCGCGGTGATTCCGCAGATTCCGATAAGTCCCAAAACCGCCAAAAATCCCGACAAAATCGTTGTGCTTATTACACCGCAGCCAACTCTTTTGCTCGGACATAACGCTTTTTTCACGAATTAAGAAACCTCGATTTTCTTGACGCACTCCAGCGTACGCTCAACCGTGTTCAATAACTCCGGCGCCATACGAATCGCCTCATGGACGACGCGGCCGGAGGCTTCAATCAGGTACTCGTGGACAATATCATTGCGCAGTTGGCGGAGCATTCTCCACTCTGCCGCTGAAGAGATCACCCCGCGCTTCTCCATCCGGTTTAGCCGATCAATATGCGAACCCTCATCATTGAGTTCAACTTGATCGAGCGTTCGAAAAAGACGCTGAAAAAGCAGATCGGATAACCGTGAAAATCGAGCAGTCGCCGCTTCAAGCGTCTCTCGCTCCTCAATTGCAGGAGACGATGCGGGCTGACTTGCAAGTCGCGCCAGCACCTTTGAAGAGCGCTCCACGGATTCGCGCAAGGCCGCCGCGGCTGTAACGGCCAAGACCATTTGTTCGTTTAAGAGAGTGAGGTAGGGTTTCGACTCCATAAATCCGCCTTTGTTGGGAGAATAATTTGATAAAAAGCCTTGAGTTGAGGATCCTTAATCTTTTCGAAAGGACCCGAGATCTTCAGATCGATTTTTTGTTCTCCAATCTCATCTTCTATCGCAAGCCGCAGCTGGCGCCCCACAAGAGCGGGGTCACTGCAAAGCTGATCCAGCTCAATCCACAAATCGATGTCGCCCCCTCGCTTCTGCATGTCAGTACGGGAGCCAAAAAGTGAAATTCGAAGAACCTGCGTGGGCAAACACTTTAAAACAGCCCTGCAGATTCCTGTGATTTCTTCTGAGGTAAGGCGAACCGAAAGAGGAGCCATCGTGCTTCAAAAGTAGCTTAGTCAGCATTGCCAAGCTACCTCGCAATCCTATTGTTTGACAAAGGGTTTTTAAACCCGCAAGTTATTTCAGCTCTGGATTGGTCTCTAAAGAAGGGGACACTTCGACCTTAGGCTTTAGCAATCGAACCTTACTTACGCGCTCTTCGCCTTCTTGTTCAAACCGCCAGAGGACTTCGCAGTTTTGGAGGTGAGTCGTCGTTTCTTCCTGATGAGAGCGAATGTGAACAATTCCATTTTCGAAAAGAGTGACGTCGGCATTATCGACATAAGTGCCTTCTTCGCCGGGATAGAAAAAAATTACGCGCATGGCGTTTGCACGCTTAATGATTCCGGGACCAGAACCTTGTTTCCCCGAAGCACCGATTTTTGACAAACCCTTGAAAAATCCCATATTCATCCCCAATCTCAAGTCTCGCAGAGCTATCAGTTCGCCCTGAAATTGGCAACACCTTGCCAACCATCTCTTGCTTCCCATTATGAAAGGTCCCCCAGACCTTGACAAGTGCTGCATGTAGTCGCTCGCTGTTTTAATCAAAATACTCATTGCCCCTTTCCTTGAAACAAATAGTATGGGACGAATAACAGGAAACGACTAAGATCAGCAATGCGGATCTGCCAAAGCGGCTCGCATCATTACAAATTTCCAGAAGAAAACACGAGGGACTCATGTCAGAAGATATCAAGCAAGAACTCGAAAGACTCCGCGCCGAAAACGAAGCACTTAAGAAAGTCTCGTCTAAAGGCCTCTCAATGAAAGTCAGCGAAAAAGGCGCGCTCTCAGTCTACGGCCTCGGAAGATTTCCTGTCACGCTCTACAAAGAACAGTGGAACCGCCTGCTCGATACAACTGAAGACATTCGCGCATTCATCAAAGCTAACGACACCGCACTCAAAACCAAGGGGTGAGCCTTACGGCTGCTCAGGGAATAGTCCGAGATAAGTCTATCGCCCAATACGAACTGGGAAGTCTTCGAAATTTTGTTTATCTCATTCTCGATTGGTCTACGCTACAGGCAGCCGTCGTAGACCCAGGACAGGATTTATCGACGATTCTTTCAGACCTCGCTCGTTATGGATTTACCCTCACGACGATTCTTCTTACACACGGACATTTTGATCACATTGGCGGGGTTTTGCCTCTTTGCGAGAAGTTTCCCGAGATTCAGGTCATCGGTCACGCACATGAGTTGAGTTCGGTTCGCGATATAAAGACTTCGCGTGAAGTTGTGGATCTTCAAAAAATCCAAATTGGGAATTTACACCTCACCGCCCACCACACTCCCGGACATACAGCCGGTGGGATGTGCTTTGAGGTTCACTCCTCTCCTCCGTATCTTATCACGGGCGACACCGTTTTCATCGGCGACTGCGGACGCACCGATCTTGAGTCTGGAAGTTCAGCGCAGATGTTTGAGTCAATTGAAAAGCTGCGCAAACTCCCGGGCGGATCCGTGATTCTGCCGGGCCATCACTACGCACAGGCTTGCACCTCTACCCTTGAACATGAGATTAAGCACAGCAAAGTGTTTCAATGCAAAAGCGTGAAGGAGCTGGAGGAGTTGCCTTAGCGCGCCAGCGTGTCTCTCAACACTTTAATCTGCTTATCCAACAACTCCCGGCTCCCGGTGCGCTCTTTTTGAGTCTGCGCGCGGATCGCCTTCGTGACGTCTTGCACTTGTTTCATCGCTTGTTTTTTCACCAAGCCTGCCATCGAAGAACCCGGGACGACAAAATTATAATAAGCCATCAAAGTGCCCGTGCCCAACTGTTCGAACCGAGCATTGCCTACGGTAGACTTCGTCGAATCCGCACGAATAAGCGTCCAATCCACACGATAACTCGCGCCACCATCATAGGCACTCAAAGTATCTTGAACGGTATAGCTCTCATCGGAGAGGATGGGGATATGGATCGTGTAGTCCACATAAACGGATGTTTTACTGATCCTTTTTGAGATTTCAGATTTTAAAATATTAGGAATATAACTCTTCTGAAAACCATAGTCTGAAAAAACCGCAGCCGCCTCTTCTGGCGTAGAATCAATCCGGAGATAGACAAAAGCTTTAGGCCAAGGAGACCCATCAACGTCTTTGGCAACGAACACGACTTCACCCTTTTGAATCAACGCTTGCTGATCGGCGGTGAGTTCGTCGTAGGCTCCGGCAAAAGCAGGCGCATGAAAGCCGAATAACCCAGCAACCAAGCCCAAAACTGCGAAAAAGCTAAGAACGGTTTTCATCTCATCTCCTTAATAAAAGTTAAAAACTAAGGGGCGATCTAGACTTTCGTACCCTTGATTAGGTAAAGGGTCAATTATGAAACTCTTCCCACGAACGCGATCTTTATGGTTTGGACTCACTTTGCCCTTTGCCGCCCTGAAACTGATTCTAACGCACCCCATCCTCATGATCCTCTCAATACTTCCCATTGCGGTGTCTGCCGCCTTGTATGTGTTCCTCATTAGCAAAGCTCAGGTGGCCGCAAAATCAGCACTTCTTCACGGCTTTCAGTCTTGGGGTTGGAACCCCGAAGGATGGGGCGCGACCCTCCTTATTGTCCTCATGAAAATCGGCCTTATTATCGTCGGAGTCCTCACCTTTTCGCTCATCACCGGAATCGCCGCAGCCCCCCTGAGTGATTGGCTTGCTGAAAAAACTGAAAAGTTCACGAGTCTAACTATCCCCTCGGCAGTCACCTTTACGATGAGAGCGCGACTACTCCTGCTCGATCTTGGAAAAACCATCCTTGCAACCGGAGCCAGCCTCTTGGCCTTGCTTTTGTCTTGGCTACCACTCGTGAATCTGGGCGTTTTTGCTTTTGCTTTGATACTTGTGGCGTTTCAGTTTCTGAGCTTTCCGCAAACCCGCCGCGGAATGGGCGTTCGCGCCAGCCTTACATTCTTATGGCGCTACCTTTACGCCTGTTTAGGGTTTGGGGCCGCGATTGCATTTCTTTTTGCGATTCCAGGCGTCTCTATTTTTGCGCTCCCGCTTGCGGTGGTGGGGGGAACACTCCTTTTTGCGCGGGCAGAAGAAGGGGAAAACACAGGCCAAGTGTTCAAGCTTAAATGAGCCTAACGTCGCAACAATGGCTCAAGAAACCTACGATCGATCAAGTCCTTCTCTCGCACACCTTGCAATTGTCTCAACCTTTACTGAACTTTGTCGCGTGCCAACCTGTTTAGACTTCACAAGTTAACTCTAACTTGCCCCATACATTCACACAACCCGGCAAACATTACCCATTAAGAAACTCTCCGCACCCTCCGATGAGTCTTTTGAGGCAAGGAGGCTTCTATAGCTATGAGTGCTCTACGCGGAATCTATTTCACAGGCCTTTTGTTTTTAGGCGCGCTTTCGCTCACGAGTTGCCGTTTTGGCAACCAGGTCGTGAAACCTCCGGGAACTCAAGCCGCCGCCGAAGCGCTTGAAGGTTTTTTTGAAACCGACCCTCAAAGCCTTAAAGTTTGCGCAACCACTGAGACAACTAAGTGTGCCGATATTTCGACTACCCGCCTTCCGGATATGGTTGGCTCTGTCCTGAGTAACCCCGTATATTTCCAGATAAAGTACCCCGATACCGGCGAATCATTTTTTCAGGACCCCTTTGGAAATGGTGCAAAACTTCCTATTTATGTCGACAACAAAGGGACTCTCTCCTTTCTAGGCGGAACGCCTGCAGAAGTACTCTGGACCGACACCGCCTGCACGACAAAAATGTTTGTTGAAGAAAATGGACAACTCTCGTTTGCAACCGAAACGCGCATAGTGACCAAAGGAGAATACGCCCTTCGCATGTCCGGCCGGATCGACCTAAAGATACAAGTCATCATCACCTTTGATGGCGAATGCAAAGATACCCTACAAGCCATGTACAACTGCTATGACAACGCAGACCAATGCGGTGCTTCAACCGACGCAGACAACAAAGACCGTCATACGGTAGTCCAAAGTCGTTTTAATTACTACATCAAGCAAGGCGTTATGGCGCCCCAGGACATCCTCACGCTCTCGAACCTTGCCTACGACGTTTCCTATCAATAAATGCTGTGGTAGTGTTCGCTAATGCGGATCACACAGACGCTCGTGCTAGCAACAAATAACTCTGAGAAGTTTGAGGAATTCAAAACTCTCTTCACCGGTTATCCAGAACTCCATCTGACACCCGCCTCTTCGCTCATTGCAAACTCCGAGAAGCTTGGTTTTGTCGAAAAGCATGACACTTACCTCGAAAATGCGATCGCCAAAGCTCGCGTCGTCAACCGCGCTTGCCATTCGCCATCTCTGGGTGACGACTCGGGTCTTGAAGTCAAATCACTTGGAGATCTCCCCGGCCCAAGAAGCCGCCGTTTTGCGCCCAAAGCCGCATCGGGGGAGAGCAAAATCACGCAAGATCGAGCCAATCTTGAGCATCTCCTAAAAGAAATCAAAAAGGCCGGAGGCGGAACCGAAGCCCAGTTCGTCTGCACTCTAGCGTTAGTCATCGAAGGGATTCTCCTTCACGCCACCGGAGCGCTCGAAGGAAACATCATCGACTTACCTCGAGGGGTGGGAGGATTTGGCTACGATCCCGTTTTTGTCCCCAAGGGCATGACGAAAACACTTGCGGAAATGACCCTGAACGAGAAGAATCTGATTTCACATCGTGCCAAAGCACTTCATGCGTTGATGTCTCAAGTGCGGGCCCGAGGAATTTCTTTCGCTAAACCCTAAGTAGTAAAAAAGTCGATTCTAAAAAGGAAAATAAAACATGGAAATCACCACCACCGCTTTAGTTGCTCTAGCTCTCAACTCTTTCCTCGCCACGTCCCTAACGGGACGCCCGCTCCCGCACCCCGGCGATCAACTCGACTTCAATCTCAAAACTCAAATCCAACAAAAAGCAAAAACCTGTGAAGCCGCTTTCGCGCTAAAGCTCGAAGCTAAACTTGAAAACCGAGAGAGTCTAGTTGTCACGTCAACGACGACTCAGACCGCAGGTCCTTCGGGCTGTGGCAAACCCTCCAATGCGATCAAAGCCTGGCACTATCGCTCGATCGACAACGCCCTTACCATGGTTACGGAATGCAAGACATTAGACCCCTCGACTTGTGCAAGCCGCGATCCACTGCCTGAAGATCAGTGGCAGTCTCCTGAAACTCAAGAAGCGTGCAAATTTGTAGGAACCGAACCGCTCCTAGGCCCTGATGGCAAACTCAACACTCATCGCTACCGTTGCGATAACTCCGCTTCAGTAGGCGGAGTGGCCCTCACGGATTTCTGGTTAGACGAATCCTACTATCCCGCTTACCCGATCATCAAGACTAGCGCGCAGATTGAAATTCCAAAATATGAAGTCAAGATGCACGTCGAGCAAGTCTTGAAGGCGATAAAACGGAATTAGTTCCTCTACGGACTCCAAAACAACTTATAATAAATCCACTTCCAGTATTCATCCATCGTCACGCGGATTCCGTGGACACTGAACCGCCACTCCCCTGATTCAAACGGGTCTTGGTAGACAGACTGCGTTTCGATATGAATCCCCGGGAGCCTGCGCTCGAAAACATAGCGCGCCCTTTTCATATGATAGGGCGAGGTCATGAGCAATATGCGCGTCCAGCCACGATCTTTGGCATATCGGGCGAAATATTGAGCATTCGCATCAGTGTTGCCACTCTCCGTCTCCAAAACGACGTTTTCAGGCTTAAGCTCCGAGAACACCCCTCGACGAATTTGCCGAGAGAGCACCGCCCAATTAGACTGATGCCCCATCCCCGAAATAAAAAGAATGGGCTTGATCGGCGCCTCTGCGGTCTCCCGATACCGATACCAAACATCCCCCGCGGCAGAAATTCGCCCCCGACCGCCAGCCAGAACAACGATGACATCGACCTGAGGGAGGTTCACCCCATCGACCGAATCTTGGTACTCGTAGATATCCCCCGCCAAAATAAAGGAAAAAATCCAAACCCCAAGCAAAGCCCCAAGAATCCCTACAACCGCCATAATCAGCGGTCTGCGGATCTTTTTCTTGAACAATCCCTGAAACTTGAGAAATTTGGCGTCTTTCACAGAACCCTCGGCACGAGATCTACCTTAACGTGAGTGCCCCGTTTTTCCTACTTGCAAAAATCAAACGATTACAATACGGTAACCAAGCTCAGGATCATTTTCAAAGTAAAGGAAAGAGTTATGTCGCGTAAGTGTGATATTTGTGCAAAAGGCCCCACCACTGGAAATCTCGTTTCCCATTCCAACATCAAGACTCGTACGCGTTGGCTCCCAAACGTCAAGAAGATGAAAGCCGTCGTTAAGGGCAACACCGAAACCGTTCGCGTTTGCACTCGCTGCATTCGTTCCGGCAAGATTCAAAGACCCGTCAAGCGCACGTATAAAGCTCCCGAAAAAACAGCTTAAACGGCCACTGCCTCAATCTCAACTAAGACATCCTTAGGCAAGCGCGCCACTTCAACCGTGGATCGCGCAGGCGCAGGTGTCTTAAAATACTCTTCGTAGATCGCATTGACTTTAGGGAAATCCCCCATCGATTTCAGGAAAATCGTCGTCTTTACGACCGTACCCAAACTCGATCCGCCAGCCTCCAGCACCGCTTGAAGGTTCGCCAAAACTTGGCGAGCCTGAGCTTCAACATTCTCAGCGCCCACCAAATCTCCCGTTTTCGGATCCAGCGGAATTTGCCCCGAACAAAACAACAATCCCCCCGCCCGAATGGCCTGCGAATAAGGACCAATGGGCTTAGGGGCGTTCGGGGTCAAAATCGCCTGTTTCACTGGAAGGTTCACAAATTCTTCCCTGATTTCTGGAATTGAATTTCCATGGCGGTAATGGCGGCCATATTGACCACATCATTCACGTCAGAATTCTGCTGCAACACAAACACCGGTTTATTCATCCCAACCAAGATCGGACCAATGGCCTCGGCCTGACCCAATCGCGCCATGAGTTTGTAAGCGATATTGCCCGACTGAAGATCTGGGAAGATCAAAATATTCGCATCGCCTGGTACACCGTTGAAGGGGAAACTCTCCTTTGAAATCTCTGCCACTACGGCGGTGTCGGCCTGCATTTCGCCGTCAACTTTCAACTCCGGCTTACGCTTTTTGATGATCTCGGTTGCCTGTCGTACTTTTCGGGCAAGCGGATGATCGGTAGAACCAAAGTTTGAAAACGAAAGCATGGCAACTCGTGGCTCTTCAGTCGTAAATCGCTGAGCAAGTTGAGCAGTTTGAATCGCAATGTCCGCAAGTTCTTCGGCCGTAGGCTCAATATTGACCGTCGTATCAGAGAACCACAGCACTCGCTTCTTGAGAATCATCATATAGATCCCGGCCAAACGAGAGCCCGGTTTTGCACCAATGACATGAATCGCAGGTCTGATCGTCTCAGGATAACTTTGAGAAATCCCCGCCAACAACCCGTCAGCGTGCCCTAACTCGACCATCATGGAGCCATAGTAGTTTCGGTGCGCCATCAAATCGCGCGCGGCTTCAAGGGAAACACCTTTGCGCTTTCTTTTCTCGAAATAATGCTGAGCATACTCGTCACGACGCTCTGAATGCGTGGACCGAATAATTTGAACGCCTTTTAAAGCCTCCGTCAATCCGAGCTCCGCCATCCGAGCTCGGATCGTTTCCTCTTTGCCGAGCAAAATCGGTTCTGCAATCCCCTCTTCGCGAATCGTTTGAGCGGCACGCAAGATCTTTACATGATCGCCCTCTGGAAACACAATCGTCGGGACGTGTCCGGCTTCTTCCTGAGTGGACTTCACGCGTTTTTTAATCCCGCGCATCACCGAATAAGTGGTTCCCAGCAAAGTCTCAAGCCGATCCTTGTAGGCCGCCATCTCAAATTTTTTGCGTGCGACCCCTGACTTCATTGCGGCTTCTGCCACTGCGGGCGCGACCCACAATAAAGCGCGGCGATCAAACGGTTTTGGAATCAAATACTCGCGTCCGAACTTGAATTGTTGCCCCCCATAAGCACGAGAGACACTCTCAGGTACATCTTCTTTTGCAAGTTGAGCCAGCGCACGCACGGCCGCCATCTTCATCTCTTCGTTAATCGCGGTAGACCTCGTATCGAGAGCGCCCCTGAAAATGAAAGGGAAGCCAAGCACGTTGTTCACTTGGTTTGGATAATCCGAACGGCCGGTTGCCATAATGGCATCGGGACGAACTCTGAGCACATCTTCAGGCAAGACTTCCGGATCGGGATTCGCCATCGCAAACACGATCGGATCACGTGCCATTTTTTTGACCATTTCAGCAGAAATGCCGTCCTTCACCGAAACGCCGACGAACGCATCCGCGCCATCCAAAGCCTCACTCACGGTCCGTTTAGACGTTTCAACCGCGAAACGTTCTTTGTACGGGTTCATTCCGTCTTTACGGCCCTTGTAGATAACGCCCTTGGAATCACACATGATGAGATTTTCGCGACGTACACCCAAGGTAACGTAGAGGTTCGCGCAGGCAATGGCCGCGGCCCCGCCCCCACAAAATACGACCCGGACTTTCGTAATGTCTTTTTTTACAACCTCTAAGGCATTAAGGAATGCGGCCGCGCTAATGACCGCCGTCCCATGTTGATCGTCGTGAAAAACTGGAATTTTCAGCTTCTTTTTGAGTTCTTCTTCAATATAGAAACACTCGGGCGCCTTGATGTCTTCGAGATTAATTGCGCCAAAAGTAGGTTCCAAGAGTTCGCAGGCGCGAATGACATCATTAGGGTCTTTGGCATTGAGTTCGATGTCGAAGACATCGATATCGGCAAATTTCTTAAAAAGAATACCTTTGCCTTCCATCACGGGTTTTGCGGCGTGGGGTCCAATATTGCCCAAGCCCAACACCGCGGTCCCGTTTGAAACAACGGCAACGAGGTTGCCCTTAGCGGTGTACTCATAGACAAGCTCTTCTTTTTCATGAATCATCCGGCAGGGTTCGGCCACACCCGGAGAGTAGGCCAGCGAAAGATCATGCTGGGTGGAGCAAGGTTTTGACGAAATAACCTCAATTTTCCCTTTGCGACCGCGAGCGTGGTACTCTAGTGATTCTTCATAGATTGTCATTTTTTTGTCCCTCATTAGTAGTCTTGTTAGCTCCCTGAACCTACACCCCAACCGCTCCACCTTCAAGTGTCCAAAAATTCTACTGGGAGGACGCTCCGGGGTATGGCAATCTTATAGAAAATGGCGAAGCAAAAACGATCCAACTACCGACACCGTGCAATAAAAAAATCCCTTACCTCCGCCGCGCTCGCGACAGGAATCATTTTGTTTGCGCTCAAGAGCACAGACGCAAAAGCGGATTTCTTCTTACATCACTGGGAAAATCAACGCGAAACGGCAGATAGCTTTCGATTGTCTGCGGATTTTTCGTATTACTCGACCCACGCAGATTATGACGCCGCCGGCACTCAACTCCTACCCGCAGGGCTTACGAACTACAGCCGCATCAACTCGGACGTTTCGGCGCGTTATGGGTTCACAGATCGCGTTTCAGCCTACGGCCGAATGAGTTGGGCTCGAATTGAGCTGCAACACGCCACGCGCCCCGGAAGCAGTTTCGGGTTCACTGATCAAAGTTTAGGGACCACGATCAAGGTTTTTCAAAAAGGCAGAGGCTCAACTCTTGAACCACGCTTCGATCTTCAGTTCCAGGTCGATGTGCCCCTTTATAATAACACGGTCTCAGAAACGAATCTGCTCCCTTATCTGGGCGATGGCTCAGTGGATTTCACGGCAGGCGCCTTCATGGTGCTGCCGCTTTGGCAGAAAAAAGGCAAAGAGATTACTAGCACCTTAGGCGGCGCCTACACCTACCGAAGTGCGAACTTCTCGGCTGCGATCCCATGGTCGTGGACGTTACGATATAATACACCCACACAAGGATTCTTTACCGCGGCTGGATTCAATGGACTTCAATCGCTCAAAACTGATCCGAATGCACTCCATGTTTCAGGAACCAGCGGTAGCATCGGATCGGGCGGAAGCTTTATCACCAACGCAGTCAACCCTTCGCTTCTCACCGTTTTTGCCCAAGCCGGATTTCGTTTGAGCCCTAAACTTGCCGTTACTATTGCGGGAGATCAATCGCTTTGGGGCCAGGCTTCTCCCGTGGGTTTGAATCTCCTCGTGGGTCTCCAAGCTCGTTTAGGTGGACCTGATCCCAAGGATCCCTCTTATCTTGCGCCTAAAGATTATGGCAAATCCAATCAAGGTTTCGTAAACTACACGCTCACCGCTAAAGTTATCCGATCCAATGACCGAATGAACCTCCTTAAGATCGACAAGGGTTCAAGTGAGGGCGTTGAAGTGGGACAGACGTTCGATATTTTCAAAGTAAAAACTGATGGCAGCGTAGATGAAGCCGTCGCTCGGGCACGTGTCACCCATGTTCGGGCCGACGAATCCGCACTGAGTGTGGATGAATATTTCAAAGAAGTTTGGATTGACGAAGGTTTTATTGCAAAACGACCGATTCCCTAAGGCCTCAAGGAGAGAGAAAAATGAAGATGAAAAATTTGGCGCTCGTGAGTTTGCTCGGACTTGGAATTTTCGGACTGTCAGGACTTTTTCCAGCCAGCAGTTTTGCCGCAAAGTTTGCGAACCAGTTCACGGAGTTCGAACTCCCGCCTCAGTGGCAATGCAACCTTGAAGGCGCCGAGTGGGTTTGCCAAAACACGAACGAATTGAAGAAGAAAGACGCGATTATCGTTCTGGCGGCAAAACTGAAAGGCGAGCAAGATAGCCTCGATCAGTATCTGACTTATCTTAAAGCCGCTAAAAGCTTTACTTCGGTTCAAGGGAAACCGGTAAAATCGGAACCTCGTTACGCGAAAACCATTAACCTCAGCGGACAGGCGTGGGTGGATTCACTCCATTTAGAATCAGAAATCCCAGGATTTTACACTCGCTACCTCGCGACGATCAAACAAGATATCGGCGTGCTCGTCACTTATTCCATCAACAAGGCCAAATATCAGCAATATTTGGACGATTTTGAAAACATGGTCAAAACACTGAAGGTTTTTAGAAAAGCCGGCGGAATCAATGTCGCCCCTGCCAACACGAATCTCTTTCAAAATGCGCAGATTCCGCAAGGTGTTTCTGAAGGAACGGTCTTCTCGGGTGCCGCGCCTGCAGGTGGCGGAGAAGGTGAACAGCCCAAGAAAAAAGAAGAGCTCCCCCTCTCCTACATTCTCGTAGGAGCAGGTGCGCTGGTACTGCTGCTGATCATGCGTAAAAAGAAGGGCTAATCCGGCACGACAATTGCTTCTCCGTTTCCGCATGAAAACACGAATTCTCGTTGGCCTAGCTGTGCTTTTAACGCTGTCACTTGGTTGCGCCACTCCCGGCAAGCGGACCGCTATCGGGGCCGGTGCTGGCGCCGCGGGGGGCGCAGCAGTGGGCGCGATTGCAGGGGGCACCAAGGGCGCACTAATCGGTGCCGCATCAGGCGCGGTGCTGGGCGGAGTTATAGGAAACTCCATGGATAGGCAGGCTCAAGAACTCGAGAAAGTCGCGCAAACAAAACGAACGGAAGACGGCATCTTGGTCAATTTGAAGAACGACCTTCTCTTTGACAGCGGCAGCGCCGCACTTAAACCTCAGGCCATCGCAAATCTCAATGCCCTGGGAGATATTCTTGCAAAATATCCCGACAACAAAATTCGGGTAGAAGGCTATACCGACGACGTAGGCACAACGACCTTTAATGAAGACCTTTCAAAACGCAGGGCCGAAGCTGTCAGAGAATTACTCACCTCTCGAGGCGTCAGAGCGGATCAAATGGTAGCACTGGGCCAAGGAAAGAACTCGCCCATCGCTTCAAATGACACGCCCGAGGGGCGCTCGCGCAATCGACGAGTCGAATTGCATATTGAAGAGTCTTAATACCGCAGCGCGAACCCTCGCTTTTTCCGCGTCTTCGCACGCGCCCCCTTCTTGCGCTTTGCTTTTCGCAGAATCGTTTTCGGAAACGCAGTCGTCTTTGTAAGCCGTACCTCTCGCGTCGCACCTGAATGCTTCGCGCCCGCCGAGGTTAACGAGGCCCGTACATAATCAATCACGCGCCCGTCTTTCTCAAAAGAATCCCGTGTCAGACGAATGAGTTTCGCGCGCTCAAGATCCTTCAACAATTCTTCAAATTCGTTGCGTTTGACCTGAGAATTCTTCTCGCCGAACGCCGCTTGAAATAGCCGCCCAGTCGCCATGTCATCGGACCCACGCAGAGCCCCCCTAATTTGCTCAATCGCCACCGCGTCTTTATCCGTCATGATCCGAGACGTTTTGAGTACAGCACGCTCGGGGGCGCAAGCGTCACAGATTCCACAACTCACACCGCAGTCCGCTTGATCCCCAAAGTGGCGAATCAGCTGGATCATGCGACAACCCGACGAGCCCGCAAATTGAATCGTTTTGTTGAGCTGATTCAACTTATGCGCGCGCTGAACCGTATAAGTCTTCTGCCACTCAACGCAAGTGCCCCGCATGAGCTCGCCGCCAGACCCCAAAGTCACGGCTCCATGAATCTGTAATTTTTGAAGGGCCTTTTCCACTACACCCCGCTCCAAACACCCGATAGCAGCTCGCCCACATAATTCTTCAAGACTTTCTGCGGGCAAGGCCGTATGCACCTTCTTCAAAACCGACACCTCAGGATAATCCCGCTCATGGAAAAACTCGTGCGTTCGACGATCCGCAAAAGAATACAACAGAAT
>JBBCAV010000021.1:0-13961 GCA_051382305.1 Bdellovibrionota bacterium FG-2
CGATTGAACATTTGAAAACAGAAAATTCACACAAAAACATGTCAACACTTTTTTTATTTTTATGAAAATAAATTAGACGGCTGGCCAATTACGAATTTTATAGCAAGGTTGCTATCGATGCAGTGGTTGATTCTAGTGTCGACGACGAGATGAAAAAAAGTTTTGATGATTATTGGGAAAAACGAAAAACGTTCCTCACTTATGGCAAACATCCCTTGTTGGATAACAAAAAGATCGAACTTCGCTTGGCCGAAAGGATCGCGGCTTCTGCTTCACTCCTTAAAGAGGATGCGGCGAGCGAGCGTTTCTTAGGTTTGCTGACTCTTTTGTCGAAACGCATCGTGCGCGTCTTGGCTCCTTCAGTGGCGGCTGGAAAAACTCTTGATTCGCCTCAATCTTCTCCGATTATTGAGAATTCGTCTCATCGTTTTAAACCGCTAGAGAAGGCGAGTTTGTTTAATGATAAGTTAGCCGCCGCAGAAGCAGTCGATCGGCTCGCGGAGAAGATCTTGGCGTATGCTCAAAAGCCCGGGTTAGAGTCGATGAGAAAGGGCTGGGCGCTTGAATGTTTTGATATAAAATCTTATGATTTTTCATCTCCTGAGGAAAAACGAGAATACCTTAGAGCGTTTCCTTTGAATGGAAAATGGCGTTCCGCTGCGCAAAAGTTGATTTCCGAAGCCAAAGCCAAGCCCAGCGACACCTCTTCGAAGCAGCTTGCGATAGTGACCGATTTTATTAAGTTGCGTGAAAAGGCGGAAAAACCTTTTGTTCCTGAGGCGCCTCCCGTTATCGGAGACGGATCTCCTGAGGCATTGGTGAAATGGTACAACGAGAACTTTGGCGATCCAAAGAAATCTATTCCATCGCCCGTTCCCGAAAAATAGTCTCCTAAAAACATTCGGGGGAGAGCAGGACACGCTTAGTGCGCGCCCACCCTCCACCGACGTGTGATGGTTTTGTTTAGGCTGCGTGAGTTGCGCAGCCTGCCGGCTTACAGTTTTCCTGTCAGCGAGAGCTCTTCGCAAAGTTTTTCGTAGGCTTTGCGTCCAGCTGATTTGAACATCCAAATGACGCCAAACCAACGGTTGAAGTTCTTGCGTGCCGTAAACATCTCTTTGGCTAGGCCATCGTAGGCTTTGCGTGAAGCTTGGTTTTGGGCGTTGGATTTGAATTCTTCCAGCACCTTGCCCAGCATCGTGGAGCTTGGGTTGTCACGGTAGATTCGAGCGGCCGCAAGCTTATGATAGGCTTGCGTCTCGCTCTTGTTGATACTCACAATGCGAGTGCGAACTTCAGCCACTCGGTCTTCGCGACTGGTCCCCGCAGGAACCATTCCAGAACCGTTGATGAGTTTGTTGAAGTAGTTCGCAAGGGAGGCATCGGGGTCCTGGGCCCGGATAGAAACTTCACGTGAATCCATCATCGCACCTTCCATCGTGATCGTAACCTTGGCCTCTAGAGAGGAGCCGTCGATTAAGAACAGAGGATCGATTCCGGAGAAGCTTAAGACGGTCTCCGCAGTGTCGCCGTGTGCAATGAACCCTAACTCTTGAACTGCAGCTACTTTGCCGTTGAGTCGGAGCGTCGCCTCGACCTTACCCGGGGTGCGAACAGTCGAAACGTTTTGAACAGCCGTGGTGATCTCGCCAGCGCCCTTGGAGACGTCGAGGCGTAAACTGCTTTCGCTCATTTCTACGAATCTTTGAACCGTTTCAGAGAGGTCATCTTGGAGGCCATTGACGTGAAGAACGAGTTTTGCCTTTTCGCGAGGCTGAAGTCTAGGATCGATTTTTGCGACCTGCGTTGCCGTAAATGCGGCACTCTTGAGTCGCGCAATGTTGAAGGTTAAAGTGCTGCCTTCAATCACGTCGCCTGTGAGGTAGGCTTCAAGGGGAGTTCCAACGCCTCCGATATTTTGTACCGAGAACTTGGCGCTAATGATTTCTCCCGGTTGCAGAATTCCGTCGTTTTCCGCGCCAACGACCGAATCAAAGGAGATGCTGAGTTTCGGGTTGTTGAGGTAATCTTGGAAATTTGAGTTGAAGTACCCAGTATAGGCCGAGACGAACGAGTCGCGGAAGCTGAGGGTGGAACTCTCTTTGAATTTCTTGTTGAATGCGCCAACAAGTCCGGTGTTTGCGGCCAAGCGCTTACCGACTTGTGTGCCGACCATTTCGCCAGCGAGCTGGCCCATGTCGATATTTTCGTTAAACGTCTTAGCGAAGTAGTAATTCACGTACCAAGCGTAAGAGTTTTTGAATGCCGACAAGAAGATCGTCTTGAGATCAACTTGTTTTCCAGCCAATTGATCGTTGGTGGGTTGGCCTGTGGCAGGGTCAATGAGAAGAGGAGGATTGTTGAGGTTGTCAAACTTTGGGCGAGTGTCGATGGGGCGCTCGTTCCAGACCTTGAAGGCGAGGTCTTTGTCATACCATTTCGCCTTTTCAAAAACGTACGTTCCGTCTGAGAACCAAAGATCCCAAGCGTTGAGAGGCTGTTTTTCGCCTAAATAGAGCGCGTCCCAGTCATCGTAAACTTTAAGTTGTCCGACATCGATATCTTTTTTCATGATTTCATCAGCGGTGGGAACCGAGCCGACATATTTTTGATAGCCGTTGTCTTCGCCTTCATAAGAAGTTTCAGGGATGCGAACCGTGGCGTCTGGATTTTTTCCGGTATCGACGACTGAGGTAAAGCGAGAGATCGCATCAGATTTTCCGCGAGTTGCTCCTTGTGAGGTGCCTGCTTGCTGGCCCGCTTGAATGCCCGCGGCCATGTACTGGCCCATTCCGTCGACGAGCTTTTCGCCGGCTTTCATTTCGGTCGCATCGTTTTGGTAGGCCTTGGTCATCTTATAAAGACCCCAAGAAAAGCCGCGAAGGTAGCCTTCGATGCGGCCGTTTCCACCGGCAAAGCGGGTAGCCATGCGCTCAGCTTCATCGCGGCCGAATTCGCAAGCGGCGTATTGGCGTGCGGTGGCGTTGAGGTATTGATCGCACTCGGCGTATTTAGCGGGTTTTTGGTTATTGAAGTTCACATCAACAGCGGGGCCGTCGTAGTGGGCCGCAAAAGCAGTGGCGCTTAAGCTTAGACTGCTGATGAGAAACGAATGAGTTATTTTCGAAAAGACTTTCGAGGATTTCATGAAAGGGGGCTCCTTATTGAATAAATTTTACAGTCGTTAATTTGACGCACTATTTAATGTTTCTGACTTGTCGTGTCAAGAGCGTATCTCCGAAAAATCCATTTACCGAGATGTTTAAGGCATTGAGCAGAATTCATGCCAGCTCGCTTCGGTCGCTAAGTGGATGAAACTATGGGATCTTGTAATTGATTAGGTGTTTCTATTTACAGTGAGCTGGGGTCGTAAGAATTCCACTGAGGTCAGTTTGACTCCAGGCTGCTGGTTTCAACTTGTCTTTTATGTGGGGCGCAAGGATATTCCCCCCAATGCGTTTACGGCTCGCTTTGAGTATCATCATTATAATATCGGTAGCTTTAGCGTGCGCGGGTTGTTTGTCGCAACCGTCGTATACATCGCATTCAAATATGAATGTCTTTTTTCTTCGTCTTGCAGGCGAGCCCACCGCACTCAACCCATTGGTTGCGGTGGATGGCCTGTCTCGTCCGGTGCATGCGTATGTTTTGGATTCGCTCCTGGCTCGAAACGAGAACACCAATGAGTGGGAGTCCGCGCTCGCCGAGTCATGGAGTGTTTCAGCAGATGCTCGCCGGTTCACATTCAAACTTCGTCGAGATGTTCACTTTCACGATGGGTTCCCGCTGACTTCTCGTGACGTGAAATTTAGTTTTGATGTGATTTTTGATTCAAGATTTCCGACGGCTCATTTGCGCGCCTATTATGAAGGCTTTGACAAGGTGGAGGCGTTGGATCCTTTAACGGTGCGTTTTACTGCAAAAGAGCGCTATTTTAGGAATTTTGAGTCAGCGGCTCTTATGACGATCTTGCCCCAGCATCTCTATGGGGATCCGGTTAAACCGCTTGCCACGGCTCACGCGCTGGTGGGCACCGGGCCCTATCAGGTGCAATCCTACGAGTTCGGTCAGGGGATCACGCTCAAGAAGTTCCAAAATTGGTGGGGTGCAAACGATCCACAGTTTGTGGGACGTTTTAATTTCGCGCAGATTCAGTTTCGATTCGTGCGAGATGAAAATCTCGCTTTAGAAATGCTCAAAAAGGGGGAATTGGATTACCTACCTTTGAGTGCTGAAAACTATTTTGAAAAAACTAAGACTCCGGAATGGGGGATCAAAGTTTTTGGCGTGAAAGCAAAAAACCTATCGCCCAAGGGTTTTGGCTACGTGGGTTGGAATCAAAAGAACCCTCTTTTTCAAGATAAGAGAGTTCGTCGGGCCTTGTACCATCTGCTTAATCGTCAACTCATGATTGAGAAGTTTCGATATGGCGCTTCACGTCCTGCCACGGGGCCTTGGTATCAGCAAAGTCCTTTTGCCTCGCCTAAAGTAAAACCCATGGAATTTGATCCCTCGAAGGCCTTGCGACTTCTTCGTGAGGCCGGCTGGGACGACCGCAATCATGACGGCGTACTTGAAAAAAAACTTGACGGAGTAGAGCGCAGCTTCGAGTTTACGATCTTGCTCCCCAATTCCGACTCCTTGAAATATTTTACAATTTATCAAGAAGACGCCAAAAAGGTGGGCTTGCGAATCAATCTCAAAGTACTCGAATGGAGCAGTTTGATGAAGCTCGTGGAAAGCCGCAGTTTTGATGCGCTGGCGATGGCTTGGCGTGCCGGCTCGGCCGACATTGACCCTAAGCAAGTGTGGCACTCAACCAGTGCGGGCGCCGGAGGCTCAAACTACGTGGGTTATCGTAACCCGCGCGTTGATGCTTTGATTGACAAAGCACGCGGTATGCTTGAGGCGCGTGCACGCTTGCCGTTGTTACAAAAGGTCTACGAACTTATTGCGTCTGATGTTCCTTACGCGTTTTTGTTTAATGACGAGTTTGAGTTCTATGCTCATTCTGCAAGAGTGCATAAGCCTCAAGTGACGTTAAAGTATGGCCTCGGCATTGACACTTGGTCGTTTAAGCGGGGAGCGCCCTGAGGATGTGGAATTTCCTCGGGAAACGCCTCTTACTTATGCTCCCCACCCTTTGGGGGATTTCTCTTTTGGGATTCTTCTTGATCAACTGGGCGCCCGGAAGTCCCGTGGAGATGGCTTTGCGCCATGGGCTTCACGAGCTGGTTTCTGATTCGGCGGTGTCTCACGGCGTGCGCTTCGCAGTTGAGAAGCAGTATGGGTTGGATCGCCCGCTGGTCGCTCGCTATGGGATTTGGTTGAGAAGTTTTCTCACGTTGGATTTTGGGCAGAGTTTTTCTTACCAAAGACCGGTGCTCGCGGTGATTGCGGAGAAACTCCCCGTATCAATGCAACTGGGGGGGCTTTCCTTTATACTGGCCTATTTGTTTGCGATCCCGCTGGGAATCCTGATGGCTATTAAGCGCGATCGTCTATTTGATACAGGAGCAAGTCTAGTCCTTTGGGGGATTTACTGTCTCCCTCCGTTAATGATGGCGCTGTTGATGTTGGTTTTCTTGGCCGGAGGGAGTTTCGTGAATCTTTTCCCCTTGGGCGGCCTGATTTCAGATTACTACTCCACGCTTTCGTCCACCCAAAAGTTGTTGGACCGTTTGTGGCATCTCGTTTTGCCTTTGAGTTGTTATACGGCAGGCTCTTTTGTGACGCTTACCTTTGTAGTGCGAGGTTCTGTTTTGGATGAAATCAAGAAGGACTACATCGCCACCGCGCGTGCAAAGGGTTTAAGTGAAAAACGTGTCGTGCTAGCGCATGCGTTTCGAAACGCTCTCATACCCGTTGTGACGGGATTGGGCTCTTATTTGAGCGCTTTTTTCGCGGGCTCTATTCTGGTCGAAACCATTTTTGGCCTCGAAGGGGTGGGGCTCATGAGTTATAATGCGGTTTTGGCGCGTGATTATCCGCTCATCATGGGATCGCTGATGATTCAGAGTGTTTTGTTTTTGCTTGGGAATTTATTGAGTGATCTTCTCTACGGGCTTGTTGACCCGAGGGTGGATTTTTTATGAAGTGGCCGGAGGGTGTGAAGAAATTTTGGCGCGAAAAGCGCGCTCGAGTAGCGCTCGTGTCTTTTTTGATTCTCGTTTTTTTCGGAGCCACGGCGGAGCTTTGGTCCAACAGCAGACCGCTGGTGTTAGATTATCATTCTGAGATATTTTTTCCCGTCTTAAACGAAATTCCCCCAGCGCGTCTCGGGATTGCAAATCGTGTGGTGCTGGATTATCGCGCTCTAAATTTGGGTGAAAAAGATTGGGCTATTTGGCCTTTCAATGCCTGGGACCCTTTTGAGAGCAATTCCCAAGTTCAGCGATATCCTTCGGGGCCTTCGCGGCTGAACTTTTTGGGAACCGATGATCGTGGGCGTGACTTATTGGCCCGCTTGCTCTATGGATTCAGAACAAGTTTGGCATATGCCGGGCTGGTTTGGATAATTGTGGTTTTGATGGGCGTGAGCGCAGGCGCAAAGATGGGCTTCTTTGGGGGGAAGATTGATTTTTTTGGCGGGCGCGTGATCGAAGTGTTTCATAGCGTGCCGCTGTTTTTTGTTTTGATTATTTTTTCTGCTTTTCTCGAACCGTCTCTTTTCGGACTTGCCTTTTTGACTGGCGCGCTGAGCTGGATTGGGCTTAGTTATTATGTTCGCGCAGAAGTTTTGAAAAATCGCAAGATGCCCTACGTCGAAGCGGCGCATTCCGCGGGGGCGGGACCTTGGCGTGTACTTTTCTACCACGTGCTACCGAATTCTTTAGGCCCAGTCATCACGCTATCACCGTTGATACTTTCGACCCATATTTTGGGTCTGGCGGCGCTTGATTTCTTGGGTTTTGGTTTAGCGCCCCCTACGCCGAGTTGGGGCGAGCTTTTGAATCAAGCTCAAAAACATTTTACCACTGCGTGGTGGTTGGGCGTCTTCCCATCCCTTGCATTGTTCGTGACGTTGGCGCTCTTGGCGATGATTGGTGATGGAGTCAGAAGGGCGCGGGAGCCAGGATCAAGGAAGTAGCGCTGGGACCTTTTTAGGGACAAAAATGACAGTGGAATAGGCTCGATCCTTGAGCATTTGGAGGAACGAGTCCATCACTAACACGTCTTGTTCATGAATGTCGTGAAACAGAATGATTCCTCTTTGCCCCTGATCTAGAATCATTGTGAGTCTTTTCAGAAGTTCAGCTGGATCCCGGAGTTTCCAATCCAATGAGTCCATATTCCAAAGGAAACTGACCAGTCCCTGGTCGGTTACATGCTTTAGAAGGACCTCGTTTCTGGCGCCATAGGGGAATCTGAAAAATGGAAAACTTTCGCCAATAGCGGCCTCGACCGCTTGGCGGCCCCGGTCAATCTGAGAAAATGCTGCCGGTAAATCAGTTTGTGCGAGCACAGGGAGGCTGGGGTGGTCCCAGGAATGAGAACCGATAGAATGACCTTGAGACAGGACTTCACGAGAAACCTCGGGTCGAGCGTGGGCCTGAAAACCCACTTCAAAGAAAGTGGCGCGAATTCCCCAGCTCTTAAAGATTTCAAGGATTTGATGGGTTCGCGTGGGATGAGGGCCGTCATCAAGCGTAATCGCAATCTCGTGATTTTTAAGGCCGCCATTTGAGATATTTGAGCGAGAGGTGGCGGGGTCAATCTCTTTTTCAAGGCTCGGAAGCCGGTGCGCGTCGGGACCTGTGGGTTGTTCAGGTGAAGCACTGAGTCTCATGCCGTTTTCTGAGGCATGGAATTTATTCCAGTGTGATTGCAATTTGCGCCAAAGTTCTTCAGTGCACGGAATGCGTTCTTGGTTCAATGGAGATTCAAGTTCGTTTTCAAAAAGGGCAAGATCTTGAGGGGAGAGGGCAAGAAGGGCTCCACATAGTTCGGCGGGAGAATTTGAATGATTGCGAAGGTCTTCAAATATATTCCGAGGAGTTAGGCCACTGGATTCCCACTCGCTTAAGCTTTGAGCGTTTGCATTTGCAGAAAGGCTCGCGCGCACGGCCAGGGTGTAAGGAGTTTCAGTCGCAAGAGAGCTTGCGCTGCCAGGCGTTAGTCCCAAGGCTATCCAAAAGACGGGAATGAAAACTAAGGATCCGAAAATGAGTTTCACGTTTGAAACTTCCCCCTTCGCGCGGGAGTTGTTTGCAAGAATATGACCTAAGTATCAAAAATTAGCTGTCTCAATCGCGTCATTCGATTTCCCTTCCCAGCGCGGAGTTTCCAAGCGTCAGGTTCGCGCCGGCCAATTTCGCTCCCTGCCCATACCCTGGAGGAAAAATGCTTGCATCGCAAAACTTTCGGCTTTTTTTGGTCCTCTTTTTGGTTTTTTTTATAAAGCCCTGTCTCGGCTACTCCGCCGACGTCATTTCCAACGACGTTATCTTTCAAGGCATCGACTCCGCGGGAAATCAGAATTTCCTGCTGGTCCACCCCGAGTCCGGCCAGTGGAAACTCCAATGGATTCGCGAGGCACCCCTTCAGCTCCCTGATTCCATATTTGAAAATCATTATGATACCCAAAACGAAGCACTCATGGCCGCAGAAAAACTTGCACTAAGGCAGGGACTGCAAACGCATTCCACAAAAAGTTTAATGCACAGTTTTAGAGAGCCCCCCACAACCGAGGTCCCAGGCCAACGGCTTTGGGCGGTCCAGAATCAATGGAACTGGGGGTGGGAGCAGCGATACGCCTTTTGGATTCGAAACGAAGTGACTCCACAGTTTTTTAAGCAATACGGGATCAGCACGGATTGTGCGGACGCCGCCTATGCCCTTCGCTGGATTTTTGCGAGAACTCACGCTCTTCCCGCGGCAAATCATCTCAGTGGGTCGGGCGTTTTATTTAGTCAGGACTCTTTCAAAAAGAAGTGGTTTTCCCTCAAGCCCGCGCCCCTATGGCACGAGGATCAACGGTTCCTGGCCGCGCTGAACTACCTTCTTTCCCTAACCTACACGCATACACTTTTTGAGGACAGCTATCCTATCGAGATTTCACTACGCTCGCTTTTCGAGGTCAATCATCACCTTAGCCTCGGTGAAAGCAGCGGCCACACGATGATCGCAAGCCGAGTGGAAACACTTCCCTCGAGTTTCTCGCCGCTGACGGTTTTTTATTCAACCGTGCCCCGCGCGCTGCGTGACCTTGCCGAAATGAGCTATTGGGAATCCAAACAGCCCACCTCTTCTGGCTGGCTTTTAGAGCCTCAGGCCATACACCCATATTTTTCGAGTGAGCAGTATTCGAATTCGTTTCTGGCCAATAGCCAGAGTTTTGCAGAGGCGGTGCTGCTGCGCCTGAACCCTCAGATGAATGTGGCGGCACGGTTTGCCGAAGGCCTCAACATGCTTCGATCTTTCGTTAGTAATCGAAAACAAATCGTGAATGACGGGTTTCTCACTTGTAACCGAAACCCTTGCCGCCCAGGCTCTGGACGCTATGAAGCTTGGAGTACACCCGCACGAGATGAACGAATGAGCGATCTTGTTTTCCAATTAGAAGAGATGCTGGATGACCTGGGACAAAAACTCCCAACGCTCTGGAATGAGTGGCAAGACGCCCGCCTTCTACCCATCCTCACATTAAACGGTGCAGTCTTTGATATGGGAGTCGTCATTCTCGCCTTGAAAATTGGCAGCTATTCCTCCGACCCGAACGATCCCATCGCCCTACGGTGGGGGATTGAGCCCAAGCCATTTTTGACAACGATCAAGGCACAATTTGATGACATTCAGAAGAAGAAGGCTGCTGGATTAGACGTTGACGAAGAAATTCAGGAACTCAAACAAACGGTCTCTCTGTACTGTCATTTTGTGGAGGATAAAGTTTGTGTGGAGTTCGGAGCTCAAGCTCACGCAATGGGGCTTGATCGCCTTTTTTCTATTTATTAATCCAAGTCTCAAGAGCGGGTCGAGCCTCACCCGAAGCATTGCGAAGACTCACGCTGCCAAAGATTTTCCAAGCCGTACTTGCTGTGCCATCGTCGACTTGATAGTGCAAGTGAAGCCAATTGACCATGCGTACGTCGTGACCTTGGGTAAACGTAAAGAGCTTTGAAACATAATCCACTTGCTCTTGCTCAGAGTGTGACCAAAGCGGATTCAAGTTTCCAAAATTCTCAGCAGGCCAACCTGATTCGGTGATGGCCACAGGGATTGATCCTATGCGATCAAACAGGGGTTGGAGATAGGTGTCGGGAACAGCGGCGACACTTGCGTAACTAAACCATGGGTAAACGGTGACACCTAAGAGATCGATTTTCGTGAGATCGTGAGCGCTCAAAGCTGACCAAAAAGGAGTGTTCCAAGCGTTAAGTGATCCGATGCCTGCTAGATGCTCAAAATTGAAGATGGGTCCTACAAGGGTGGTCGAGGAAACGGCTTTGATTGCGACGTAGGCAGCGTTGTAAAAGGTAACCCAACGAGCATAATCCTCTGAGTCCTGCTCATAATAGAAGTCGTTCTCGTTTCCGATAAACAAAAAGCGTGGCTGATAGGTGGTTGCAAAGCTCACGAGCATATTCTAAAAGGCTGTTTTGGCTTCAGTATTTGCCCACGTGTTCGTTGTGTTAGCGGGCAACTTTAGCAATAGGGTCGTATCACTTCGCCATCCGAACACGACAATAGGAACGTAGCCATAAGTGGCAGCATTGCTCATGACTATGGCCGCAGCCGCTGGAGCAGTCCCGCTGTCTACTCCATTGAAGTTATCGTCTCGCCAGGAGCCGTTCCACATTGCGCCTCCATTGGGCATGGCACCCACTTCGGTAAAAAAATCGCCAAGCTTGCTATAATCGACCGGAAAACCACAGGGCGAAAGGCCTAGGCCTTTTACGATTGGTGAAGGAGTGGGGGAGGGGGATATAGAAGGCGATGGTGAGCTCTCGGGTGACGGCGAGGCTGAGGGAGTCGAATCCGGTGGCGTGCCGGATTTGCTCCTTACGCTGCAGCTAGAAAGACCAAGAAACATCAAGGCAAAAACAAGGGTCATTAAAAAAGCAGAACTCAGCGCGCGCCGTTGCATTATTCTAGCAAAGCAAAATTTAGTGCTTTTTGTCAAGGCTAGGCGCGCTTTGTGACTTTTGTTGCGCTTTTTCCGGAAAAATCCTGGCATATTCGCGATAGTGTCGTTCCTTGAGTTCATGCTCGTCGATGTAGCCGGTGAAGATTGTTTTATCCATCGGGAAGACTTCGGGAGAAAAGTGGGATCCGTAGACATGCCAGATCGTGAGGACTAAGAAGGCGAGAAGCGCTTCGTTGGAGTGCATGACTTGGGAGGCCGGAATCACCTGACCGGGCAGGAAACCCGCAAACCATCCGGGAAAAAGAAGGATAAGACCGGAGACAACCATCACGAGGCTTCCAAGAACAATTCCAATGTATTCGAATTTTTGCCGATAATCGAATTTGGGATAAGTGGGCTTGTCATGTTGGTAGCCGAGATAGTATTTTAGGCTAGCGAATAGATCCCTAAAATCTTCTGAGGTGGGCAGAAGGCTTAGCCGCATCTTTGAAGTGAAGACTCCTGCGATGATGATTCCGATATGGATGAGGGCATGGATTGCAAAAGTTACCCCAAAGATTCGGTGAATAAGCCGCGTTTTATCGACTCCACCAAAAAAGTCCACCGCGCGCGCGGCCCAGGCCGCATCAAAAAACTTTTGAGGAAATCCCGTGAGGACGAGCATGACAAAAACGAGAATGACAAAGATATGATCGATGCGCCTCCATGTCGAGAAGCGTTCAATGGGAATCGTGCCATTGTGTTCTTTGATGTGTTCTTGGATTTTTGCTTTTGTGTTCGTATCGGCCTCCATAATCATGTCTAGGATCAAAACTTCTTAGTCTTAATGCGCCACAGATGTAGTAGGCTGTGACTTACAAGCCCTAACATGATCAGTGGAATCATGATTCGATAGAGCCACTTTACCGCCCAAACCTGCGGCGCGGATTTGAGGGTCGCGGGATAATGCGAGAGCCAGGCATCAGCAAACGCCGCTGGAACCTTGTCGTGGCATTTGCGGCAAGTCTTTACGACTCGTTCCCTCATTTGCTCTTTGTTTAGCGATGCCCCGCCCGCATTGGCCCTGAACCGTTGAATGTCGTGTGTTCCGTGACAGTCTACGCAAGTCGCAATGGCACTTTTCGGGGCTTGGACTGTTTTGGTGTAAAGTCGATTCGAAGCGCCGTGAAAATCATCGAGGTAACTGCTCAGAACTGCGGGATTGAGACCATGAGGCTGCATTTTCTTTTCATCCCCGTGGCATTTTGCGCAGAGTTTGTAGGACGCGGCCTTGAATCCGGGTTTTGTGGGGTCGCTAATCGCGTGGGCCCCATGGCAATCCGTGCAGACCGGGGCGTCGTCGCTTCCAGTGGCGAGTAATTCGCCGTGGACGGATTTTTCATAAGCCTTTGCGACTTCGGTATGACATTGTCTGCAGCGAGTGTTGATTTCTTTGCGGGGGTTCCCGGGCTTGCGTACATCATGAGAACCATGACAGTCGGTGCAGATGGGGGCGGAGCGCTCGCCTGCTTTCATGATTTCGAAGTGAATACTATCTAGCATTCGCGTGTAGTAGGCATAGTGGCAGCGTTGACAAGTGTTGGAGAGTTGGATCGAGAAATCTCGCGCGTCTTTATACTGGGCGAACTTGGCGTTCTTAGCTGCCCCCGTAGGGTGGGTCGAGGCTGTAATGTCTCGATGGCAGTCTGTGCACTCAAGTTGGGCTGCGTGCACAGACTTTTTGATGTGTTCTCGGTCCACATAGACGGATCGGGTAGACTGATCTGAGAACCGCACCGTCTGGCCTTTTTTTGCCATGACAGCTCAGACAGTCCTCACTCGTTTGCGCTCCGGCGGCCCCAGGGGCCAAGAGCAGGCCGCTTAGCAGACCTATAAGAAGCGCGATACCAATAGTGTTTTTTGCGATCCACATAATGTGCCTTTCCTGCGTCTATTCTTGTTGTTTTTTTTGCTTCTTTTCTTTCTTATTCAGGTAGGCTGCACTGGGCTCCCATTTCCATAACGTCAGGTGTGCGTGATTTCTGAAAGCGGATTGCACTTGCTCAGTGGCCAATCGCATTGCGGCGTAAACCACTCCCTTTCTTAATGAAGTCTATTCTCAGATTTTCGCTGCTCCCGTGAGTTATTTTGACCTTTCGCATCTTGATGCGGAGGCTACGGGCATTATTAGAAACCTTTTTCGGAGCCGTTTAGAATTGCGGCGGAAACTTGCACTGTTCAGCGTGGCCGGTGGCGCAACCGAAGAGTGTGTGAATTCGATGAGAAATGTTCTGCGCGCGGTTCGTTTTGCGGAAGATTATGTGGGTGAATTTCAAGTAAAGCCCAGACCTTTTAACGAAAAAAACCCGGCCGTCGCGTTCGCAGGTGCCGAGCCGCATACGATGGTGAATTCTTATTATCTTCCTTTTGATATTGAAACCAGTGTGCGTTCAGGTGACGTTTTGCTGAGTCGGGGTGCCGCTTTTACCAGTGCGGCGATTGCTCGTATTGGCGATGTGGATTCGCAGTTTAGTCATGCGGCCCTTGTTTATATTGACCCCAAGACGCACGAAAAATACACGATCGAAGCCCATATCGAAATTGGGGTAGTGGTGGCGCCATTCCGCAAGTACCTCAAAGATGGCAAAGTGCGTTCCGCGCTTTTTCGGTTCGGTGATCCAGAGCTTGCTCACGAGGCTGCGCGAATCATGTATAACAAAGCTAAGGCGGCCATGGATCGCGGCAAAAATATCCCCTATGATTTTTCGTTAGAGGTGAAGGATCCTGTCTATTACACACATCTTTTGAACGAGCGAAGACATTACTGCAATGGGAAATCTGAGCGGCTCGAATTCAACTTTGTTGGGGCAGGCGTGGCTGTCAGGTGCTGAGAGAT
>JBBCAV010000022.1:0-3018 GCA_051382305.1 Bdellovibrionota bacterium FG-2
AGCTTAGGAAATCTAAAATCCGGGAGGCATCATGATTGAGAATTATGTAAAATCAATGCCCCGCAGCTTGGTAGCACTTCTTTCTGAGTCAATACGCCCTTCTTCGGCAAAAACGACGACATGCCTTTTCCCTCCGCCCGGGAGAGACTGGGAAATCTGCGTGTAGCCCGCTTCTTTGGAGACGATAGGCGCAGGCTTGTTTGCACAAGCACTCCCCCAGAAACTCAAGACAACCAGAGCCAGGCTATAAGCAAACGTCCTCGTTTTCATCGGCAGGGAAGGTATCATGGAGAGTAGTTGATTGCAACGATCGGACAATGAGGCTTGACAAAACAACCTCATTGTATATACTTATATATACAATGCTTATAATTGCCCTTTGCAAGGCGCTCCAAGCTGAAAAGATCCAATACTCCATAGTGGGCGGATACGCAGTCGCTCTTCATGGCGCTGTTCGAGGAACTGTGGATCTCGACTTGGTGCTGGCCCTAAATGAAGAGACATTCATTAAAGCTGAATCGATTTTCCTCGCACTAGGCTTAGTGCCCCGACTCCCCGTTAATGCTAAAGAGGTCTTTAATTTCCGAGACGAATACATTCAAAAGAGAAATCTCATTGCTTGGTCCTTTTACAATCCTCTGAAACCCGTACAACAACTCGACATCATCATTACGGAGGATGCCGCAAAAATGCGCACCAAAACAATGATGATCCACGGAACCCCAATCATAGTCGCTTCCATCGACGACCTCATCGCGATGAAAACCCGCAGCGCCAGACCCCAAGATCTTGAGGACGTAAAGGCCCTAAAGATTCTCAAGGAGCAAAAAGAACAAAAGGAACTGCCCAAAAATGAACAATAGGGCGCTGCAAATATTCTCAAGAGAACGCCTCATTCAGGATCAAACACTTTCGAAGGACGAAATTGCTGATTTCCTAAATGACTTTCAGGCCCTGGCCTTCGGCGATGAAGGCAAAAGAAAACTCATTAGCCTGAGGGTTCCTGAACGACTGCTCAAGATCTTTAAAGAAAAAGCAAAAGCCTCTGGCCGCCCCTATCAAACCCTCCTCATTGAACTCATGCGGCAGTGGGTAAAAACAAGTTAACTCCACAATTCGAGCAAAAATCATGGCTCCGCTGCCTTTTTTTTGCCTAATCTCAAAGGCCGTGAGACACCCTCTTTGAAGGAGATATGTTTCATGAAAATCAAACAAGTTTTGACTCTAATTGGCCTCGTTCTCATCAATTCAAATGTCTTTGCTGCGGGCGCCGAGCCCGTCGGCACTGAGCCGACGTACTGCAACCTCGAAACATTCAAAAAGGCTGAAATCAAATCCCCGGTTAAGAATCTTAAGCGCGCTCGGATCTTTCGCCTCGGAGAAACAGTACTCGCCGGAATGGCGATCGGTGAATCCCGAGCCACCGATGTCATCACCCTTGAAAAGGCTTTCTCAAAAGCCGACTACACTTGGTACTACTGTTCTTGGTATCTCAACAAAGGCAACTCAGAAGCCGAAAAGGATTTTGCCCACTACTACATTCCCCACCCCATGAGTGTTGACCCGACAAAAGCTCCCGAAATCTACATGAGCACCCTGGAATCTTCGTTTGCGCAAGATGATGTGAGTTTTTTGTCCTGCATTGAACAACAGCATTATCTCGCGATGGGATGTAACGGTCAAATGCATCGAGGTCCCACGGTTTTTGGAATGCTGCTCGCCTTTAGCGGTTGCACCCCCGATCACGCCGAGGACATCGTGGATGATCTCTGGGGATTAAACGGAGTCACCCGCAGTGTGAGGCTCTCGATTATTTCAAAAGCCTTTGACCTGGGGAATGCTCAACCCGAGGCCCGCACGAGAATCGCGAGCGCCTTAGGGAGTCGCTAAGAGCGCATTTTTGAAGTTGACTGTACTCCATATATTGGTCTAAAATATGGAGTATGTTCCACAGACTTCTCAATCTCAACACAAATGAGAGTTTTTTCCTTTTCGGCCCGAGAGGCACTGGCAAGACGACGTTTCTGCACGCGAAGTTTCCCCCAGCGAAAACCCATTTTGTTGATCTTCTCGACGAAGAGCTATTTGATCGGTATTTGCGTCACCCCAAGGCCCTGGAGTCGGAGCTTGAGGCACTAGAGCCAAGACCTAAACTCGTGGTGATCGATGAAGTGCAACGCCTTCCAAAATTGCTAAACATGGTCCATCGGCTGATTGAGAAAAAGGGATGGCGTTTTGCGCTCACCGGCTCGAGCGCCCGAAAACTAAAGAAGGGAGCGGCTAATTTGCTCGCCGCTCGAGCTTTTACCTATTCACTTTTTCCACTGACGGCCACAGAACTCGCTTCTCGATTTGATCTTAACGAAGTGCTGGCTTGGGGAACGCTACCGAAAGTCTTGGCTCTGGAGTCGGAGCGAGATAAACATAGATTCCTAAAAACCTATACCCTGACCTATCTTAAGGAAGAAATTGTCGCGGAGCAGATTACTCGTAAACTTGAACCTTTTCGGCAGTTCCTTGAAATCTCGGCCCAGCACAACGGCAAAATCATCAACTTTTCAGCAATCGCCAAAGACGTGGGGGTCGACACAAAAACCGTCCAATCCTACTTTCAAATTCTCGAAGACACGCTTGTGGGGTTTACGTTACCCGCCTACCACGCTTCAGTGAGGAAATCGCAGCGCCAGGCTCCAAAGTTCTATTGGTTTGATGTCGGGGTTCGGCGCGCACTCGAAGACACGCTCGATATTCCTATAAAATCCGGAACGAGTTACTACGGGGAGCTTTTTGAACACTGGATAGTGCTTGAGGCGTTTCGTTTAAACAGTTATTTTGAAAAGGGATACAAATTTTCTTATTATCAGACCTACTCTGGCACCGAAGTTGATCTTCTTTTGTCCCGCGGGAGGCGGCCCCCAATCCTGGTCGAAATCAAATCCACACCTCAGCTAGGCGATGATCCCGCCAAAGCTCTTGCATCCAAGGCCGAGGCGTTTCCCGGAAGTCCTCTCTATATTC
>JBBCAV010000023.1:0-1023 GCA_051382305.1 Bdellovibrionota bacterium FG-2
CCCCTCCACGAAGCCCAGAGCGACCTTGTTTTCAGATTCACAGTAAGACGCGATTCCGTCCCAGTGTTTGTCGATCATCCTCGCAAACTTTTCAAAGGGTTTAAGCCGTTGCCACTTCAACTGTTCTTTCCAGTTTTCAAAGAATCTTCGTGCCCACCCCTCGCGGTTGTAGTCCCAGAGCTGATCAAAAGATTCTTTCAGGATGTATGCTGTGTTCAGTCGCTTGTTCGCCGCCAAAAGTGTCTTGAGCCCCTTGCGGGCTGCCGCTGACTTGAGGTTTTCTTTGTGCGAGAGTAGAGCGTATTTCTGCCCCTTGATGAACTTGCGATCCTTTCCCGTTAGCCGGGCATATTCCTGTTTACGAACCTTATCCAGAGCCTCTCCCAGATGACGAAGGATATGGAACTTGTCGAAGAGAATGGCCGCCTGGGGGGCGTTACGCTTCGCTGACTTTCGAAACGCCTTCCACATATCCATGACGGCCAACTCTATTTGTTTCGACTGTTTTTCCCAGAGAAACATGTAAAAAGCATCCATACTTTCTTCGCTGCGATCTTTCCCGCCAAACCAGATCGCACGCTTCTTTTCGAGGTCGCTCACAATGATTCGATATTCATGCCCCTTCTTGACTGATATCTCATCAACACCGATCACCCGGGGGGTTGGCGGACCTTCGAGTTTTAGCTGTGCTTCCATGTAACGCTTATCCAACTCTTTGACGGTGTGCCAATCGAGCATGTGCTCCTTGGCCACATCCTTGATTGACTGGCTTCGACATTTTTCACCAATCATGAAGCCAAACCGTTTTGAACAAAACGGGCTATCGAGCAACCACTCCAGTCCCTCTCGCCTCACAGCTTTACAGTTCCTACAGTTGACACGACGAATGTCGATCTCCAAGTAAATGGCGAAATCGCCACAGGAGAGATCGCGGGCCTGCCTGGCCTTCTTGTCGTACCAGCCACGATGAAACGCTCCACAAGTACCGCAAATCGTTTTTTTGAGCGGCGTTTAAGCCGGAGT
>JBBCAV010000024.1:0-7177 GCA_051382305.1 Bdellovibrionota bacterium FG-2
CTTCAAGCTCAGTTCTAAGGGTGGCTTTACGGTTCTCAGACACAGAAATTCCATTGAATTCCTCTTCAAGAGTCGTGAGCGTCGCGACCATGTCCTGAATGTTCGAGCCGTATTTTCGCTTCAGATCTGCAATCAGTGAGAGACGTTCTTGCACGCTCTCCAATCGCTCTTGATTGAGATCAATCGAGCCTAAGTAGCGATTGAGTCCCATGGCCACTTCTTCGGTCTCGGCAAAAGCGCGCTCAAGTCCCTCTAGGTAGGGAGTGATTTTTTCATCCAGCGGTTGAAGCGAGCGCAGTTTTGACAGCGCCGAACGAAGGCCTGTGAGGGCTCCCTCGTCGTCAGACTCTAAGGTCTGGCGAATGGCTTCAGCCATTTGCACGCGAACTTCAGCCGATTGTAGAAGCTGTTTTTCGGTGTGGAGGCGTTCGTCTTCGCCCTCTTCAAGCGCGGAGCCGCGCAGTTCTTCGATTTGAAACTTTAGAAAATCAAACCGTCGCGAACGCTCATTTTCTTGCGCCTCGAGATCGCGCAGTTCGCGCGCGAGTCCATGGAGTTTGCCGTGAGTTTCAGCAAACTGTTTGGCTTGAGTTTCAAGGCCGCCGTAGCGATCCAAAAGATCGAGTTGGGTTGCGGCTTTGAGTAGCGACTGATGCTCGTGTTGGCTACACAGATCCACCAGCCCTTCGCAGATGTTTTGCAGATTCGAAAGTGTGGCAAGTTCGCCGTTGATGGTGATGCGATGTTTGCCGTTGCGATTCACGACGCGTTTAATGAGAAGCTCATCGCCCATCGTTGCGATCCCGTGGGCTTCAAGGCGAGTGTTGATCCAGGAAATTTGTCCGACGTTGAAAAGTCCTTCAACGACTGCCTCGTCTTCGCCTGTTCTGATGAGTTCGATGTTCGCGCGCGCGCCGAGCAGTAGACTGATGGCTTCAATTAAAATGGATTTCCCAGCGCCGGTTTCGCCTGAGATAATATTGAGACCTTTTTTAAAACTGATCTCCGCGCGATCAATGATCACGACGTTTCGAATCGTCATCGTTTCGAGCATGGGTACTCCTTCAAAGCTGGCCTAATGTGGAATATTTGTACTAATCACGCATCCCAAACTTCAGCTTTTCGCGCAAGAGGCTAAAATAGTCTCGTGAAGGTGAGCCAATGAGCTGAAGGGAATGCCTGCGAAATCTTCTAATGATAACAATATCATCGACTTTCATGTCTACGGCGTCTTGGCCATCCAAGGTGAGTAACACGTGGCCGGGGCGAACCTTGAGGCAGACCTGGATTTCGGACGAATCCGGGATGACAACGGGACGTTGCGTTAGGCTGTGAGGGCAGATGGGGGTCAGGACCATGGCATCCAACGAGGGCTCAATAATGGGCCCTCCCGCTGCCAAAGAGTAGGCTGTTGAGCCTGTCGGTGTCGCAATGATGAGTCCATCGGCTCTGATGTCATGAACCCATTTCTCGTTCACTCCGATTTGAAGCCCAATAATCCTAGCAATGGCGCCCTTGGAAATCACCGCATCATTGATCACGGGTCCGTTGAATACAACTTTGCCCTCTCGCAGGAGCGTCACATCAAACATGGCGCGTTTGCTGATAATGGGTTTTCGGCCTTGGAGGAGGTGCGCAAATGATTCAAGCGCTTCAGAGCGTTTGATTTCGGTGAGGAACCCCAGTTGGCCCATGTTGATTCCCAAAATCGGAATCGAGTGTGTGTGCATCAAGCGAGCAGCTCCCAATAGGGTTCCGTCTCCTCCTAAAACAATAATGAGGTCAGTGTGAGCGACGAGCTGATCCTTGGGGACAATGAGAACTTGCTGAGGGGGAGGTTTCTTTTTGGAGTTTCTTCGGGTTCTTTTGGGCGCGGCGCCGGGGGCGTGCGTGGGATGTGGAAGATTCTTGAGTTTTTTTGCTAGCGCAGTGCTTTCATCCGCAAAAACAACCTGGCAACCAGCCGAAAGGGCGAAGCGGGCAAGCTCGATTCCGAGAGCATCAGCTTCGGGTTGATGATGTTTTACGACAAATCCAATGGATTGCGGAATTTTTGCAGTCACGGTACTAGTACCTCGTACCTCAGAATAAGCAAAGGATGGGCCCCTTGTCACCGGATCTCTTTGATTTTTTAAGAGCGAACTCTCAGACTCACAACCCTGGCTCTGAGCCGCTTGCGCATCGGATGCGTCCGCGCACGCTTGATGAGTTCGCGGGGCAGGAGCGCGTTTTGGGACGTGGTAAGCCGCTTCGCTCCTGGATTGAGAGCGATCGCGTGCCCTCGCTCATTCTTTGGGGGCCTCCGGGGGTCGGGAAAACCACGCTAGCTCGCATAATTGCAGGGCAGACGCGTTCAGAGTTTGAAGCATTAAGCGCCGTCCTTTCAGGCGTCAAAGACATCAAAGAGGCTGTGGAGCGTGCGCGCCAAGGTCGGAAAATGTACGGCCGCAAAACGATTCTCTTTGTTGACGAAATTCACCGCTTCAACAAATCTCAGCAAGACGCGCTTCTCCCACATGTCGAAGATGGCACCGTGACGCTGGTGGGGGCCACGACCGAAAATCCGTCGTTTGAACTGAATTCCGCACTTCTGTCGCGTGCGCGTGTGATTCGCTTGGAGCGCTTGGAGCCTTCGGCGCTGGTGGGGGTTTTGACGCAGGCGTTGAGGGATCCTGAGCGGGGGTTGGCGGGGTTTTTTCGGGTTTCGCCGGAGGGGTTGCAGTGGCTTGCGGAAACGGCAGAAGGGGATGCCCGCCGTGCTCTGACGGCACTTGAGACCGTGGGGCTGTTCACGCCAGCCGGGGGTGAGGGGAGTCCTGCGGAATTAACTCTCGAGCAGGTGCAGGCGGCTTTAGAATCGGCGTTAGATCGTCAACCGATTCCTTATGATAAATCAGGTGAAGAGCATCACAACGTCGTGTCGGCGTTTATCAAAAGTATTCGCGATAGTGATCCCCACGCGGGTCTGTATTATCTCGCGCGCATGCTGGAGGGGGGAGAAGATCCGCTGTTTATCGTGCGCAGGCTTGTGATTTTGGCCTCTGAAGATATCGGCAATGCCGATCCTCGCGCTCTCCAAGTTGCCATCGCTGTAAAAGATGCGGTGGATTTTGTGGGAATGCCCGAAGCGCGAATCAATCTCGCGCAAGCCGTAACGTATCTTTCTATCGCGCCCAAGAGTAACGCAAGTTACGAAGGCATTGGGGCGGCTCTCGAAGAGGTTCGAGCCACAGGCGCGCTGCCCGTACCGATGCATATGCGAAACGCCGTGACGTCGCTCATGAAGAGTGAGGGTTACGGCAAGAACTATCGTTATGCGCACTCGGATAAACAAGCGCGCGCGCGGCAGACTCATTTGCCGGAGTCACTCATTGGAAAACGTTACTATGTGCCTAAAGAGACAGGCCTTGAGCGACAAATCAAAGAACGCTTGGATCAGTTAAATCCGGACTTCGAGTAAGGCGAGCGTTATCTCGCCACCGCAGAAAACGTTCCCGAACAGGTTTGATCCCGCGTGAATTTCCCAACGATGGAACCCGAAGCAGTTGGCGGAACGACGCGGACTTCGACCGTATAGGTTCCGTCGTCCAAGGTGAATTGGTGTTGGGAGGTCTCTCCGTTAGCAGTGACTTCGGATTTTCTACCTTGAATCTTCTTAGCGGTATCCGTGAAAACGAGGGTGTGTTTGACAACATTTCTTTCGATTATTTTTCCAACTTCAACCCTTAGCGGGATGAACTTGCTTCTGGGAAATGTACAAACGCCCTCACCGACAAAACGGGTATTGTTCGGAGTTGGGCCCGCAAGCGCGCAAACACTCAATGTAGTGAATGCCATTAGTGTGACGAAAGCTCGCATGGTATTTCCCCCTTACGCCCTATTTTACCGCATTTTGGCTTGATTTGGCAAATGTGTTTGGGCTCGATTTTATGGAGGAATTCAAGTTGGTGCGGTTTTTGCCCTCAAAATTCGCTCGGCGCAGCGAAGTGCAAACGCATTGATCGTGACTTGAGGGTTTACCCCCAGGGACGAAGGGAAGAAGCTTCCATCCGGAATATACAGACCGCGCACACCATGCACTTGGTGTTCCGTATCGACGACCGAGGTTTTTGGATCGACCCCCATTCGGCACGTTCCCATGGGATGCACGGAGCCCAAGAGAAGTGCTGCAGGGGAGACGACTGATGCATTAAAAGAGCGGACATCTTTAACGGTTCGAAAAGGTGCAAATCCACGGATTCCGTGGCGGACCTCCGAGGCCCCCGCTTCAATGAGGAGTTCGGATGCGTGGAGGATCCCGCGCACAAGCGTCTGAAGTTCGTGATTTGCGGCCTGATAAGTAATAAGCGGAAGGTTTCCGGGTAATCGAAACACTCTGCCGCTGCAATGATGATCGGAGGCCATGACGGCGACAGTGACTGAGTTTCTAAACTTGGCTAAGAGGCTCAACTTGGCGCCTTGCTCGATGACGAGCGGACCAAAAATTTCAGGAGGATATTGCATTCCGAAAATCACGTATTCATCGCCATTGCGGCCTTCGATATAGGTGGATTGAATCGGGCCTTTGCGCGACGAAAAAGGTTTCGGAAAGAGCCCCACCACATGGGCCGCGGGATGTAAGAGCAGGTGTTTGCCAGTCGCCGAGGGAGCTTTGCAGCCAAGACTTTTGCGAAGCAGAAGGGGGGAGTGAACTGCGCCGGCGCAGAGGGCGACAATCGGGGCACGCACTTCAAGGGTTTTGGAATCCTCAAGACGTCTCGCGATCACACCGTACGCCTGTCCGTCGCGGATCAAAATCTTTTCGACTCGGCATCGGTCAAGAACGAGCGCGCCATATTTTTCAGCCATGGGGATATAAGTCACCTCCATGCTTTGCTTGGCGCCGGTTGGGCAACCAAATGGGCACACCCCTGTGCCTTGGCACTTGATGATGTTCCGTTTCACGTAGCCCGCAGTATCGCCTCGGGCGTGAGCCGCTTTGAGCAGAATGCGTTCACCTTCATAGGCGATTTCGGGTGAAACCTCTTCGATGTGAAGGTCGCGCTCGACTTCTTCGAAGTAGGGGAGCATAGCCTCCGGAGTTACAGCGCCTCGGGTTATTGTGCGCCAGTTTTCAAGTACGGCCTCGGGCGTGCGAAAGCAAGTCCCGCCGTTTACCACGGTCGAGCCGCCCACGCAGCATCCCGTCTGAACAGTGGCGACAGGTCTTCCAAAAGCCATCAGTGCCCCGCCGTTTCGGTAATAGCGGCTGACGATTTGGCGGACGTTCCCATCAAAGTCACGCAAACCTACACGAGGGCCTTCTTCTAAGACAACGATTCTTAGTCCCCCTTTGGCCAGCCGTGCAGCCATGACGGCGCCGGCAGCACCTGATCCAATCACTATGGCGTCGGTGGAAATAACCCGTTTTTCAATACTCATGCGGAATTTCCTCCTTCACTCATGACTCTCTTTCGTTCAGCCACGCAGGAGGCAATCTGGGCTTCTCGATCAAAATTGCAGATCGCCAAGATTTCGGGTCTCCCACCTAAAGGAATCGCACAGAGTCCTTGCAGCACCTCAACTAGACCACTGATAGCAGTCCAGGGATTTTCAGCGGCGCGTTCGAGTACCCCATAGCGCTGCTCCAGGCTCAAGCGACTGAAGGAAAATGGTGAGACGAGAACGAGGAGGGGCATTCGTTCAACAACCCAAAGAATGAATCGGAACGGAATCCTAATATGATGTGGTAAGCCTCTCACAGACGCTGCGATGTCGCTGAGAAGAGCGTCGGGTGGGACCTGTTTTCCCCATTCTACTGTCGAGAGAATGGTCTGGCAATAGGCCGTGATGAGTCGTACTTCTCCCGCGCTTAGTCCGTATTTTTTTGTCGGCCACCAAAAGCGCGCGACGGAGCTTATGAGTACAATTACCGCGATCGCTAATGCAGTGGTCGCCATTGTTGTTATGACAAGAATCCCGTCCATGGTTTCCCTCTTCTCTATTACGAAAAGGTTATCTTAATTTCGTTGTTGACACAATATGTTGCATTATCTAACTCTTTTCCTACGTATGAAGGCTCTACGGCTTTATCTTTTGTTGGGCGCATTCGGAGCGCTTTTGGGCGTACAGGGATCTATTGCTGGGCAGGCCTGTAGTCGTCCCGTCTATTTTTTTGATTTGGGGCAGGTTCTTGTCAATACCTCGGATTGGGATCATCTCAAATACATGGCCGAAGCGCAGGACTATCTGCATCAGCTCAAAAGTCGGGGTGAGCGCCTTGGGATGATCGCAAATATCCCTGAATCTTGGGGTGTGGACTATACGCAGAAACTGCAGACCCTGAGGGATGTCATTGCGAAGACCTGGGTAGAACCCGCGCCTTTTGAATGGGAATTGTTTGATACGATCCTTTTGCCGCTTTCTGATGCCCAACGCAAACCGGCGCCTCATTTATTTCAGGCAGCGATTCAGTGGGCGTCGCCTTGTCCCGCTCTATATCAGGGGGAAGACCTTGGAGAGATTCAGGCGGCGGATCGGCAAGGGATGTTGACCTATCAAGTGGGCGTTCCCGGTGCGCCGTTTTTTATGCCGTTGCCGTAGGGGGTGTCGAATTACAGGCAGTCTGATTTTCCCAGACCCAGGATTTGTTTTTTTGGGACTTCACGTTCCGACATGATCTCTCGGATCGCATCAAAGATTGCTCTGAACTGGTGGTCGTACTTTTGTTCGAGCGTTTCCAGTTTCTGGGCTAGATCCTTGTGGGTAAGGAGTAGTTCCCGAAGTATCCCAAAGGCCCTCATGATTTGGATGTTGACGTGAACTGCTTTTTTGCTCCTCAAAACCGAGGAAAGCATAGCAATGCCCTGCTCTGTGAACACAAGAGGTAAGTATTTTCGATGTTGTCCATGCTCGGATCTTAAGGTGCCAATTTGGTACCTTAAGATTTCGAACTCTTCCTCTGTAAGCTCGAACATAAAATCATCAGGAAAACGGTCGATATTCCTGCGAGCAGCACGGTTTAGAGTCTTTGTCTCGACATCATAAAGATCAGCCAGGTAGCTATCTAGCATTACCCAGGAACTCTACGAAGTAAACGCAAAGATTTGCGAAGTGAAGCTTGCTGGTTCAGCCATAGCTTCCGGAGATAGTGGCAAAAAAAAGAACTTGGCACTGCCTTCAAAGCGGAAATCATCGC
>JBBCAV010000025.1:0-3271 GCA_051382305.1 Bdellovibrionota bacterium FG-2
TCCTTACCCCGAACGCATCCCTCACTTTACGTCAGTGATCCATTGGGTGCTTCGTGCCGGAGTTGCCGTCATCCAGGGCATCTCCCCCGTGCAGGAACCGTGGATCGCCATCATCGATGTAGTGTCAACACACATATTACGTTTTTCGGCGTGAGCCGAGGTTGACGAATTTTAGGATCTTAATTTTCTAATTTTGGACGCAGGGGTCTTTTTTAGACCTACCCAACCCTTCGGCACCTCAGTGATCGTGGCCTATAGGTCAAATACGGAAGCCGATTTTGTGATTCCCATAAAGGGAGACGCAATTTTCCACACTCTGGGCCTGTAAGTTTATCAAACTGCCGCAATTTCTGTTTGCCTCAGATTTTCAGACGTCGTTCGGGACTCCGCTTTCGGGAGGGATGATCGGCACGTCGATGCGGGCCTGGTGACCATCACGATTAGTGAACTTCATTCGTAGCTCCCCATCTTTTTCATATGGCGTGACGATCTCAGCGCCTTTCGTCGTAAAGGCGCCGTCACCCAAAAATATTTCCGACGGTGTTTTCCCGTCTAGCGTATCCATCGGTATTTTATAGTTGTACTGATCTTGAAAATCCTTGATCTCGTCCACGAGCCTCATGAGGTTGCCATGTTTTTCGAATGGCGTGATGAACGCTCGCATTTTTCGGTGGATCCGTTCATGAGCGCCGTTAAACTGGCCGTAATATTGCGGGTTATTGATGAGGTAGACAGATAGGTCTTTTAGCTGATCACGGAACTCAACTCGGAACTCGGGGCCGTTATCCGCTTTGATGAGGTATGGTTTTCCATGTCGCAAGAACAACGCCTCCATCTCTGCAATGATCGTATCGGTCGAGGTATTCAGATACAGCGCCGTGTGAATCAAAAAGCGCGAGCGATGATCTGACACTGTAAAACAGTGAAGTTTGAAGGTGTCGGTTTTAAGGAGGCAAACGAAGTCCACCGTCCAGGCGCTCGTGCCGGGAGCAAAGCACCAGCGCTTTGCTATTCTCTCTTTTTCCTGTTCGGAGGCTTGTTTATGCATATTTTTCAGTTTTTGAATCGTCGGCAGACTCACGTACCATCGAGTCGCGGGGTTGTGCCGGATGTAAGAGTGGTATTGATAAGGCGTCCAGCATGGGAACTGAATGAACAGCGTGATGAGGTGGTTTCTAATCCAAAGTGGGACTTTGTTGCCGAAGTTTTTGGGACGAGTGCGCTTGTCCGTGAGCCCCGCCAGGCCATGTTTCTCATATGCCTCTTGCCAGCGGGCTAGTGTTTCGGGCGATCTTTCGCTTGCCGCCGCAAAATCACGCACACCACCCCCGGCTCGTTTAAACTTCTCCAACCAATCGAGGATTCTCTTCTTTTCCCAGGCCGGAAGCCTCGTTACTTTAAACCTGGGAAAGAACTTGAGCACACTTTCTCGAAAAAACTTCAATAGTTGTGCGCGTACCCCGGCCAGAATCAGCTCTCGCTTTAGCTGGTGAATCAGCGTTTCCTTACTCCCGCACCCAGGGCAGGGTTCAGTAGCTACGTCGGTACCAGCACTTTCCCAACCAGGGGTATAGGCTTGAAGATACCGCCATGCTTTAACAAATTGTTTTTGGGCGGCCTGTTTGGATATGCCCTGTTTTTGGCCGATTTCTTCGAAGGTAAGAGAAGAATCGGATGAGTGAAGAATTGCGCACTGGATTGCCGGATGAAGCTCGGCTAGACTGCCCATTGTCCTTTCATGAGAATTTTATTCGTAAAAATCTCGGCCCCCGACTGGTACGAACAGCCGGGGGCAAAATCTCTCATATTCCTTTCATGTTTGAAGAGTAACGGACGACGCCTCCATTTGCATCGGTTGTAAAAGATTGATCTCCCTAAATGGCTTCTGATCAACGTAAATGGACAATTGCCCGCCAAGCTCCTGCAGCCGAATTTCATGCCCCAGTACCTTGCCGATCATGTAAAGTTTCGACGCCCGGGCAATGCCAATGCTTTCGCCCTGCGCCTCTTCCTGCTTGTTTTTGGGGGCCTGGTAGTCGGAGATGTACTTCTTGAGCGATTCGATGATCCCAAAGTACTTGTCCGATGGCGTGAAGCCATCAAGTGAGCTATGGGGTCTCCCGTAGTTATAGTGTTCGATGAAGCGTCCAATCTTTTCCACGGCTTGCTCTTGCGTGACAAAAAACTCTTTGTCGATAAGCTCACGGTGAATGCTCTTATGAAACGCTTCAATCTTGCCACAGGTCTGCGGGTGATGCGAACGGGCCTGTATATGCCCTACTTTGAGGTTTTTGAGAAGTTTCTCAAACTGAGTAACACCGCCCCAATGTTTAAACTGCGCTCCCTGATCCGTCAGGATCTCCTTGGGAGCCCCGAATCTCACCAGCGCCCCTCGCAGCACTTCAAGCACGTTTTCGGCTGTTTGATCGCGAAAAAGCCCCCATCCCGTGATCATGCGAGAGCAGTCGTCAAGAGCACTGATCAAATACACCTTGTGGGCGTCACGAATATAGAACCCCATGATGTCCATCTGCCAAAGATCGTTGGGGTTGGGTCGATTAAAACGTTCCCACTCGCCTGTCTCCTTCTCAACTTGCTGCTCGAACTGTTTCTTATCGTCACCTTTGGTATGGTAGCGAGCTTCGGCGGCTCCCGCGTCGCCATCCACCATGCCGTGTTTTTTGAAAATCTTCCCCAGGGTCTTTGGTGAGAGACTTATCGACTCAAAGCGTAGCAAATAGTCACTCATTGCTGACGAACCCATTTCGGGTTTATCCTTTTTCAGTTTAGCGATCTTATCAACGACCCACTGGCTGGTGAGTTTCGGCTGATGATGGGGCCGCCTACTTTGGGGGCGCAGAGCTTCCATCGTTTCCCCTTTGCGATGATATTTATGAACCCATGAATGAACGGTGCTGACTCCATTAATTTTGAGTTCTTTGCAAACCGAGGGTATAGACGCTCCTGCAAGCACCATTTCCACCGCCCGCTTCTTCACCTCAAAATCATAATGTTTAACTTTAAGCCGCCCTGAAAACAGGGTTTCGCCTTTGATCTCCGACATTGTATTCTCCTTGGTTAGGTTGGTTTTTAGTCAACCAAGGAGGCGCCTCATTGGTACTTGCGATGTGTAGCGCTAAAACATCTAACCGTTGGATCGGATCTACGGTGCAGGACGCACTGAAGAGAATTTTTGACCAAGCCGGCCAGCCCAAAGCCATTCTGATGGATGGCGGAAAAGACCTTCAGAAAGGCGTCAGACTTTACCGCG
>JBBCAV010000026.1:0-1006 GCA_051382305.1 Bdellovibrionota bacterium FG-2
GAGGAAGGACGTAGGCGGCTTCGCAGTCCTTGCAGACGACCATGAGAGCGGCGGGAATCTTGATCGGACCCAGTGGGCCGATTGGCAAAACGGGGTGGTGAATCATCTGCAATTTGAAGCTGCCCTTGCAGCCCCAATCTTTATGAGCATCAATGTAATCTTGAATAGAAAACTTACCCAAGGATTTAACTTCTATTTTCAATTTATTTCCAGACTTCACGATTCACCTCCGGGATAATTCTTTTTTCGGGCGGATCCAATATGTAAGCTGTCACGATTAGATGCCTGGGCTTCCGTTCTCGAATGACGACTCGTACTTGGGCAATGGGTTCTACTTTGGCTTGTGTTTCGCCTCTGCCCGTATAGTCCACCCATGAGAAATTCTTAAAGCAGCCTTCGATTACGATTTGGACCGCGCTTTGTTTCGCCTCGCAGCGCGATTCTAAAAGCGCACCGCCGAGTATTACCGACGCCAAGTCCTCATCAATCAGCGCCAGCCGCTTGCGGTTCTTGGCAAGCCCTTGGTGGAGGATGTGGCTTTGATCGATCTCAAAACAAGCCAGAAACTGTTTTCGAGACGAGCACATCCCGCGACAGCGATGATGAAAGGATTTATACCGGGTTGTGTTCTCTTTTTCGGCGGACACAAATAAAGAATAACACGATGTTGTCTTAAAGACAACATCGTGTAAGGCGAATTCCAATATTTTATTTGGTGGGATATTTCCGAAGGATTTTGCACATTGAGAGGGACCCTGCCATGAATTGCCCCCGGCGGCCATTTGGCGCGCCTTTGATCAAGAGCCATTCCAAGCTTTGGAATTCCCAGCGTATTTTTAAGTGACCTTTGCTGTCAGTGCGATGGTTTAAGAATGCGATGCTCGGTTATGCTTCGAGCGAACAATAACACAGCCAAAGGAAATCGAATGCGCCCAAACGCCATAAAAAAACAAGCGAACAGCCCTGTTCGGAAACTGGGTTTTGAAAAGGATCACAGGTGCTCGTT
>JBBCAV010000027.1:0-8524 GCA_051382305.1 Bdellovibrionota bacterium FG-2
AGGTCGCGCATCGCACGTTTCGAAATGAGCCAGTTGCCGCTGACGGCTTGCTCTGCGGCTCTGCAATAGTGACCCGTCGAATGTTGAATCGCTACTGGCAGCCAGTCCTTGCCGCCGAGATCCACGAATTCCATGTCGGGATCTGGGACGAGGTCTCCATTCTGCTCGTAGTAATGCGTAACAGTGACGTGTTTTCCATGTTTCTCGATTGAGAGAGGCATGAACCCCTCGTTGGCGATTTTCACTGCGAAGTCTTCGTTTGTTCGGAAGGCGTCGAGTTGATTGTGGGCATTCAGAATTTTTTCGATCGCGGATTTCATTGTCGTCATATTGAGTTCTCCTTGTTTTAGAGGGGGGTTGACTGCGTTCCCTCTCGCCCAAGCGAGGGAACGGAGGCGAACCAGACCGGAGCGGTGATCCTGTCCTCCGCGCCGCATCCCCCCGGCACCCGGCATGACAGGCTGTCGTGAAACAAAAGCCTGGCGGGACGGGGTGCTGCGGCAAGGAGAAAAGACAGGTCGCAAGCGAGGTCGGCATCACGAACAAGGAGGCTCTATCGACAAAGCTCAGATCGAAAATCCGAATGCACACGGCTTCAAGGCTAATCCGTGGCAAAAGTGCACGAGTGAAAAATGGTCAAGGGAGCTTTTATGCTCGCCTCGCAGGCTCACGATTCACGTGAGGACGAGCTTTTTGTGCTGCCTCTAGGCTCGCGTGGATTCTTGGATTTCGACGAAGTGAGTGGGTGGCGCTAAAAGGAGACCAAGTTTACTGGAGTCATGTGCTCACAAGCTATCGCGCCTTCTGATATTTCAGAAATGCGACTTGCTGTTGAATGGTTTTTCGATCGTGTGGATCAAGCATTTGGTAGTTCTGAAAAAATGTGTAGATGTTCTTATCTTGAAGTAGATCCTTGAGCAAAACCTCTTCCGATGTTCCAAGGAGGTAATCCATGGACACCCCTAGCACAGCAGCAATTCTTGCTAAAATGGGAGTAGACGGAATGCGGTTTCCAGCTTCGATTTGACAAATTCCTGCTGGAGTTACTTCGGCCTCCTTTGCCATATTGGCTTGAGTGAGGTTTGTCTTTTCCCGTAGTTGTTTGATTCTTTTTCCAACTGAAGATTTTGTTAGTGCATGGGCCATGTGAATAATTCCTTGTGAACATATAGATAACAGAATGATAATTAAAATCAAGGAAGAAAACGTATTTTCGCATTAAAGAATTTCAAATATTCCCTGAAATATGCGCTTACACGCTCAAAAACTTTCTAAAATGCGCCCTGCTCACCCAGTCTTTTCAGCTGCCTCACGATTGCTTCGCGCCCAAGCGCCAATCGCAAAGGTCCTCGCCGCTTGACCCCTTGTCGTATAAAACCCCTTTTGTCGGCACAAACCTACAACCGCTTCTTCCTGTGTTCGCGGATCTGGAAATGCCTCAACGAACGCGTGCACTTTCCCCCGCCATTCGATGCCTTCTTGCGTCTCAATTGCTGCGCCGTTTCGCTTTTGGAATTCAATCCTGGCGACGTTCTCCGCATTCTTTCGCTGGGTTTCTTGGTCTGCTTTGACGACTGCCAAGACATCCCCCATTGCTCGCGCTAGAAAATTCATCGGAGAATGGCAAGCCACACCTCCTGGGAGCCCCTTGCTTTTGAGATGGTCTAGGCAATCGGCGATTTCACCCTCCTCAAAATCCCCCCGGAGTTCTTCAAAAGCCCTGAGTTCGCTCTCTCTTTTGCGCTGCGGTTTGAGCCCATCGAAATATTCGAGCATTTTCGAATCCCCCGAGAGAGAGTTTTTTTGAAAATTGTATTTGGGACCCTTTCTTCTGAAGGTGTCCATTTTGGACACTGTGAGAGGGTCCACGGTGGACCCTGTGGGGGTCTGTTGCGGACACTGTCCATTTTGGACACTGTTCACCGTGGATACTGTGACTTTTGACTTCTTTGGACCCGGATCGCGCCCCTCGGGAGCGAAGACGCGCCATTTTCGGGAGACGCGTGAGCGCTCGTATTCCGAAGCAAGCTTGATCCACCCTTGTTTGATCAAGCGATCCAGGGATCTCTTAACCCGATTCTTTGAGACCCCTGCGAAATCTTCGATCTGGGATTGACTCATGTTGGCCGTGTCCCGGCCAAACCCGTAGGAGTACGAATACAAGAGCATGTAGATCATGAAGTCAAACGGGTCTTCGAACATGCCCGCAGTCCGCAAGAGCGAGTTTGGAACCTGGGTGAAATTCCCTTGAAGTTTTGCCACGGGGCGCGACTCAGCCGGATCTGGCACAGTGTCCATTTTGGATACTGTGGGGCTCTCAAATGAGGGTCCATTCTGAACACTGTCCACGGTGGACACTGTCCGTTTTGAACACTGTGCATTTTGAACAGTGTCCGTTGTGGACAGACGTTCCTCTATAATCGATTTGATCAAGGCCGTTTGGGGGTCGGGTGCATCCTCAGCCGGAGGTTTCAACTCGACCGAACTGCGCTTAATAGGGAGGGGTTTCGTAAATGGGAAGTCCGCAATCACTCGCTTTAGCTCTTTTCGCTCACTCATGTGCGCCCCCTTCGACAAGGCTTAAGCGTATATCGCGCTTGGGACTTGTCGAATCCTGCTTCTCTGCCCTTAATCTTTGCAAAACCTCCTGAGCTAAACCCATGTAGTCCGTCGCGCCTTGGGAGTGGGGGGCGTGATGAAAGATCGTTCTTCCGAAAGCGGGCGCTTCTTTGAGCTTCACGTTACGATGGATCTTGGTCTCAAACACCTCTTCTCCGAAGCTCGATATGAGACCCTGGCAAACCTCATCTGCAATGCGGGTTTGATCAACCATCGTAAGCAAGAAACCCAGGGTTGCTAAACCGGGATTTGAGGCAGCGCGAATCTCTTCGATCTCAGCTAACATCTCTCTGATTCCCATCATTGCGTAAAAGCCTGAGTCTACGGGCACAACAAGCTTGTTTGCGGCGTTTAAAGATGAATTCATGAGGGGACCAAATGATGGGGGAGTGTCAATTAGAATGACCGAATAGCGCGGGGACAACGTACGGAGTCGCAGGGCTAGCCGCATTTCGCCGTTAGTGATTCCAACAAGCTCCCGCTCTACGCGTGCAAGCAGAGGTGTTGCAGGTATCAAGTCGAGCCCCGGCCCTTTGTAAATCGCACTTTGCTCAGGAAACGTCTTGTCTCGGATTAGATCCGCAATCGAAGCAGTCACCTTATCAAGTTTGACTCCGAGACCTTGCGTGGCATTACCCTGGGGATCGAGATCTACGACGAGGACAGTTTCACCTAATAAGGAGAGGGCTTGCGCAAGGTTGACGGTCGTGGTCGTTTTAGTACTTATCCGGTCAATCTTTGTGTTCTTGTTCTTTGGTTCTGGAGTCTATCTTTTTTTCTAGGGTCCGAATCTTTCGGATTGTGATGTCTTCAATCGGCTTTTCCAGGTCTACGAGCTTGGCTTCGATCTTGAGCACTCGCTCAGGAGGAAGAAGGTTATTGATGAGCATCCGGTAATCTTCAAACCAGAGCTCCCAGTCCCCTCCCAGGAGTTGGTCAATTTTGGTCAGTGCGCTTTCAATGGATGTTGCCCCCTTAAATCGTCGCTCTAGCAAAATCATGAATCGTGTCCAGTGTTCAAGGGCGCTCTCATCGTCGTCATCGCCCCAGGATTCGTAGCCATCTTCGTAGGACATCTCAAGAAACATATCGCATGGTTTCTCTGGGCACCAAGTCATCCAAAGTTTTGTGGCCGCAACCTGCATAAAAACTGTCTCATCGAGGGATGGCTTGCGTTGCATTTCATTTGACCACTGATCGATGATGGGCCTGGTGTCGGCGGTATAATCTTCGGGAATGGCCTTCCTGAAGGCCTCCTGATAGGTTGTTTTAATTCCCATTTGGGTGAGTGCGACTCCCAGTTCAAAAAGCGTCATTTCGCCAATTCGGCGGTAGGCTGAGTCAACAGTTTCCTTCATGGTCCTTCGCATCTCTTTATGAACCTTACGTAAAGCCTTGATCTTTTTGTTTCGACCCATATGTATAGATCTAATACCCCAGCTTTCTGGCCTCCCACAACAGGATTTTGATTATCGGCCATTGCGAGTTAAAATTAAGCCATCTACGAAATTTGTTGTAAAATATGCAACCAAAATTTCTGTCTTTGCCGGTCATGTTACCGGCGCCATCGGTATTGTTCGGACGAATGCCGATCTCTTGGCTATGCCCAGATCAGAAAACGAGCCCGGAAAAAATACGATCAAAGCCCAGAGGCTCGTCTGGATCATCGAGACCGTAACCGACTTTACCGCGAGAAATGTAAAAAGAGGAAGGATGAACTAAGCCGCCCCGTGATGGATCAATCTTCCCTGCTTGCCCCTTTCACCGTAAATAGCCCCAGAGTTCAAAGGTACGTCGCTTTATCTCCGGAATATCTTCGCTGCATTAAATGTAATCGGCATATTTCGGAACTACGGCTCCGCCCTTGATAGCTCGGGAGGTGCATCATGTCGGTGAGGAGAAATTTGATTTCGAAGTCTTGCCTTTTTCCAAGTCATCGCATCAGCGCAATAGGAAAAGTATTCAATTGGGATGAGCGGTGGTCCTATTTTTTCTTCTCCCCGAAAAATCCGCAGCTTCGCCTCCCTCCCGAGCAACTTTTGTCGGAAGCCGCATGTTTCAGTCATGAGGAGCGGATACTGATTCAGATCGCCTTAGATCTTTGGTGCGAACAGGGAAATGCCAAAATTTCTGATTGCCTTGAGATTCTTGATGATGATGCCTTTTTGCGGGTGATATCAGCCCTGGTTGCCTTTCGAGAACTTACTCTTGAAGATCTTCGCCCACATTTAGGAGGTATTGATGAAGATCGAACGTGACCCCAAGAAGCTCGAAACCGGTCAAGCCTGGAAAATTCGGGCTGTCACGACGGCAGAGGCGCCCGCTGTCAGAAAGATTCAAAAGTTTCTCCACACCCTTGTCTTGCGACGACTCTCTTCCGACTCAATTCGATCTTATGCCTACGATTTGGTACTCATCCACAAATGGTTGGCGCAGAGTCGCCTTCGCCTCGACAAAATCAAAGGAAAACATCAATTCCAGTTCATCGATTTTCAAAATGAACTTAAACACAAGCGTGCTTCAATCAATCGAAGACTCGTCACTCTCCGTTGTTTCTATTTTTTCTGCACCGGAAAGGATCTCGAACGAGTAGGAAAAGGCATGTCCCTTCCTCCGGGGCACTATCGAGGTGCTGGAAAGGAGTTCTTGGGTGTAGTCTCTCGCCCAAGAAAAACCAAAACACAGCTCAAAATCCGCCAGCCAAAAATGCTGATCGTTCCTTTAAAGCCCGATGAGGTGAATCTTTTTCTTAAAGGACTTAAGAATTATCGGGACTTGGCAATTGTGGCGATCATGCTTTTTTGTGGTCTCAGATCTATGGAGGTCCGCTTGCTTGATCTTGCCGATGTTGATTTTGAGAGACGCGAGCTTCGGGTGCGCGGCAAAGGATCTAAAGAACGGTTGGTCCCCCTTCCAGATACCGTCATCCGTTTGATCCAAGACTATCTCAAATGGGAACGCCCCATGGATATTGATTCTCACGCTCTTTTTCTAGTCACCAAGGGTCCGACAAAGCACGGGCGCCTTACGGCTGCCGGGTTCCGTAATTTTTTTCGCTATCGGCGCAAGGTCTCCGGAATTCATCAGGCTAACCCCCATCGGTTCAGGCACTCTTTCGGAACCAACCTTGCTAGGTCAGGTGTCAATCTAAGGGTTCTTCAAGAGCTTTTGGGGCACTCGCCGGGGTCACCTGTCACCCAGCGCTACTTGCATTTGGCTATCAGTGATGTTGCCGACGCCTTCCATGCCGTCCACCGGGGGTTGGAGATGCAGTATGTCCAGTTCAAATAGGAACGACACGAAAGCCTATCAGGCTGTCGATCTCCCGCAAGAAGCCCTCGCTTATCTCGAAGCCATGAAAAAGGAATTTGCTGAATCGACATTGATTCGCCACCTAGCTGCGATCAAGCGTGTTTACTACTGGCTCACTCTCAAACAGCGGAAAATTTCAGACATATCACCCCATCAACTTGGGCAATGGTATCGTGTTTGGTGTGCAAAAACCCAAAATCTGTCGCCCGATACTTGTGATGTCGAGTACTATACGGTCAGAACTTACCTCGTTTGGCTCATTCGTACAGGATATCTTCCGCATCGGAAAGTTACTGACTTTTTTCCTAAGTCTCTAAAATCCATTTCACTGCCTTCATGTGCGCTTACATTTATCGAGCAACAAGAGGACGTTTTTAAGCACGCTACGCGCACTTATGGACAGCTTTTTAATCTCTTTCATCAATGGCTTTCTGAACGGAGTATTGAACTTTCAGATTTAAAGCACGGCCAGGTCCAGTCATTTTTAAATTTCCTCGATAAGCGTGGTTACAAGTCAAAACCTCTTTATGTCCGTAAGCTTCATATGCGAATCTATCTGGATTGGCTTCGGGATAGAGATCTGATCTCTTGCGAATATGACGACCTTTTCAGAACCAAGGAACAGTATCGGAATTTCACTCTTCCGTCTTTCACTGACGAATACTTTTCTGAGCTTGGCACACACCTAAGCCCAGAGACCGTGAAAACTTATAGAACTACAATCCGGTGTTTTTACCGATTTCTTCACCGAGATCGTATCTCTTTTTCAAAGTTGAACCGTCGCAGCTGCGTCTATTGGATGGAGTGGATGTTTGAAAAAGAATACAGCGCCTCCACGCGGCTAAAAATGATCATGACCATCAAGGGTTACCTCTTTTGGGTGGTTGATCGAAAAATTCACCGCTTCGACGTAAATGATCTTTTTCGTCCGGATGACCTACCACAGCTTGATGATTTTCTCCCAAGACCGCTTCCACCATCGGTTGACGAGGAGATTCAAAAAAGGCTTCGCGCATCCAATGACGTTTATCATAAGGGAGCACTACTCCTTCGATATACCGGACTTCGTTTGGGCGATTTGGAACGGCTTGCTTACAATCCAATTCAGAAAGATGAAAAAGGAAGATCGTTTCTTCGCGTGCCGCCTGGAAAAATAAAAGTGGAGCGGCTACTTCCCATCGAGAATCGTACCATCGTGCTCATCGAGGAAATCCAGAATAAGATGGCCCCGCTCATTGAGAAATTAGGGAATGATTCAGTCACGCCAAAACTATTTGTGGGGCGAAAAAAGAAATCGAGCTTCAAGAAAATTTATCTCCGTTTTAAAAAACTGACGAAAGATCTTGAATCACCTGGAATCGGCTCCATATATCCGCATCGACTGAGACATACATACGCCACCAGCCTACTCAATGCAGGCATTCATCCTGCCGTTCTCATGGTGCTTATGGGTCACACCGATCTTCGAATGACTTTCCGATACGCGAAGATCAGTATTGAACTGGTCCATCGCGCTTACTTCACCGCTTATGATCAGCTTCAGGATGGTATTCATTTCCCAACGCATAGAGTCGGAGCGGACTCAAGCAGCGCACCAGCCGATCCGGTGGCAATGCTTCATACCGTCGCAAAATGGATTAACAAGAAGAATTCGCTGGTCTCTGACAAGAAAACCGCCAGCATCCTAAATCGTCTTCAAAAACTTACGAGGGACATTCAGACTCTGCGTCCACAAGCCTCATGAGTCGATTTCTCTTCTCTTAGCACATTTGGCACGGGAAGAGATCTTGGCGCAGATTGACCGGATAATTTCCCACTCCGCCTTTTTGATTAGACACCGCTATAATGATCGCATTTTGAGTTTTCATTTATTCTCCATTCGAGTTGACAGGAACGGCACCTCTAATTAAGAATAGAGAAGTACCTGCCAGGAGCCGCTTCACAAGCAGCCCCGATTAAGATGTAAAAGTCAGCTTCCACGTCCGCCAAGATTAGGAGCCGACAACAGCAAAGTTTGAAAAGCCTGGGACACATTAAAAGAAATGGTCCTGGGCTTTTTCATTTCTTCTAATTTTATGGAGGTTTGTGTTCAGGCGGCATCCGTCCTCCTTTCTGAAATGAAAGGGTTACGAACACGAACAAAGCGCGCAGATACGCGCCTTTCGCGTCGTTTTCAACGAGCCATTTCGTAGGAAGAATGTAGGAAAGAAATAGGAGATTCCCGAAATCTAGCGACTGATTGGGAAATGTCGAAGCTGCTTTGGACTCGTAACTGCTTGAATCGTATCAGCCTGTTTTTGTTGACTCCTACAGCTTTCCTGTGTGAAGTCCCCAAAAAGTTTGGTGGAGGTGACAGGACTTGAACCTGCTACGTCCTGCTTGCAAAGCAGGTGCTCTACCAGGTGAGCTACACCCCCACACATTACCGAAGGAAATCTTTTCTACACGGACGCCCGGCAGATTCCAACACAAAAAACGTTAATGCAATTCTTTTCCCAGATCCTTCCGTGGGTGGACAGCAGTTCGCAAACCTCCAAAAATGCCAGTGGGCCTGGCATGTTGGGGAGATGGCTTTCGCAGGATAAATCAGAAA
>JBBCAV010000028.1:0-5124 GCA_051382305.1 Bdellovibrionota bacterium FG-2
GTCAAAATCTCCGATGCGCAATTCGCCACGATCAACCTGCGCCGTCACAAATTTCATGGTGATTGGAATTATACGATCCGACCGACAAGAAACTAAAATCACTCAGTTATTTTGTTACAGTTCCTTAATGAGCGTGGAAAAACATGGGCGTGCAGAGCGGGCTCAGAATTCCCGAGGATCTCATAGTTGATGCGCCAGGCTCCGGTGAGTTGCTCCACCACGTCCCCCAGTAGAGTCATGTCCATTAAGTAGCGCGCGCGTTGCTCATGCGTGAGCGAGTTCAGTGAGGAAATGACAGGATCGGGGAGCAAGAGGCAGTAGCCCTCTAGGAACTGTACATCACCGAGCACGACCCAACCCGAAGGGACTTTGGCGATCGCCTTGGGATTATGACCTAATCTCGCCTGCTCGACTCGTTCGTGAATAATCGTTCTTATTTGGCTACACATCTTACAGCAAACTTTGCACCGCGGGTGTGATCGTCATAATCGAGGTAGCCTCCGCGGCTATCGAAGAAGTCGGCGATGCTCCAATTGTCGAATTCAATAGATTTGGTCCAAAATCTTTCGCCCTTCATGTCGGGGAAAAGTTTGTTTAGCGCCTGCATTCCTTCTTTGGAAAGCGCGCACCATTTGCGGGTCGTATGATCTTTGTTGTAGCAAAGCTCGTTGCCGTAGTTGCTCGGATCGTTGGAGTTGATGAGGTCAAAGTATTTCATCAGAGTGATGTAATCGTTTCTTGTGGGGAGTTCGCCACCGATTTCTTTGCAGGCGTTTTCAGCGGGAGACGAGGTGACTCGCCAGCTTTGTGCGGGCCTTTGTTATTCTACTTTTGGGGGAGCGCCATGCTCCAAACCGTGTTGTCAGGGAGAATGACGGCCGTGCCAAAGGTGGGGTGTGAAATTTGTTTTAGGTACTCCGCACTGTCATGCCTCACGCGACCCATGGCGAAGGTGGTGGCGGGCAAGAAGAGTAGGGAGAGTAGAGAGAGCGCTAGAATAGAAATACGCATGAGACCTACCTACCTTGGGTGGCGTTACGTGTCAAGGCTCTAGCCAAGTTGAAATTCCCCGGTATCCTCAAACCTAAAGTAAGCCTTCAGACTCGCGCGTTCATTGATCAGCATTTCTGGAAATTCGTTTCGATCGAAAAATTTTCGTTCCAAGGATTCTTCATTGGACTCATCAAGACGTCCCTCCCACTGAACTGAGTGCACAAGCAGCGCAAAGGTGTGAATGACGTGTCCATTGGGGTAAGTGCTCTGGTTAGCGGCGTAAGGCACCAAGCAGGGCGGATCTGACCGGACGATTTGCCGCAGTTGGCCGAGGTAGGTTTGTGAGAAGTCATGAGTCATGCGCGAGAGGACTGTAGTTGAATATGGTCAGCGGGATATGACCCAGCTCATGGACCGGCAAGATGATCCAAACTGCATCAAAAGTGAATGGAACCGATCCGCAGATGTCGCACGCATTGAGGTCGAACGCCTTATCAAAGGTCGCGAGCAATATTTTGATGAAATCGAGATTGAAGGCATTGTCGATAAGGGCAGAGTAGGGGCTTATCCCGTCCCGCTGTTTCGCGCAGTGACGAAGCGGAATTTGGGTTTACTCAAGGGGGGGGGGGCGCCGCTCATTAGCGACGTAGCAAACTTCACCAAGAATTGGTTTCTTTAAATATCTGACTATTTTGATAAAAAGGCATGTATCGCGACAGGAGCATTTGCGTCATTGCGTATGTGCTTGTAATTATGGATATTTGCCTTATGTGTAAGGACTTCAGTCAGGGGGTCCCGATCAAGGCCACACTCGACTCCGCAATTAAAAGTTTTGGTGAGCCGCTATCCAATTTCCGGAATTGATCGGATTTGGTTTTTCGTGACACGCCGCGCGCATCGTGATAAACGGTGCGTTAATATGTCAAAGCTCGTTGCCGCCCAAATGCCTCAATCCACTGCTGAACCCCAGTTTGATCTTGTCCCCGGAATCACGGGCGAGCGCTTAAGCCTCGAAGCTTTTGCAAATCTCTCGGGCCGGCTTGCGGGCTATCCCTTCATTAAACTCGTGGTTGATCGGCAAAATGATCGCCAAAATCCGATGGCGCCGCGAATTCATTTCGTGAATCACTCGCGCTATCCTTTTCATTCGGATTACATTGGCGAGCAGATTTTGAAACTCCCCGTGGGTGAATTGGATAACGACATCGATCGTTTCAATCAGTCCGTCTACCTTGATCCGAAACGACGCTTTTATCTAGGAATTTTATCGCTCCATGATCGCGGCGAGAAGTTTTTCGTTTTAGAAACCGTCGAAATCGACAACATGGACTCCGCTATGGTCAAGTTCTTCTACGAGTTCGTGAAGACTTCGATCAACCCCGCTTTCCCCCTCCTTTTTAAGCCGGCAAATCATATTCAGGAAGCAATCGCGGCCGAAATTCCACCTGCCACTTTGCCGCGCGTTTTTTCTCACGAGCTTTTTTCTCGGGCAAATTTTTTGGCGCTCAATCTCGGAACTTCCCGCGGGCGCGTGCGCGCCTTCAGGAACGAAAAAGAATATGCGCAAGCCCGCAGTTCTCTTGAATGGTACGATATTATTGTCATGCATCGGGTGCCGGATGATATTCCGAGACTCTCGGGAATTATTAATGCTCACCACACGACGCCGCTATCTCACACGAACGTCTTAGCCTCAGGTTGGCAAGTTCCTAATTGCGTGCAGATCGGCATTTTCGATCAAATTGATCGTGAGGGGCTGGACGGGCAGTGGGTGGATTATATCGTGGATGCGAATTCCACGGGGTTGCTCCTAAAGCGAATTGATCGCCCCATTGAAGTCAACACGCGTCCCGCCTGGAGCGTTCAACGCATTAAACTTGAAGAGCCCGAAGTGCTCAATACGCCGATCGTGGAGCTGGATGCCCTTCGCATGAGTGATCGCTATCGCTATGGGACGAAGGCTGCAAACTTGGGGGAACTCAGGCACGTCCTTGATCACGGCTCCGAGCGCATGTTGGGGTTCTATCGGGTTCGCCGGCCGCCGCGTGCAAACTTGCTCGGACATCTGGCGAAGTTTTTGGACCTGTCCGAAGGGGCGTCCTCCGAGCTGCTGGCGCGAAAGTCGTGGGAGTTTTTAAAAGACTTCGTGCAGATTCCCCGTGGGATTGCGCTTCCCTTTGCGATTCAACAAGAATTTTTGGAGACTTCACCGCGGATTCAACAAGCCATTGGGAAATTAAAAATGGCGCTCGAGCTGGGCGCGCGCGAGACGGATTCGATTTGTCTGCATCTTCAATCCCTGATTCGCGGCACTCGGTTTCCGGAAAGATTGCGAAGCCACATCGACGCGCAAATCGCCAATCACTTAAGCGGCGTTTCTTGCTTTGTGGTTCGCAGCTCCTCAAATGCTGAGGATTTGGAGGGCTTTTCTGCCGCAGGAATTTACGAATCGATCAATCACGTGACAACTGCTGAGAACGTGTTTCAAAGTATCAAAGAAGTGTGGGCGTCGCTCGTATCTCCGCGCAGCGTGCGATTGCGGCATGAAGTGGGAATTTCACTAGATGATTGCTACATGGGGGTCATCGTGCAGGAGGAGATTCCTGCTGAAATGGGTGGCGTGTTGGTCACGACGAATCCCATGAATCGAACAGGCGATTTCAGAAATGTCTATATCAACGTTTCTCCGAAATCAGTCGCCAACATTGTCCGAGGGATCGAACAGCCCCTGCAGTATCTCTATAATACAGTTGAAGGTGGCGGCCGCACCCTGTCCATTGGAGATGTGGGTCAGGATTTGGATGATTCGCGTAAGCAGGTTTTGGCAAAATTGGCGTATGCGGGGCGACTCCTACAATCGCATTTTTCTCCAGATTATACGTTTAGCGTTCCTGTGGATGTTGAGTGGGTGGCCAACTCGGAAGGCCTTTTTATTTTGCAGCTTAGACCCTATGCAAAGTAAACGGCTGATTCGCCTCTTTTATCAGTTTCAGTTTTTCTTCTCGCTTCTGTTTTGGGTTCCCATTTTCTACGAGTTTCAAAAACGATCGGGATTGACCGACCCCGAAATTTTTGGAATTCAAAGCGTCTACTATCTCGCTTTTTGTATGTTTGAGTTTCCAACCGGTTTTTTTGCGGATCGAGTGGGGTATTTGGCGAGCCTGAGATTAGGGAGCATTCTAGGCGTTGCCGCAAATGCGTTGCCGATATTTGCACCCAATGTTGCTGGCTTTTTCACTCATTTCCTCTTGATTGCCTTGTCCCGCTCCCTCATCTCAGGCGCGGCGAGCGCGTATCTCTATGTTGGGTTGGCAATTTTGGGGGATCCGCTGGCCTACAAAGGCGCCGAGGGGCGCGCGCGCGCTTATGGTTTGGTTGGTAAAGTCGTTGGCTGGTCCGTTGTGGGATATTTGATGAAGTGGTATTTGCCACTGCCCTATGTTTTGACGACGCTAAGTTCTGGGGTTGCCGTCTATTTTGCGTGGGCGTTGCCGGAGCTGCGCGGCCCTAGGGCAGTTGCGGAGCGGGTGACGTTTTCGGGCGCGTTTCAAGGGTTGATTCGCATGGCACGCGCTGACGTATTGAGCCCACGCTGGGTGGGGTTGGTCATGCTTCAAGGCGTGAGTATTTTTGTGCTGACGCGAATTGTGCAGGTCAATCTTTTTCAACCCATTCTGGGAGAGCGTGGTTTTGGTTTAGAGTCGTATGGCTGGATTATGGCGTTTACGAGTGTGTTTGAAGCTTTGGGCTCTGCATGGCCTGGGGGGTTGCGCCGGCTTTTTAGCGATCTTTCGGCGGTGTTTGTTTTGACGGTCGCGATGAGTGTGTGCGTTTGCGGAATCGGATTTTCGGGACCCTGGGGCGCAGTCATGGCCTTGAGTGTTTTTGCACTTCTCACGGGAGTTTCGTTTCCGATTCAGCGGCAGTTGATGAATGACGTGATCCCTCGAGAGGGTGGGTATCGCGCGACGATTTTGTCCATTGAATCGTTGGTTGACCGCGCTGTGTGCGCAGGCGTGGCGGTACTTTTGGGCGGGTTCGTGGCGCGGGGGCAGACGAATTTGTTTTTGCACGTTTCGGCGGGGGTGAGTTTGCTTGTGTGCGGAGGGTGTGGGGTGTGGTGGGTTTGGC
>JBBCAV010000029.1:0-38197 GCA_051382305.1 Bdellovibrionota bacterium FG-2
TAACCTTACTTCGCAGCAGGTGCAGCGGGTGCCGGAACTGCAACAGGAGCAGCTGCGGGGGCCGCCGGCGCCGCGGCCGGAGCGTTTGAAGGCGCGCTTTTGATTCTTGGAGGGGCCGAGTTTCTTTTTTTCTTCAGGGGAATTTGCGAAGTCCCCCGAGGTGGCGCGGGCGGCAACGCCCGTCCCTGCGCCACTGCCGCCTGTTTCAGACAAGCCGCCAGTGGCTTCTTTCATTTTGCGCGAGAGATAATCTTCGTAGCCACCAAGCAAGTGAATCACTTCAGAACCCTTAGGTGACGGAACGATCTCGAGCACCGAATCCACTAAGGGTGAAACAAACGCCCGATCATGGGAAACGAGACAAAGGGTTCCAGAGTAGTTCTGAAGGGCCTCCAGCAAGACGCCACGAGATTCGACATCGAGGTGGTTGGTGGGCTCATCCAAAATCAAGAAGTTCGATGGTGCCAATAGAAGTTTAGCAAGCGCCACACGCGCCTTCTCTCCGCCCGAGAGCACAGCGCAGCGTTTTTCAACGGCATCGCCGGTGAATAAAAAGGCACCCGCAATGGCGCGCACCCGCGAGATCGGCCAATCGGGAGCAACGGCCTCCAGTTCCTGCAGGATCGAAAGCGCTGGATTCAGCGATTCCGCCTGCATTTGCGCATAGTACCCGACCTTTACCAGATGGCCCAAGCGCACTTCCCCCTGCGAGGGCGCCATCTTCTGAGATAGAAGTTTCAGAAGGGTAGTTTTGCCTGCCCCATTTACACCCACGATAGCCGTGCGAGTTCCGCGCGATATCACCCAATTCAGGTCTCGTAGAACAGTCTTTTCGCCGTAACTCATTCCTGCACTCTTGACAATGATCACCTCTTTGCCAGAGTGGGGTGAGGGTGGAAAACGAAAGCGGACACTCGAATTATCATCGGGCAGTTCGATAAGCTCCATCTTCTCGAGTTGTTTGAGCCGGCTCTGGGCTTGTCTTGCCTTCGTTGCCTTAGCACCAAAACGCTCCACAAAAGCTTCGATTTCGGCTATTTTTGCCTGCTGTCCGGCGTACTGCGCGCGCAGGATGGTGAGACGCTCCTGTTTTTGCGTGACATACGCGTCGATATTGCCACGGTAGTTCCACAACCGCCTTTGATCGATCTCCAACACTTCGTGGACTATGCGATTCAAGAATTCGGTGTCGTGGCTAATAACGAGAATCGCCCCGCGAAAGCCTCGGAGAAAATTCTCAAGCCAAAGCAAAGATTCCAAATCAAGATGATTGGTGGGCTCATCCAGCAGCAGAAGATCGGGGTCCATGAGCAAAATACGCGAAAGCGCCACCCGCATAAGCCAGCCCCCACTAAACTCGGTGAGAGGCCGATCAAAATCTGAGGGGCGAAAACCCATTCCACCTAGGATTGATTTTGCGCGCGATTCAAGCCGATATTCATCTAGATGCTCAAGCTCTTCAAGGACTCGACCATATCGCTCGAGATCTGCTTCGCCGGCTCCTTGAGCGAGCTTCTCTTCGAGTTCACGCCTAAGCTCCAAAAGCTCCTCGCGACGCCCCCCCATACTTTGCACTTCTTCTAATACGGATCGACCTGAAAACTTAGGGACTTCCTGAGGCAGATATCCTATCATTAAATGGGAGGCCCGGGTGATCCGTCCAGCATCGGGACTTTCCAAACCCAAAATCACCTTGATCAAAGTGCTCTTGCCTGCACCGTTGGGTCCGATAAGCGCCACGCGAGAGCGATGCCCGAGATGGGCCTCAGCGCCTTCAAAAAGGACTTTTGCGCCAAACTGTTTGCTAAGGCCGTGTATGTGAAGCATGGGTAAACGAACAAAGGACTATAGAATTTTTCAGCGCAAGTGTCCAAAACGGTTTTTTTTCATCTTCTTTTGAAATAATTGAAAAATCGATTTTGCGCTCTCCTAGTTTTTCTTTGAGGGCAACAACTACCAAGTGAGGAGCAACTGAAGCCGATTTTCTCTCCGCCTCAGTCTCAAAAATAAAGACCAGATCGATGTCACCGCCTTTGAGCGTGTCATCCACCCTACTACCATAAAGACAAAGTTCTCCTCTGCTTTTTCCAAAAAAGATTTGTGCGACGGCACGGATTTTCTCAAGTTCACTCTCATCAAGACGCATGAGATAGGGTCTTCTTTATTGAGAGAATGCGATCCGTTTGGGCAAGGGTTTGCCGAAACAAATCTAAAAGGTCTTCGTCCTCATATTCGTGGGCATGTCGATTTCTTAATTCACGAATCCTATACCACTCTGAGGCAGAATCGATCACACCGAGCTTTTCTCCAACGTCCAGGGTATCTCGAAACGAGCCTCGAAAGGCCGGATCAGCTCGTTTTACGCAAGCGCGAAGATAGCGAGAAAGAAAAATATCAGTCAGGCGCGCAAAACGACTCATGAATTCGTCATAAACGCCCAATTGCTCATCGGTAAAAAGATCGACATTATCCTTTATTGCGGGAAGCCGGGAGAACGACGATTCAAAGCGAGCAAGCGCCTTCAAAAGTTTGCCTTCAATCTCCGCGATTAATAAATCAATAGGCCCCGAGTTCATGGGCTCAGCCTACCGCAGAGCCCCCCGAAAGTCACTTATAGTGCTGGACGGCTAGAAGACTCCTCAATGCGCGCCTCGCCTGAAGGGTCGACCACTTCAGGTTGAAACACTTTTTCATTAGCTTGAGCCGGCCCGCTCTAAAGCCTTTTTGAAATGATTTTCGTTCCAAGTAAAACTTTTCCCTCGGGATCATCTGGGCCCCCTTGAACAGCCAAATCGAGAGTATGATGATATTTTCCCAAGTACTGCTCTTCTGAGAATGAATACGAAGGAACTTCAGTTGATATACGGAGCCCCTTTGAATGGTGCTGTCTTTGAACTTGACCCTGGGCTCGCTCCCAACAAGACAATGCTATTCGGTTAGCGATGACGTGGAGTTTTGCAATCCAGACTATAATAAAGACTGTAAAAATACTTAATAATTTCATATCGATACAAATGACGCAAACACTCCTGTCGCGATACAGGTAGATCAACTAAAACAGCCGGATATTCGAGTAGTTCTCTTGTCGGAGGTCACAAAACACGCTGATCGCCAATGCCCTTTAACCAACGCCAGCATTGGTATCAACACAGATAAACCAAAAAATCGACATATTATCGAATAGTTACATCTTCAGGCTCAGCGCCCCTCACAACACCCACACTCAACCACGCGAAACATTTGTTTCGCCATTTTTCCCCAAGACACAAAAAACTTGCTGTGCCAAGTCACAGTCTAATGCATAATGACCAACGAAATTAGCAAGGAACCAAAACTATGCGTAACATGAAACTGATCACGAACTGAAACATTATAACCTGCGCAGGCGCCATCCTCATATTGGCGGGAGCTTCGCAACTCGCACGCGCTTAAGGCTCCGCGTCAGCCGCGAAACCCGCCACGGCGAGTTCCGCGAAAAACCCCTTCGCCGACGGTACAACCAAGATCGTACTCTCACAAGAGGAGCGCGACTCACTTCTGGCCTACGCCGACAACTCAAAATCCCGCTTGGAAAAAGCGGTTAAAGAAGCAAGCAACAGGCGCAACATAGAGGCCAATGCTATTTACCTAAAAGCAATCCGAAACGTGATCCTCACGTCAGCGCCCCAAAAACCCACCTCAGAGCTCCTAATGCGCATTGCCCTAAATCAAGGCTTGCAAATGAGTTTTGGTCTACCCAATGCCGACGGTAAGGGCATTGCTCAAGAGGGGGGCTGGCAACGATCTCCAATCAAGACTTACTAACCGTCATACTCGAGGATTCGATTGCTTTAGCTCTCGAATATTACCTCGATGATCGCAAGGCCATTGAGGCGGGCTCGCTGCAAAATCTCCCCTATATGCAGTACGCTGCCGAGAGGTTAGAAATTTTCCGCACGCGCTGGCTTCCCGCAGTTTTCGAAACCAGCAAAATGTATGAGTCCTCCGTTAAGGCATTGGAGCAGTTTCTCAATGTCGCTCTTCAAAAGAATCAATTGCACCGTGCGATCTTTGCCGAAGTACTCACTCGAGTCGACGAAGATTTAAAGGGTGACTTTCAACCTCCGGCACCAGCGGATACAATTGAGGCTTTGAAGTTGGTGAGACAGCTAAGAAAAGAACTCAGGGAGATTGCAAGGGATGCGACTCAAAAGATTACGACCGAATCCGCACGCGCTAAAACATTAACTTCGACGATCTCGCTTAATTTGTACTGGAACTCAGATAGGAACGACAACCATACCACTTCATCGGCAACCGGCATTCAAGACGCGCTTGACGCGAAGTACGAACCCATTCGCATTGAAGGTTATGTTTATCAGAGCCAGCAACCAGGAACGGTGCCGCTACCCCCTTTTTTGGAACCGAGACTTAAGCGATAATGATTTGGCAGCTCATACCGAGGGACCCACAGGTTATGACTACGTACGCACCGAAGGCTGTGTGTATCCGACCCCCGTAGCCGGGACAGTGCCACTTAAGCGATTCTACAGTGACAGTCGAACTGATAGCTTCACCACCGCAACAAGCGAAGGCGAGGCCGCGGCCTTGGCTGTGGGGTACAGATTTATCGCAATTGAAGGCTATGTTTTTCCCGCAAAATAATTAACTTATAAATTTAGGAGAATAAAATATGTGGAATAAAAAATCGATCACGACATTAAGCACCTAAACCGGCGCAAGCGCCATCCTACTATTGGCAGCCGCTTCGCAACTCTCCCGCGCTGCGGACACGGCACAAGCCGAGCAAACAACACCTCTAGCTAGGTTCACACCCATTCATTCGTACCCGAGCGCAGGAGAAAACAGTACTGAAACCGCTGAAATCCGGGCATGCAGAGATTATAACAATGTCGAGCTACAGAACAGTGACCTTGGCTTCAAATGCCGGACCTCAAAAGACGCGGTTTTTGAACGCGTTGCCGCCGGAAAAAGCTATATGGCCTGGAAAGGGCAGCGCCATTTCCTCTTCCGTGGTTTGATTCTTAAAAATATGAACCCTGATGGGAATCAGAATGAGAGGCAATCCACAGCGGAGTCGTATTGCAGCAATGCGGGCGGCAGCCTGCCTAGCGATGACGATTTCGAACGGGCAGATGAAGATTGCTTCTTCGAAATAACACGCCCTAAAATCCATTACGGCCATAAGTTTTGGACCTCAACCGACGAACAGGACAGATCCCCCGGCACTCCTCTTGCTAAGCTCCTCTAATCGGAGGAATTTATCATGAATCAAGTCACACGTTTTGGAGAGGGGTTTGTCTCGTCCTTTAATCTGGGTTTTGGCAGCTTTATGGCCTTTTTGCCCACGCTGATCGGTGCAGTGCTGATACTTGCCGTAGGCTGGTATCTCTCGACTTGGGTTGCACGCTTGGTCGAGCGAGTTCTCGTGATGCTAAAGCTAGAACGAGCGGCTCAACATGCAGGAGTCACGGCCTTTATCGCAAAAACCGGCCTCACCGTCACCTCGTCGGGGCTTCTTGCAGAAATGTCAAAATGGTTCCTACGACTGATTTTCATTCAAGCGGCCGCAAATCTTCTGGGCATGGCTCAACTCACCACGATCATCAATAGCATCATTCTATTTCTGCCAAGACTGGCTGTTGCGCTTGCAATCATTGTTGTTGGAGCCTACTTCGCGGGACTGCTCGCTACTTCAGTTCGCAATTCTACATCAGCTGCCCGCATGGGTAACGCCGATCTTTTTGCGAGCCTCACCCAGTATTGCATTATGGGTTTTGTGATCATTGCAGCTGCAAGCCAGCTTGAAATAGCACCCACAATTATCAACACACTCTTCATCGGCCTTATCGCTTCGTTAGCTCTCGCCATTGGATTGGCCTTTGGTTTAGGGGGACAAGGGGTTGCGGGCAATATGATGAAGACCTGGTACGAAAAAAGCAGAAGCAATATGCAAGAAGGTTCACAGCGCACGGTAGAGGTAAGCCCGCTGACTACAACGGATCAAACCGAGAGCGACCGGAAAGTTGCCAAAACTGGAACTTTCGGAAATCGCCAAGCGTAGGGCGACGCAAGCCTCGATCGAGACCCGAGGCAGTGAAGATCTGAGCGCAAGAAACTGCGCCGGCTCCGCTGCCTCGGAGTATCTCTTAATATTCTTCATTTTCACCTCGCATAACGCGTGCTAGGCTGACGCCTATGGGTCATCTAGGGCATCTAAAACAAGAATACATCTCTTTAATTCAGCGACTGGACGCAGGGACCGTAGGACTTCCCGAACCTAAAACAGAAGACGCCCGCAAAGGCTGGAGAGACATCCTCGAAATTCTCTACACCCCCGAAGAAGCCGAATTTGCTTCGCGCATGCCTACACAACCCACCTCATTGCGGGCCTTAGAGAAACGCTACGGAATTTCTCAAGAAGCACTCATCGCCCGCCTTGAACCCATGTGTGACAAAGGCCTCGTAATGGACCTTAAAAGTCCGCGCACGGGAAAGATAAAATATTTTCTAGCTCCCCCGGTCGTTGGCTTTTTTGAATTCTCGTTGATGCGCGCACATGACATGATCCCTAAAAAGAAAATTGCCGAAGCTCTCATGGCCTATACCCATCACGACGACACCTTCGCCCGCGAAGTTTTCGGAACAGAAACGACGGTCGGTCGTGCCTTAGTCCACGAGCCCGCCATCGGCCCCGGTGCCAATGGCGAAATGCCCGAGGTTTTGGATTGGGAACGCGCCACCTCGATCATCAATGCCAGCAAAACCGCTGCTGTTTCACTTTGCTATTGCCGCCACAAACAAGAGCACCTGGGAAAGGCCTGTGACGCACCCACCGAAGTGTGTCTTTCGCTCAATGCTGGCGCGGAGTTTGTGATTCGGCGTAAATTTGGAAAAGAAATTACCAAGGAGCGTGCCTTAGAAATTCTCAACGAGTCCCGCGCCAAGGGCCTCGTGCAAATTGGCGACAATGTCATGAATCGCCCGACCTACATTTGTAATTGTTGCGGCTGTTGCTGCGGCCAACTCCAAGCCATCAACGAGTATGGGCTTCATGGGGTAAGCCCCAGTGGCTTCAAACCCGCACTGAAGGAAGACGCTTGCAAAGGCTGCTCGCGCTGCTCGCGCGCGTGCCCCATCGGCGCGATAGGCATGCAACCAAAGAGACTTGCGAATAAGAGAAAAAACGAACTAATGCCTGTGATTAACGAAGAAAACTGCATTGGCTGCGGCGTATGCGCCACCCAGTGCCGCAGTGATGCGCTCCCCATGGTTCGGAGAGACAAAGTCAAAGCCGTCCCGACCAATGCAATTGAAAAAGCCATTCGCCAAGCATTGGAGCGAGGCAGGCTTGCCCACCTCCTCATTGATCATGGCGCAGGAATGGGGCCGCGCTTCATGAACGAAGTCCTTCGAGTCCTCACCCGTCTGCCGGTTTCAAAACAGATTCTAGCCAACAAACAAGTTCAGTCACGGTTTATAAAGGCCGCCCTGAGTCAGGTCAAAGATCCTACGGAGTAAGAACAGCGGGGGCTGGGGGGATTTGCATTTCCTTGCCAAAAACCCAGGCAAATGTGCGTAGAGTTGCATCGACCGCAAGGCGAATTTGATCTCGCCTAAACTTTACATAAGTCGGGCGAGCCACTCTAAAACGTTCGCAACCTTGAAAAACAAAGGGCGCTCCAAAGTTGTTTCCAAAAATCCCGTACTCCCCAAACTCTTCGGCTTTTGAAGTTTTCCAAAAAGCTTCCCAAGTAAAGGTTTGCATCTTACCGTCGCCCTTTTGAGCATTGAGAGGAGCGCGGGTGTGATTCAAGGTCGCCTGAGCCGTGTCCTGAAGAATTCTAAGCGGGCTATCACTTGCTGCAACCTGAACGATTTTTCTGCACGCCGACAACGAATATCGTTCAGCGGGCATTTCCTGAGGGGATAACGTGAAATTTTCAAAACCATCCGAAAAACTATGCATGACGGGTACGATATGGCTTGGCGAGGTTGCGTCTTGCAGGTGATGAATGAGATGCCCAAGCTCGGAAAGCACTTCTGCGTACGCAGTTGAAGTTTTCTGCGTGACGAGGGAATCGATTTCGCGTTCAAGTTCCATCACGCGCACCGAAGAGTCGTACCTGACCATGTCGTGGAGTCTTTTTTCGGGGTTGTAAAAATGCGCGTAGGTCGACCACTTGCGAACGAGGTTCGTGTCTTCATCACGGTCCTCGGCAATCAGAAGCTCTAGAGTCGTGGGCGAAATCAAATCCCCGAAACAGAAATTGAATTCGTTAGCCGCCTGACGAGTGATCTGCTCGTGCTCGGAGAGGTCAAGAGCAAAGGCGTTTGCGCATAAGGCGAGGCCTAAAAACACAGGGACAAGGCACGTCTTGATGATTTGAAAAGGCGTCATGGCGGAAGAGGTATAACCTTAGTGACGCTGCAAGTCAATGGCGGGATTCAGTAAACCCTATTTCGCCCGCTCAAGCCAGAAACGTAGCTGCTGCTGATACTCGCCGGGGAGGGTTGGATTTACTGTTAAATAGGATTGAGCCCCCTCGATCTTCCTGCGGATTTGTTTCACGCAAATTTGTGCCACCTTTAAAATCTGATCTTTGGACTCGGGAGTAAAAAGATCCTTAGCCTCAATGGCGGTCATAATGGCCGGAAGATCTTGAATGGGGTCTAGAAAACAAATCGAATTCTTTTTCTGCGTATAGCAGGGGGCATGGGTCCTGAAAGCAAAACTCTTAATCCGGGAACAACTCACGAGTTCTGGCCTGTCATCTCTAACGAGGGGCACGAGCTTTCGCTGCAAGCACAGCATCGTCGAATCGCGCCACTTTCGGCCTTTTACTGAGAGTTCAGAGTCAAGGTCGCCGAAAACATTGCAGTAATGGTTTCCATAGGCCAATGCATAACCCTGGTTTCCGCAAGGAATATTGGCTTCAAGGCAATCTTCATAAAAAGAACACGTTTGGGGCTCGGGTTTTGAACAAGACGAATTTTCTTTGGCCTCCAAGTTTGGGGTGGGAAGCATGGCAAAAAGGAGAAATAGGGGAAAGTTCGCCCATGAGTTTTTCATGCGAATCTCATACGTTCCGTGCCACACACTGTCAAGAGAGGAGATCTAGCTCCACATCGACCACGGCAAGACACTAACCCCTTTTTTTTCGATCACAGGTCGATCAACCGGCGCGACCAAAATCGCACGGGGGGATCTCAGTTTCTTCATCGCCCCCTCGAGTGAGCGAGTGTCCCAACCTACGCCTTTTAGATTCGCCTTTGCCGTGATTTTAATGGGAACATTATTCCATACCAGATCTACCGGAGTTCCCTGCATGCTTTTATAATAGGTAAGTTCGAGTCGAGGCCCCGAATATTCACACATCGCTGATATTTCATTTAGGATAAATGATCGAGCAAGCGAAAGCGTTGCCCCTTCTGATCTCTGCGCCCCCATTAAATGATTAAGGAGTCCAGAATCAAAAACATACCAGTGATCTTTTCCGACACCTACGTCACTGCAGCTCATTCTTCGCATAAGAAACGTGTCTTCCATGGCCGTAAGGTACGATTGTAGCCTTCGAGCCTGAATATCTGAGACCATCTGGGTTGAAAAATATTCACCTCTGGAGGCCGCCTCAGCGGCACGCTTAAGAATTTTCGTCGTCACTCGAGGATCGTAGCTCCTTTTGAAAAACCGCGCGATGTCCCGATAGATGGTAGTTTCGAGCCAAGAACTCCAATAAAGGCTCCGAGCCGCTGGGGCCCGCAAAAAACAAGGATAAGGTAGGCCTCCTCGTTCCAAACCTTCACTGATTTCTGCGACTCCAAATCGCGGAGCCTGCTCGACGGGGAACACCTCCGGCATCCGAAAGGGCCTTTGATAGAGTTCTGCGAGGGTTAGAGGATGCAGATGGAGCATCCCAATTCGTCCAGTTAGGGATTCACGAATATCCAGGCGCGCGGAAAACTGAGTCGAACCTGTTAAAAAGTATTGACCGGGCACTCGCTTTTTGTCGACCTTCATTTTGATTGCATCAAAAATCTTCGGGGCTTTTTGTGCCTCATCAATCAAAACTGGAAGGTGCAAACGACTCACAAAAACTTTAGCAGAAGCTTCTGCATCTAAAAGGACGTCTTCATCATCATCAAGACTGAGCTGATTTGGAATCTCTAATTGATTCTTAACAAGGGTAGATTTCCCGACCTGCCTCGCGCCAATCACGCCGATCACCGGCCAGAGACTCGCGAGTTTCTTAAGGGGGGCAACCGCAAAGCGAGATCTTTCATGTGGCATATATTGATACTAATACCATGTCATCTATATGTAAAGTATTGGTATCAATTATGCCGACACTTACACTTATTAAATGATGCCTGGCCGCATCATCAATCCCCCTAAGCCGGCACAAAACCGACTTGCAATCCCGTTCATTTATTGGCAAATATGGAGGCATCATGAAAAACACCACTCAAAACATCGACCCCAACAAAGTCGCCCAAAAAGCCTACGAATACTACCTCCAGCGCGGCTGCCAGCAAGGAAATGAACTCGAGGATTGGCTCCGCGCCGAGGCCGAACTCAATGCCCCCCTACCGAGCACCAAGTCTATGGCGCCCAAGACAGCCGCTGCGACCAAGACGAAGAAAAAGAAATAACGCCTTTGCGGTTGTTTAAGCAGCCGAATTGTTTTAGTTCTGAGAACGTGCTCGCGTGGTGAAATTGGTAGACACGCTGGTCTTAGGAACCAGTGGGGTAACCCTTCGCGGTTCGAGTCCGCGCGCGAGCACCAACTTAATTCCTCCCATTAAATCAGTCACTTGAATCGCCGCAAGACACACTCTTTGTCTCGACGATATCGTCCGGTTTGGGTTCCGATACGCTGGCGATACAACTTGCGAGAAGATTGATTGAGTGCTATTTGGTCTTTTCTTGCAATTGGGCATCGGTCATTTTCCCCCGATAGTGCTGCATGTTGACCACAGGGGTGTTCCCCATAATCTCTGAAGCCTCTTCAACCGTCAAACCGGACGCTTTCGCATGAGCACTCCAAGTTCTTCGTAGGTCATGCCTATGAAACGGAGGGGCACCTCTACCCAGTAGGGCTTCGGATTTAGGCGACCAAACTCCAGCAGCCTGAAGTAAGCTTGCCCATGCCGAGCGAACGTCATCAATCCTCCGCCAAGAAGCCCCAGCCTCACTCCCGCCTTTGGCGCTGTGGTCGCAAGGCGGAGATCCGCGAAGGAGATGAATGGGTCATATGTCGAAAACAAGGCTGTTAATGATGTGATTTTTATCGGCCTGCGAGCCCGAAGTCCGTTTTAGCTGTGCAGAAAGGGTTCGTTTTTACTGAGCGCCGACACTAAAGAAGCCGAAACTTGACTCTCGACATTAATAAGCCTAATAATATTATTAAGAGGTACTGTTTTATGGGCTCAACAAGCAAAGCACGAATTGTATCAATTTCATTGCCGCCTGATATGACGAAAGAAGTTCAAAAACTTGCCCACGAAGAGCGACGTTCAGTGAGTGAAGTACTCAGAGAAGCCTTCCGCCAGTATGCAGCTAATAAGGCACTAAAGGATGTTCGTGCCGAAGCCCGAAAAATCGTGAAAAAGAAGGGGTTAAAGCCCGAAGACATCGTCAACATGGTTCGCGAGGGGCGAAAGTAGGAAACCACTGTGGTCAAAGTATGCATTGATACCAACGTATGGTTGAGCGGTTTTGCGTTTTCCGGAGCGCCATCCGAAATCGTCACTTTAGCCATGAACAAGAAAATAGGCGTCGTGACCTCCGGCTTCATCCTAAAAGAGCTAGAGAGGAACCTCGTTTCAAAAATTGGCGTTCATCCCAAGAAGGCGGCGAACCTTTGTTTCCGTATCGCTCAGATTTCCGACGTGTACGAGCCAAAGGGTACGGTAAATGTGATTCAGGGAAACCATGGCGATAATCTGGTTTTGGAGACCGCCTGGATTGGACGGGCCAAGTACCTCGTCACTGGTGACAAAAAACACATTCTCCCAATCAAGATTTTCAGAAACATCAAAATTCTCGAGCCCTCAAAACTGCTCGAAGTGTTAAGCTTTCGGTAAAATGGAAAGGCTTTGGTGATGCCGAGCCGAGCATTTTTCGAGGGTATTCTATACGACCCCCTCGCCTTTTCAACCAGGCTACATTATGAGTTAGTTGAGGTGAACTTATGACAATAGCCCACACATCATCCAAAAAAACGTCTCTGAAGCAAGGACAAGTCATTCAGCTCAAAGTCAGCCTTCGAGAATCTGACCCCTTGATATGGCGACGCTTCATTGTACCGGCCACCATGACTCTCGCCAAACTTCATGATGTTCTTCAAATCGTGATGGGTTGGCAGAACTCACACCTTTCTCGGTTTGAGGTAAATGGGGTCGATTATACAGACGATGAACCTGAGTTCAAGGATGAACCTGAGGTCAAGCCGCTTTCAACAAAGATTAGTGACATTGCCGAACAAGCCGAGACCTTCCTTTACCTTTACGACTACGGCGATGGTTGGGAGCACGAAATCACTATAGAAAAGATTAGTAAAAAAGATGATTGCCTTCACTATCCCATTTGCATTGGTGGCGAGAACGCCTGTCCGCCGGAAGATTGCGGGGGCATGGGTGGTTATTACGAAAAGCTTGAGGAATATGCTGACGAAGACAACGAAGGGCACGAGTCGACCAAAATGTGGCTTGGCGGATACTTCGATTCAACGACCTTTGATCCGAATAGAATCAATCGTGACATGCTCTGGGAAAAGAAGTGGTAATGACGTTCGAATACTTCCGTTTCCGATACGCTGGCGATACAAACTCAAAGTAGCGCGAACGAGCGTCACGAGCTAAGTTCAGCGACTTAGCAACGTCCGATCGGAAGGCACTTTCCCCTACCCTGAAAAAAGCGCCATCCATATTTAACTCATAATTACCTAAACTTGCAGCAAATGCTCGCCAAAAAAAATCGGCGTTTACGCTGGTCTTAGGAACCAGTGGGGTAACCCTTCGCGGTTCGAGTCCGCGCGCGAGCACCAAACAAATTCCTAACCTTCTCCGCCCCCATGACAACCCCCGCCTTCGCTCATAGGACAACCATGGCAGCCATGCTGGGTACTCTCTCTCAGATCGCCCTGCCCACCCACCGCAAACGCCGAAATCAGCTTTCGGGTCTGTTTACCGTGACATTTTGGGCACGTTCCCTGGTCGGGGTCGGTACTTGAAGTGATTTGTTCAAACTTGGATTTGCATGATTCACAAAAAAATTCGTAAAGCGCCATATCAACTCCTTAACATAAGGAACCAATTGAGTTAAACAGGATTAGTGTGACTCCGTAGCTCAGTTGGATAGAGCAGGTGCCTTCTAAGCATCAGGTCGGAGGTTCGAACCCTCTCGGAGTCGCCATTTTCCTCGGCATTTCGTGCCCATTTTTATTTTTCTTATTGGCCAATAGAATAGTCCTGGGATGACTCGATTCTCACTTTGGAAAAGTGTGCCTATTTTGCTGCTCTTTGCCTCTTCGCCGCTCACACTGGCTGATGACACTCCATGCCTGGATGAGCCCGTGGGCTTACCAGGAGCCCCCGCCGAAACCGCTGCGATAAAGGAGAGCGCACGCGAAGCCTATATTCAAGACTTACTCAAAGATGGCGTAAGGCAGTGTTGCGAAATCGAAACTTTCCGTGGAGTTGGCAACCTAATGCTTGGCGCGAACCAAAGTGAAGCAGATCTATTGAGAAAGAAGCCCCACTTGGCTGGCTATTTGGCGGCTCACTTGGGTGAAGACTACTATGCTCCTTGGCAAATTTCGGTTTTTCCAAGAGAAGACCTGGCTAAGACGGCACTCAATTTGGGATATGAATACGAGGGAACAAAATCATGTTTTCAATCTGTGACAGATGCAATGAAGTTTCTGCAAGAACCCTCCAAGCCGCCCTCTAAAGATAGAATCAATGAAATAAAATCAACTATCGCGACCCTCGATTTGAGTCTTGAGGATCAAAATCTAGGCAAAACGGGCGCTATAGTTTTCGGTGGGAAGCTTCTCGCATGCACTTCTCTTGAGCCGACCTCTGCCGCCAATTGTACCCAAGGACTAGAGCAGATCCGAACGACCATGACCCAACAAGTAGCTGAAGTCAGCACCCTCGGTCATCCCATGAACTTTAGTCTTCTTCCAACCCTGAAAGAAGTTTTGACTAACCCCAAGTACGTCGAAGGCGTACGTTTGGCAGCTCTGAAAATCGGAAATAAAATCTACGCTGCACCCAGCGCACGAAACGGAAACCTTTTTAATGACATCTATGGCTCCTTTGTCGAATCGGGACTAAGCCCGAAGGACGCCCAAGAGTGCACTTTTGTTCGACTCTACGCCATTGATCCCAAATGCACTCCTGCCAGTCCAGTAAAAGAAGGGCTCTCCCTCATCAGTCTAGCCATGCCTCTTTTGGATATTCAGTACGCTTCGAGCGGCCACTTCTATAGTTACCCGACCAATATTCACACAACCTGCAATCAAGCAAAGCCGTACCACTTTTGGATGTCGGCCTTTCTTGCGCGAGAGGTAGCCAAATCCACCGGTGACCCCAAAGCCGGTAGTGCGGCCGCCTATACAGCCGAAAAAGGGTATCAAGTCGTTGCGGATGCTGGATACCGGGCCCCCGCACGCGTCTATGTTGTTGATACCTTTGAGGCCTTCAATAATGTAACAAGGATGGACCTCGCATACTCAGCAGCAGGTGCCGTATTTGGCGCAAATTCGGTAGAGCGTCTTTCGACGAAGGAGCTTAATATTGATAAAGGGGTCGTAACCCTTCTTCGATCGGCGAGCGATAGACGAATAATGAAACCGGATGAGGCGAAGGCCTTGGCGAAAAATCCGCCTCGGGCCTACCTAGAATGGTCGTCAAGGTTCAATCCTAATTCTGCCTACCAACTCTACAAATAACATCTCAATATCGGTTCTTTCTCGGCAAAACTTGAATCTTCTAAATTCCCATTCCACAGAAATTCCCCTCATCTCCTTGCGCCCGCGACCGATAGATTACTTAAGTTTGGGGCAACTCGGTCGGTGGAAAAAAAGGGGCAAACCTATGAGAATTATTTCGCTTTCCAAAAGAATAGGTCAACGGCTCATGTCGCGCCACATTGCTGCGGAGTTACGCAATGAGCTCGTGCAAAACAATGAGCCGGTGCAATTGGATTTCTCTGGAATCAAATGGCTCAGTCATACTTTTGCCGATGAGTTGATTGGCACACTTCATAGAAACTATGGAGAAGAGATTTTTAATTCACGTTTCAGATTACGTAACGTTTCCCTGGAAATTCGCGGAGTCATCAGCGCAAGCATCCAAAAATCCCAAGATCTCTCTCGGGAAACAGTGAATACGAAGCGCGCCGCTTAGCTTTGGCACCTCCTCTGCAATTGTGTTTGCCTAATATAGAGAGTGAGGAATAACACAATGAGCACAAGCCGCACGATCGACAAAACAATCAGCGCAGAACCCCGAAGAATCGTATGGGCGATTGATCCGTTTGGTGACACGGAAACAAGCCACCAGCTTGATATTGAATTTCTCAGGCACTACTCGCAGAAACAGCCCATCGCCATTGAGCCCGTCTATGTCTTGAGTCCCTCCGAAATCAATCTTTCCGCCGAACTCTCTGCGCCCGTGCTCGCCGAAGCCTATCGATTTCGTCCCGCCGCCGAAAAAGCCCTCGAAAAAGCGCTTAGCGGCGTACAAATTCCTGGACTACTGCCACCTAAAATTCTCGTACAATACCTTGCCTCGCTCACCCACACTTCTCAAGTGCTTTCCGAATACGCTGGGAGCACGGGCGCTCACCTCATTTTAGCCAACACGCACGGACGTTCAGGACTCAAACGTGCCTTTTTAGGGAGTTTTGCCGAAAGTCTTCTCAACCACGCCCACACGCCAATCGTTATTGTGGGCCCAGGCGTGCAGAGCATGAGACCGTTGGATCAGGTGCTTTTTCCCACCGACTTCAGAGAAGCCTCTCGAAAGACTCGCTGTGTTTTTCGAAAACTCATCGACTTCGCCTCCGAACTTCACTCCTCGGTGACGATCTATCACAGCATTTCGCACACTCTTGAATCGGCGATGCAATCAGGTGCGAGCTTGCTAGGTGGAGGATGGATTCCCATCCAAGCAACGTTTTCCGATGAAGCAGAAAGGAAGCAACGACGCGCCGAACTTTGGAGCGAGTGGGCAAAAAACAAAGGCGTGCCTTCAGATGCTCTCATCGATGTCCAATTCACCAGCATGCCCGAGGCGATTCTACAGGCTGCAAAACAGAAAAACGTAGGCCTGATCGCAATGGAACCTCAAAGTGGCCCCCTGGTCTCCGCACTCGTAGGAAGCACGTTGCGGCAAGTTATTCGACACGCTGATTGCCCGGTCTGGGTCTATCGACCCGATGAGGCTGAGCTCAAAAGTGCGACAACTCCGCTGATTCAAGACAAAGCTGCATAGTCCCAGCAACTTAACGCATCGAGCTATGTGGGAAATATTTTCCCAACGAAATTGATTCCATCTTAGGATACGCTCATAAAGTGATAGCTCTACCAAGAATTTCCAGAAGTGGTCCGTTTGTTGTCGTCTCGCTCTTCGCGCTGCTCACTCTTTCATCGCTAGTGATCAGCTGCGCAAAACAAGAAGCGAAGCCCACCCCGACGCCCTCAACTACGGCAACTTCGTGTCCAGCAGTCGCATCCATTGTGATCGCGCCGTCCACTGGCACCGCCAATGTTTTCTTGCCCGATCCCATTATCGCCTCCGGAGACGCTGCTCTTTCGCCCACTTCGAAAAAGCTCGACAATTACCTCTCAAAAGTCGAACTGAAAAACCTAGACGGTAGAGGAATTCTCTCCGGAAAATACGTCAGCATTCGGAGCGGCCTCGCCTGTGGCGCGGGATATGGCGCTTATGAGCCTGGCAACTCGTTTCTATATTCTCACTCGAACGCCTATTTTCAAGAAGCCATGTCGTACTACTTTGGGGATCAATACCGGGAATTCTTGGATTCCACAGGCTCTCTCCAACCCGCCAATGCTGTCAAAATCATCGCCCACTGCATGAACGAGGACAACGCGTACTTCGTGCGATCCAAGGATGACGCTGGCGTGACCATCGATGAAAAAGTTTGCTTGGGCGACTCTACCGATACTCACGGCGCCTCATATAGTGATGACGGAACCGTCACGATCCATGAACTTCAACATGCCACGACTGTGGACACCTACTCTGTCGAAGAGTCTCTCAGCGGATTCTTTTATGACGAAGCAGGAGCTATCAATGAGGCCGTTTCTGATTTCATGGCACTCCTGTACACTTCACCATGGGTCAGCGCCGCATCCTTAGATCCCCGCCTCTTTAGCCGCTGGGCTCTAGGGTCCTTTCAGCCTGGACTTTCCGGAGTCCGCGGGGCTCATCGCTGCCCCGTCTATGATTCGGATTATCCAAACTGCGGCGGCTTTCCCGGATTTTCTGCCGATAAAAATACCATAAGCTACATCTACCCCGATGGTTTAGGCTGGCCCTACGCCAACAACTTTGAAGCGCCTGGCTACGCCGCAAGCGCCTTTGTCGATTATCGTGCTCAAGACGAAATCCATAATGCCGGCACCTTGTTTCTGGGTGCCCTTTGGGACGCTTTCGATTTGGTTTCCAAAAATTACCCCGATGTTACGATCCCCCAAGTTCTCATGACAAAATTAGTCATGGAATCCCTGAAACACCTTCCCCACCGAACACTCACAGACCCTTCACCGGTCACTATGAGAGCCTTTGCATCCACCATGATCGAATGGGCTTCCGCCGTGGGATTTTCAGCAGACGATACGGCCGCACTCACCAAGGCACTTAAAGAGCGGGGCCTTTACGAAGGAACCTTGCTACCTTCAACGTGGGCAACCGTGGGTCCCGGCTGGACCAACACACCCGGCGTCTATATCAAAGACAATCCTATCGAACTGAAAGCCTGGCTTGAAAAGATTGGCGGCGATTCAACGCTCATTTCACAAACGATTTCCACGGGACTCAACGCCAAACTCGACCCCGGCGAAGTCGCGGCGATTTGGTTTGATATTCAAAACACGTCCAACATCACGGCGGGCGGAATTCTTCTCACCATCACTTCCTTAGATCCAGAGGTCACCCTACTCAATGGAAGAGAAGCCAATATTGCTTCGATCTCATCTACCCAAGCCCAAGTCCTTTACCACAAAATAAATGGCACCGCCGTCGTGGCCGCACTTACCTCTGCTAAATCGACCTATGATGTTCCAACCGGAAATTCCTACTTTCAAACAAACCCCTATTACCATCGTGCCTATACCTCCACTCTTTGGGTTCGAGTAGACAAGGGCGCGACTCATGGCAAGAAAGTCCGCTTCAAAGTCGAGGCGAAACCCTCGAACGGCGAGACCTCCATCGCGACCTTTGAAACAGTAATTAACTGATCTTCTATGAAACGAGTCACCCTTGCAGTGAGCGCACTGAGTATTGTTCTCGCGATCGCCATCGTCGGGGTGAGCATAAACTTTGTCATGAAGAAAGCTCGCTCAGTCAAACAGGAACTGCATCAGCATGCACTAGACGAGGCACAAACACCAAGCACGAGCCACTCCGCCAATCTATCAGGTGCGACTCCTTCAGCAACCCCTTCGTCCCTGCCGTTGCGAAAAACCAGCCCCTCCGTATTGAAGGATCCTGAAACGTTATGGAAACCTTTTCAACAACGCTATGGCGAAAATCTAAAATCTGCGTTTCTTCCATCTGGCTTCCTCGCTTCGGTCCGAGGATCAAGAGGAAACGCGGGGGGGACTCATGGAACCTCTCGAAATTTTCGTTCTGAAGACACGACTATGGTCACCGCCCGCGCCCAAGAAATTGTTGAGGCGGCAAGTGGTCTCTTAGGCGTTCAGGCGGAATCTCCTTTGGGAACCCCGCAGATTCGAGGAAACGAAATTTCAGCCCAGATAACTTTTCGAGAAATGCACAATACTCTTCCGGTTTCCCCGGGTGGCATCATCACTTTAGATCTGGGAGCCCAAGGAGAGGTCATCGGCATCTACTCCAGTTATATTCACGACATTGCTCTCGCCAACCGGCGCATCCTCACCGAAGAGCAGGCACGGGAAAAAGCCAATGCCGCAGTCACCGAGAGCAAGACTGTGATCAACGTTGAGCCAGGGCTGCTTCTCATTTGGATTGAAAAAAGGGCCGAAGGATCAACTCCCGCACGGGGCCTTTTTGCCTATGAATATATGGTACACGGCTTTCAAGTCATCGTGAATGCAGAGGATGGCTCGATCCTTCAGCGCCGCGATCAACGCCAGTACTGATTAAGAACCGCTCCGCAGGGTGTCCAAAAACCGCCGACGAGATATCGCGGGCACCCCGTTTGAGAAACTCCTGAGCTAACTGTTTTTGCCACCCCTGGGACTGATCCCAAATTAACCGATCGGCATGAAGAAGTCCGGGGTTAACCTGCCAAAAGGCTTCCCACTCGGGAATTTGGGGCTCTTCAATCTTTGAGAGCCAAGACAATGTCGAAAGATGAGCGAGGCCCCTGGAACTCGCAGCAGTGAGACCGCCCGCACCCACCCGCCTCAAGTCTGCAGCGGCATGCGCCTCCTCTTGTGTTGGCCAGAAGGAACTCACGTAAAATGCCGGCCACCGCCCCGAAAAACACAGAGCCAAGACAACGGCAGTCATCCATGTCTTTTGTGGAACGAAGCCATTTGAAAACCGTTCCACCCCCGACCAAAGCGCCATCACCAAAAAGGGCAATATCACCAAATCATAGTGAAACTCCATCGACCGCTGCGTGGCCATGCTCGAGAGGAGATTCATCGCCAAACCTGGAATGACGGGAAACAACCAGACCCATCCCTTTCGCGCAAAAAACAAAAATGGGCCCAACAAAAATATCCCATACTTGAGCGCCGAAAAACTGAAAAGTTTTGTTTTAAGCAACATCCACCAAACCGCTGGAGAAAAGAGGAGTTTCTGTAAAACCTCTTGAGGAGTACCTCCTAATCCCGGAAAACGCTTTGGAATATCCATCGCTTTTTCCATCGCGCCCGAAAAATGAGGTATCAAAACGCGAAACGAAAAAATCCCCCATATGAGACACAGCCCTAGAACCGCAACGACCACCTTCCAGCGAGCCGGGCGAGAAAGTGTCATCCGTTTTTCATACAAAACGGGAAAAACAAAAAATAGCGCAATCCAAGCCACATTTTCCTTCGAAAAAAGTGCCAAAATCAAAAAGCCAAAAAAACCCGCAACCCTTGAACGGTAAAGTGACAAACAAGCCCCCAAAAGAAAGGCAAAAATCAAATGATCTTCCCGAAAATCCCAAATCAAACTATTGCGAAGCGACCGATTAGCCAAAATAATGAACCCAACCCAAAACCAGCGCTCGGGTCGACCCCGCAGGGGACCCAACCTAAAGCCCACCCAAAGAGGCCCAGCAACAGCGAAAACCTGCAGCAAGAAAACAAGGGTATCCGACTGAATCCAGCCCATGATCAAACCCGGCAAACCAAGCGAAAACGCAAGATGAGCACCTAAAAAACTCCCGCCGGGGCAAAAATCACACTGCAGCACTGGCCTGGAAAACGGATGAAACAACGCCTGATGAAGAAACGTCATATCGGCCATGTCGGTCCGGAAGCTCAAATGTTTCAAACAATGCGCGAGAAAAAGGCCTCCAAAAACAAGAACAAACAAACTGGCAAGCGCCCTTTTAGATCGCTGCGGATTTTGAAACCGCTCCACCCATCGAGCCAGAATCAGCACGACCCCATGTGTTTTGCCCGGAGCAAGCCAGGAGTGAAGCCCTACCAACAGAACACAGATGAGGACCCAAAGATCAACGGAAGAGAACTCCAAAACGGGCCCCTGCGGAATTCTGACCCGCCCCCCACCCGTCAGAATCATCAAACTCACTGCAACAGAGAAAATCCAAATCGAGATGCTGAATATCTTAAGAAGGAGGCTCTTCACCAATCCCCCAAAGTTCCGTCCGCTAAGTTCAACGGGGCTTTAAGCTCACTGTAGAAGGAAAGCAGTGAATCTCCCGAGATTCTCCAAGGAGGGAGATAAGGAAGCCGGTCAAAACTATGTTTCAGAATTTTTCGTGTTTCTGTTTTCGAAAACGCCCCGAGCACAGAAGAGGGACATCGATACCACGTTCCACTCACGAGATTCCAATCGAGAAGATCCGTCCAAAGTGCTCTGGGAACAAACTTCAAGACTCCAGAAGATAGCATTTTGCAGCCGCGCTCTTCCCATCCAGAATCTGGCTTATGCTGATGAAGAAGGATCACTAAGTCCGAACTGCATTGGGGCGGCGCCTCAATCCAAATCAACGGTCGAATGGCAAGCTGCGGAAAAACTGGGGAGCGTCTCTCTGCGGGAAAATATCCAAACGCGGGTTGAGGAACTTGCCCAGAAGGCCCGGGCAAGCTCAACGAAATCGGTCGACGAACAGACACCACGCCGCAAACACCGGGGTTTTCACGCAAATGCCGATTCACTTCAAAAAACGTTTCTTGGGCAATCCAGCGTTCTCCCCAAAGGCCTCGAACAAAAAACGCGCCATTCACGAGCAAACTCAAACCGACCGTAAAATTGATCAACCGCCGAAACCAAGAGTTTCTCCAAATCGACTCCGCCATATCTCGCATGACCGGAATCGAGACTAAAACAATAAGACCTTGAATCCCGGCCCAAACGCAAAGAAACTCAACCGGAATAATAAACCGCGACTCTTTGTGCGGAACGCTCCCGTGAGCGAGGAGATAAACTATCAGAGCCAAAGCCCAAGGCTGCAAATTCTTAAGCCCAAACCAAAGCCCAGGAAGACACAACGTCGCGACAGGAATTCCGACAAAAGCTAGTGCCCCGCCCCAGTGTCCTGTCAAATAGTCGAGATAAATTGTCCCCGACTGTGCTCCAAAAAATCGACTACTTAGATCCGTAAATACGTTAAAGAGCGAGTACATCCAAAGGCTTTCCCAAGGACGCCCATAGAAAATCCAATCAGCTAGACCAAAGACAAAAATCCCCGCAGCGACTCCCAATAGATACCGGAGAAAAAATCTTAAAGAATCACGCTTGAAAAGCCAACGCAAACTCATGGTGCAAAAAAATCCAAGCGAGAAGGTCCCAGCCGGATATTTAAAAGCACCCACCGCGACACAAAATACTCCCGCGACAAAATACCACCCCCTACAAAGGGCTCCCAAAGCAAGCCAAAGCGCGATCGCACTCAAATGTTCCTGACTTGGCCTTAATGCGTCAACGGGCCCAAACCAAGGAAGCAAAACCAAAGCGGGAGCCCAAGGCAACCAACCTTTTAATACCTGTGGAAAATCCTTCTCCCGGGCCAATGCTTGGAGACACTGCCAAAATCCCCACAAAATCCCAAGATCCAAAAGTCCGGTAAAAATCTCGACACAATAGAAGCGCGCCCCTACCCAATCACTCCCCAAAGCCCGCGCAAGACCTAACGGAAGCCCCAGAAGTGTGGGCCACGAAAGATTTCGCATGTGAAGGCTCACTTCAGAAGTGAAACTACCCACGCCATTTAGGATGAGGTTTGCAAATTCCACCGTTTGAAACCACTCGTCCGGATGGTTCCAGCGTGAATTTCCCGTAGCCGCGACCAGCCTAACCAAAACGGCAAAGGCAAACCATAGCCAATAAGGGGACACTTTCTTCATAAATCCCATCAACGCGCCCCTTTCAGAGAAACTGCCGCCCAAAACGGACCCCTTTGACAAATCTGCAGAGACCAGCCCTTCATCGTAGGACTCGCTGCCGAGTACTGTTTAAACGGCATCCAGGGATAGTCCGTGACAAAATGAAGATCCTCGCCCCGTGGGGGGCCACGAAAATCCCCACGAGTCAAGGGGTGATCAAGAGGCAAGAAAAGGCTATGAATAATCACTTCTGAGGAATGGGCATGTTTTTCAATCAGTGCATCGACATTCTGAAAATCAACTGCCCGCGTATAATCGCGATTCGGATCTTTTCCCGCTAATTGCACCAAGACATCAGGCCAATGAGGCTGCCAGATTTTAGTGCGCGCGCCGATCGTCGCATCAATGCAATTCACCCACGCTTCATAGCTTTCCCAAGAATACTGATCACGTGCTTCGCGCCACTGATGAACCGCGACCCCTACATGCAGTACGAGTAGCAAGCCCAACCCGAAGGCCCAGATTTTTCGAAACGGCTGGCTTATACCACTCAAAGCAAAGACAAAAAGGACCCAGAGCGAAAGATGAATCATCGCGGTAAACCAGGTCTCAGGCTTAGTCATCCAAAGATAGAAGGTCCCAAAAAGCGCCGAAACGACGGCCAAACCAATGGCCCGCTCCTTGGGCTCCCGCCAAATGCGTCGTAGCCCCACAAAAACCCCAAAAACAATCATGATCCAGGTCATGATTTTTGCGAGATTAAAAAACTTTGGAAAACCCACCGGACTCCCGAGCTCCATGAACAGAGAATGAAAAAAGCTATGAAGCGAGGTGATGTAGGGATGATAAGCATGAAGTCGCCCGAACTGGGTGTTCAGCTGAATCCAAAAAATATCCCAATTCAAAGCGACGTAAATCAACCACGGGAGGAGAAACAAAAGGGTTCTAAGAAAAACGCCCCAAAGACTCTTAAGCCACTGTGCGGCCCAAGGTGTCTCGTGATTGCTTGCTGGATAGAGTCCCAATGCGACCGGCCCGATCCACAAAAACGCTTCAAAATGGATGTAGGCTGCGCAGGCCAAAAACCCTGAAACTCGCCATAGCCTAGACCGGCCCGAATCAAGTTCCAGTACGAGTAAAACCCAAATCAATCCTTGCCAAATTTCAGGCCGAACAACCATCGCTCCCCAGCGGATCGAAGGCGAGAAGAGGGCGCACAGGGTGAGCAAGAACGTCAAGCCCCAGCCCACACCCCGACGACGCGCAAAGGCCGCCAGGGCGAATGCCCAACCTCCAAAAACGAGCATTCCCAAAAACCGAAGCGCATGACTCGTATGGACCCCGAGCCGATGCGCCAAACCAAAAAGCAACGGCAAAGCCGGCATCGTATTAAAATTGGCTTGATCATAGGTCGGCACAAAAGGGGCCTGCGCGTGCATGAGGTATCGAGGAGAAGAACTCACCCACTGAATTCCTGGGAGAAAAAAGGCGGAATCATCAGGCCAAGGAACAGGGAAAAAAGAAAGCACCGAGCCCCAGAAAAAACAAACCCCTGAAAAGATCAGTGCTCCGAGCAAAACCCAAAGAGCTAGATCCGTTTTCTCTTTAAAAACAGCAAGTTTCATGAACTTCCACGTTCTTTCGTGCGTGAGTTTTTGTCAAACACAAAGTAAAGTGGCTCCATGTGGCTCTACGCACCGCCCTCCTCAGTACGCGCCGTGGTCCTTGTCGTCCACGGACTCAATCTTCGCCCCGAACGCATGGATCCGTTGTGTAAAATCCTTCACACCGAAGACTTCGATGTGCTTCGAGTCGCCCTCAAGGGTCACCAGGGGTCTCTGGTGGAGATGCAGTCGGTAACCCTCGAAGAATGGACGATAGAACTTGAACATCAGGCACGAGATGCGCAAATTCGCGCGCGCCACCTAGGGGTTCCCTTCTTTTTTCTCGGATTCTCGCTCGGGGGGCTACTCGGTTGCTTACTTAAAATTCGAGGGATCGATTTTGACCGCCAAATTCTTATGGCTCCAGGAATTGCACCTCGACCCCTCGCGCGCGCCATCAGGCTGCTTGAGGCTTTCGGGGGGGAGTTCCTCATTCCCTCCTTCAGTCCCGAAGGTTATGGTGTCCATGACGCCACCTCACTCGCTGCCTATCGTGCAACCTTACGGGCAGTCGAAATCCTTGCGGCATCTGAAAAATCCGTCCTCAACCTTCCGACTCTTCTCATTATTGACCCCAAGGACACCCTTGTGAACTTCCGTCACCTGACAGAGTTTATTCAAAATAACAAACTGATTCAGTGGAAAACTCTGAAGACCAGCACCCTTCACTCCCAGATTCGTGGAACCTACCACCATCTCATTATTGATGAAGCAAGTCTGGGCACAGAAGAGTGGGTACGAGTCGCTTCAGAAATTCGATCCTTCCTCAACGCCTCTAACCCAGAACCTCTTTGAGAATTTCTACTACATATTCCGCAATCGCGAGGCTCGAAGTTAGACCGGGTGACTCGATTCCAAAAAGGTTCACAAGACCTGAAACTCCATGCACCGCTGAGCCATCAATTCTAAAATCAACTGAGTCGGTACCCGGAGGATGAATCTTGGGCCTAATGCCGGAAAAATCGGGACTTAAAGCACGCTCTTGGATTGCTGGAAAATATTTTCGAACCGACTCAGAAAAAAACTGAGCACGGACAGGATCTACTTCATAGTTTTCTGAATCGACATACTCAATATCGGGTCCAAAGCGAACCCTCCCTGTAAGGTCAACAACGGAGTGAATTCCTAAAGCTCCCTGTTCAGGCAGCGGGTACACGAGCCGTGAAAATGGGGAAACCCCTTGATGAGAAAAATAGCTACCTTTTGCTAAGTAACGTTTCGGGATCTTCTCCGAAGGCATGCCCTGCACCAGGCCTGCGACTTTCTGCGCGCCCAGACCTGCGGCATTCACCAGAGTACGAGCCCGAAGCTCAAAACTGCCGCCCTCTGGATGCCCCACCCGTGCCACAAATCCGCACGCCACCTCACATCCTAAAAAGGGAGCCTGAAGAGCGATCATTGCACCCTGAGCCTCTGCCTCAGTCCGCAGCCGCAACATGAAGGCATGGGTGTCAAAAATGCCGGTTTGCGGAACATGAAGTGCACAAGCACAAGAAACCTGAGGCTCCAGTCTCTTGACTTGCTCAGCCGATAAGAGCTCTAGCCCCACAACGCCGTTCGCTTCGCCACACAGCCGGAGCTTCTCAAGCAGGAGCCCTTGTGAGGCATGTGTGGCGACCACGAGCTTGCCTGTTTGACGCGAGGGGACATCATGCTCTTTGGAATAGGAATAAATAAGCTCTCTGCCACGCACACAGAAACGCGCCTTAAGACTGCCTGGAGGATAGTGAATTCCCGAATGAATAACTTCGCTGTTTCGGGAACTCACCCCCGTTCCCACTCGAGACTCCGCATCAATTCCAACAACATGATAGCCTTTGAGCGCAAGCTCGCGCGTGATGGACAAGCCCACAACTCCCAAACCCACCACGAGACAATCAAAGGACTCTGTCATCTTCGCCGCCCTTTACGCTGCCTTAGATCCAGGAGGTTTTGTTCCGCCAGGCTTTGGTGGCGTAAAGCGAAACCCTTAGTTCCCCGCGCCGAGGCTGCCTTGGCAGCATTTAATTCGTTCTGAAGCCTTCCCACTTCCATCTTCGTTCGCACATCCTCACGCTTGATTTCATCATATCGTCTTTTAATTTGCTCGTTTTCTTTTTGATAGAAAGCAGCAGACTTATTGAGTACCTCGTATTTACGCTTCCACTCGTCGTTCGCACTGTCCACCGCAGCCCCAACACCGCTCACTTGAGCCTTATTTGCCTGATTCACTTGCTCTTGAAGCTGCTGGTTTGCCTTTTTGAACTCTTCACACTGAAATGCAAGACGGTCCGTCCGACTCTTAAGCGCCTGATACTCCGTAAAGCTTGGGCCCTTGGTTTTTGCCCCCATTTGGGCGGTGACGAGTTGGTTTCTCATATCCTGAATTTTCTGATTCAAACGCGCGTTTTCTTCTTTGCTCACGGCAAGGGTCTTTTGGGTGAGCTGATAGCGATGTTTTAGTGCGGCTTCATCGGCCGCATTAAGTCCCGAACCTTTGAATCGCTCCAAATTCGCAGCAGTAGTTGCGAGCTGTTCTTTCGCGCGGGCAAGTGCATTATTTTTGGAGCGAATCTGATCTTCCCCTCGCCTGACTTCTTCCCGAAGATTTGCCTCACGATTCTTAAATTCGAGCGCTTTTTGCCGGAACATCAGTGAAAGCTTCTTGGACACGTCGTTCAATTTTGATTTTTCAGAAATGAGATCTGCCATTAAACCGTCAACCCGCTTTTGGATGCGCGGATTACCTTGTAACTCGCGATGAACGTCTGCAGCCTCCTGTTGCGTACGCTCCAAAAACTTAGCGAGCGCTCCCCCTGAAACTTCATCTAAGAGCTTGTCGGAAACGACATCTACTCCCGTATCCTCGGCCGATCCAGAGCCCCGCACCATGACCCTGTCATTAAGCGCCGCTTCACCGGCAATAACAACTTCTTCATCCGCCGCTTTAACCGCTGTCTTTTTCTTGCCGAAGGGCCAAAATCCACCTAGCGCCTTTTTCTTCTTTTTACCAGCTTTTCCACCGTCTTCAGACGTTGCAGCTGCGAGCAATTTTTCGATGGCATCCGAGGCGTCACCGCTCAAGGGTTTGCCGGATGCTTCCGTCTCCTCGTCTTCGGACGCCTCTTCATTTGATTCCACATCTAACGAGGCTCCCATTTCGATGGAAAAATCAAGTTTTGGGGCGGCCCCGGACGCCTGTGGGTCTTTCGACGTCCTTTTCTTCTTCTTTGACTTTTGGGACTTCTGGCCTTTTGCAGAAGGCTCCCCATCACCGGAACCAAAATCAAACTCAATATCTAAGGTTCCTGAATCCGCTTCTCCAGTCTCTTCTTCAGAGTCATCCTCTTCGATCTCACCCTCATTGTCGGCGCTATCACCGTCCGACTGTAAAAACTTATCGAGCTGATCTGAAAGCGCATCTGCGCCAATTCCAGATTTCTTACCCCCTCGTTTTTTCTTTTTACCGTCGGCGTCTACCACGTCAATAGAAATGTCCCCAAATCCATCCTCAGATTCCTCGCCCTCGGCAGTCTCTGAATCCAAAGGCCCGTCAAAGAGGCTGCTCTTCGCCTTTTTCTTCTCGGCGACTTGCTCTTCATCTTCAGATCCTTTTCTTCTAAAAAGTTTCTTCAGAGCGCCCGTTACCCCTCCTTCGACAGAAAATAGCCCCCCTTCTTTCTGCTGCTCAATTTGTTGGAGCTTGCGCTGTAACTCCTGAATTTGCTTTCTATACAGTTTCAATTTTGCAGACTCTGAGATCGCAGGATTTTGAATCGCAGCCAGCGCCTGCATCACCGCCTCCTGCGAAACCCTCCCGTCAGCTCCTGCGACTTTGAAAAGCTTATCCTCGATCGTCTCGCTCTGACCCGCGACTTTTTGCGCTTCAGAATCACTATTTTCAAAGGCGCCCATCACTCGCTGCAACAGCGAATCAGGACCGTCGGCGGAGCCTTTAACCTTCTGAACAGAATCGTCTTCAAAAGATCCTCCACCCACTTTCGCAACATCCTCTGCCGCGGAGGACCCTCCTTTAACTAAAGTTTCATCCGTGTTCGGGTCCCCAAGCCCCCCCAATACTTTCTTCACACGTTCGGCCTCAGCGTGCACGCCTTTGACCTGAACCACTTCATCACCCACGTTAATCTGATCTAACATTTGCAGTGCAATTACATCGCCCGACGTAGGTGATTCGAGCTTCGACCCCGGCGCATCGTCTTTGAGCAACTGAGAATAGTTAAGATCTCCTAGTTGAACATACTCTCCGGACATGACCTTTTCTTGGGGCGGTTTATCGAAGACAAGCACTTCGGGGGGTTGGCGATTCGTGAGTTCTTCTGGATCAATTTTTCCGGTGATTCCAAGCAGGCTAACGATCTCAACGCGATTTCCGTCTGGCTGTACGCGCACCACCAAACGATCAGAATGGGCGTCGATTTCAAGAATGAGTTTTTCAATTTCGCCGACAGGCTTTTGAGTTCGGATACGCTCCGCAAACGCACGAGGGTCAAGTTCTACAGAGTCTGCAAGATTGAAAGACACACCCACCGCTACCTTCTCTTCATCCAACCCGCACTCCACGAGCATTGGAGAAGAAAGGACGTTTCCCGAACCTCGGTAACCATCAAACGCGCTAAAAAGAAGAAGCGTTCGAAATTCCAATTCATCCAAGCCTTCTTGACTCAGCCGCGCAGCAAGCAAGTCCGAAACACGCCCAATGTGTTTTGTACTAAAGAGACTCTCATAGAAGACCGTGCACTTCTCCCCTAGAAGTCCGGCGACCCCAAAACTTTCCAAGGATCTTGGGGCAATCTTGCCGAACTTAAGCATCGATAAACCCCCTTTCCCCGAAAACAGAAGCGACCGTGGCCGCACTTGGAATCAATTGATCTTGAAGTCTCTTGATACGACCCAAAATCCGGCGCGCAACATTTTCGGGGCGGCCCGCAAACCAGTTTCCCTGCAGCGTTCGCACTTTTTCATTCGGCAATGAAGCCCGCGCCAAAAGCACCAGTTGATCAACCTCGTTCGTCACCGTGGTGGGGCTTCTCTCCTCGGAAACCTCCTTAAACACGCGCTCACGAAGGGCTCTCAAGAAATCCAGGTCCGAAAAACCCAGATGAAGCGCCAAAAACACACTCCAGCTCGAGAGCAACACCGCATATTCAAAATCGGAGATACTATGGTCTCGGCACTTCAACAAGACTTCGGGTGAAAGCAAGCCGCACAGCTCGTTGACCAATACCGCGATGAAAAAGGGTTCAATTGCGGCACCCGCGCCCCACAGGGGACCCATCATGCGCAAGATGGAATCATTCAGTTGATAGGGAGGAGGAGGTAGCGCCACTTGGCAATTTTCCCCTAAAGGAGCTTCGGACTCCCATGACAAAAGCCCTCGAATACTGCGACCAGCTTTGCGATAGGACAAAGCAGAATCGACAAATTCTGGAAGATAGAACGTCCGATAAGAGGCCAACCGCTGCAGCTCCTCCGGCGTGAAGAAGTCCAGCGGGGCTTTAACCGAAATAAACTTTTCATTCTTTGGCAAAAACACGTAGACCGGCGCAAGCATGAGCGCGTACGGTTTGACCGACTTCATGGGACACAGTCTCATATCTTCGAGTGCGTCTTTCGGAAGTTTTCTTCGGCTAAAGTCCATGTTCCTCCGTGTTGGGCAACCTTTCAAATCTCCATACCACGAGACAAAGGTGCTCCCCCACAGGAGTTATTTCGGCAATTCTCTTCAAGAAGTTGAAAATATTGCACGCGCCATGGGGCGCCAGTCAGAAATTTGACACTCTTGCTGATTAAATTGCCTATGATACCCTTAAATAACAGGGGGAACACCTTCACGTGGAGCGTCGAGCGATTATATGGATTGGACTCGTACTGAGTCTGATTCCCTTGCCGTCTATTGCTGCGGAGGGCACGGCCACGTCGCCCCTGTGGGTGAAAAGCAAGACGGCACAGTTCCCCTCCCCCAAGGTCTTTTGGATTGATTGGAAAGGACAGCGGACGGATCCCAAATGGAAAATTAGGAGTCGCTGGCTTTTTGATCGTGAGTCAAAGAATTCGCCAGTCGGGCAGCCCGCCCTTCGGATTTGGATCGAGCTCCCTTCGGATTTTAAGGATGTGTCTTTGAAAGGTTCTTCGGCATTTGAGGCGCGCCTCAATCCTGAGGATCAGCCGTTTGAGAAACCGGGCAGCGGACACGGAAGCGTTCTTCGTTTTGACCTCAATGCGCGCATGACGTCTGCCACCGTAGAATACACCGACGCGAAAGGAAAAGCGCAGGACATCGGCCTCTGGGTTGAACTCGATTATGACGAACCCGTATTTTGGCTTGATCGCAGCTGCTGGGATCGCGGGATATCCATTCAGAAACAAAAACTGGAAAGCAAGTTTCTCTACGCTGGCGTCGTCTGCAAAGATGATGGGCTTTCTCTCAATATTGTTTTTATGCATTCTGCCGACGCGGTTTTTAAGGGATCCACCTTTTCGAAAAAGTCGGTTGAAACAAGCGCTGAATGGTCACGGGTCACTGTAAAGAAACCGAGTACCACTTCGGATTCGGGCGACACTCTCGGGAAAGTGAAATTCGCAAACAAGACCGACCAAGACTTTCTTGCCTCTGAATACGCGATCGTTTATCGGGCGAAAAAGAGAAGTTCACGCTGGGAATTTCTGGCCAACTTGGGGCCCACGTATATGCGATACAGCGAAACTCCAGGCCCCATTGAATTAAGCGAGTTGGCGTTAACGCTGAAACTAGGCGCGAGTTTCAAAATCGTTCCAAAACGCATCGACGCAAGCGCGAGTGCCTATTTCACCCTTCTCCCTCTCTGGTTTTCTTCAACCCCGGCCGCTCAACCCAGCGCGCGGTTTCTCGGAATCAACGGCCGTCTCAACTATCTCTTTGCGGGTACACCGGGCAAGACTGAATGGAGCCTTGGGACGGGCTGGTACATGTGGTCCATGTTTGTATCAGGCAATGCCTACGGAATTAGTCTCTTAACGGGTCCCCAGCTTTTCCTACAGACGAAGCGTTTCGCAGCCGGGGAGCGCGCAAAATTCGCGTATTTCAAATTTGCCCCAATTACCGCCGGCGCAAGCATACCTAAACTTGCGGATCGGGAACTTGCCATCGGAGGAGGGTTCCAGCTCAATTCCCCCCTGGCCTCGAAGGCTCTGCTGCTCACTCTTGATGTGGCCGACATTCGACTCTCTCCCACGCAAATCGGACTCATTGATTCATTTAGTATAAATATGTTGTCAGTCTCGGCGGGATTGCAGATGGGGTGGTGAGGGGTTAGTTTCCGGTTTTGACGCGGATTTGGCCCGGATTGTCTTCTCCCCAAATTAAGTAGAACTTTGAGTTGGCTGCAATAGCGTTAGGAGTGGAGCCTGTACCGGTCTGACTCTGGGTAAGTCCATAGGCTGTTGAACCATCGACAGCGCTCCACACACCATTATCAAAAACTGAGGCATGAATTGCTGTCCCAGAGGCCCACATTTCGTGCCAAAAAAGATAAAGTCTTGAATTAAGGGTCGTGAAAACGGAGCCAATCGCGGTATAAGCAGCATCCCGATTAAGTCCAGGTTGCAGAGCCGGATCGACGAGCGACCAGACCGGCGCTAGGTCATTGCCATTGTAAGCTGAAACATGAACTTGATAATTGCCTAAACCATCATCCTCGGTCCATGTTGCATAAAGAATCGAATTTGCTGATGCTAACTGCGAGCCATAGGGATAATTGGCTGCATTTTTTGTGACGTCTTTATTAATACCGTTTGCGCCGGTCCCATCCTTAAGTTCCCAAGTAGCGACGCCATTATATTGTGCAATTCTAACCTGATATTTGTTAGCTGCATTTTGTTCCGCCCAGGTCACATAGAGTTTGCCTTCAAACACAAACAAGAAGGGAGTATTCGCGTCCTTGTCCGAGTTTATATTGATCCCATTCGCTGCATCATCCCCGTCCACAAAGGACCAACTAGCGCCATCGAAATCACGAATGCGAATATTAAAAAATGCTGCCTTTGCTTCCATCCACGCAAGATAAAGCTTAGAGCCAAAAATTACAAAATTTGGACTGAAGGCATCCTTGAGGGAGTTCTTATTAAGCGATATGCCCCCATTTAAATTACTCCATCCCGGTGCAGAGTCATTGCCATTATATTTTTTTACATGCAGTTGATACCTTGAAAAGAGGGGTACGCCATCAGATTCAGTCCATCCCACATAGAGCTCATTGTTAAAGACAATAATGGCAGGAGCTTCAGCATACAATGTGGGATCAATATTGAGCCCGCCTCCATCAACCAAGTCCCAAATGCTGTTACTCCCGTTATTGACAGCCACTCGGACTGCAGGGGCAGCAGATCCATTCACTTCTACCCAAACCGCATAAATCTTAGAATCTAAGGTCGCGAGCCTTGGAGAAAACGCATTCTTAGCCGGATCCGCATTTATCCCCGTCGCCGCCCCACCATCCACCGAAGTCCACGTCGACACAAAAGTGGATCCACTTATCGTTGCAGGAGTCGCGCAGTAATTCTTCGCCGAATCGTATGAGTACAAAGAATAATAATAAGAAGTATTACTCGCAAGACTCAGATCCGATAAAGAAGACAAGGCGCCAATGTACGCAATTGTATGATCACTATCCACGGGTCCAGCGGAATAACTCTCGCCCGGAGTAGGGACCCACGTCACTGCGCCGGCCGGCCTTCGAACGAGCACATACCCTGCTGCATCACCATTTGTAGACCAAATTACCGTTTGGGATTCCACGCCACCCACTGCTGCAAGTCCGCTTGTATTTGCAGGCGCAGTTGTATCCACCACAATCACCGCTGATCCGGGAAGGGCTTGCGCCGAGTCCACCGCCGGAAGCGTTAGATCCGCCGCCGTTCCGCCATCGGTTCGGATTGCGCCTCCATTAAGCTCAAGCCCAGGCGTCGTAAGCAGGTTCAAAGGACTCGCCGTGTCTCCCGCTTGGACTTGATAAATAAAGTGTAGCGTATCACTCCCCGAGCCACTCGCATAAGTTGCCGTCGAAAAAGGTGAAGCCGAATTTAGCGAGAGAGTCGGCGTGCCACTTACTAGGACAGCGGTAGAAAACAAAACCGAGACATCAATCGATGCTCCCAAAGTATAACTCCCTGGATTGGTGCTCGATGAAAGACTGAAAATTACCGGAGCGCTCTCCGGAGTCGCGGTTTCACTTGGCGTCGCACTCGGACTTGGGCTCGGGTCAGCAGTGCTGGCCGAACGTTCTTCCTGCGTCGCCGTCGTGCGATTCGATCTCACGGTACAGGCAGACACGAGCGTCGCTACAAAAACGCACATCAACAAAAGACGGAAATGCTGAGCACGAACTAAGTCAAAAGACACAAGTTCCCCCTAATAAGAAGAATACCATAGATAGCTCAAATACTTGAATATAATTGTATGGTATTTTTAACAAAAATAAACATGCAATAACAGTTAATTAGAAATTAACACTGCGCATCGAACTTAGCCCGCCCCACCCACCTCCTCCCGGCATTTTCCATTGGCTCCAAATCGGACATTAAGATAATCGTAAAACCGAAGGAAAAACTGCCTATGTCCAAGACTTTCTATGCATTGGGATTATTACTGGCGCTTAGTATTTCAAGCCCAGGATGCAAGGTCACTGCTTTCACAGACACCGACAACGACGGACTCTCTGATGAGTGGGAACTCTCCGCCGAAGGTCAAGCTCTGGGCGCCAAAGTTGGCCGCAAAGACGTTTTTTTCCAATTCGACTGGTTCTATTGCACCACCGGCAATAACTTTGATCCTAAGAACGTGCTTGAAAACGAATTTAACACAAACAACCGCCCACGTTTCGGACGAGATGAAGCAAAATTTGTGATCGGCCTCTATCGGGACAGGCTTGATGATTCTTGGTGCGCTCACATTGATAACGGCGAAACGATCTGGGACTGCGATGACCTTTCCACAAATGGACAAACACTCACTTTCAACGAAGCCAGAAAACCACTAGCCAAAGCGCGATCCATTGGCCCCATTCCTACCGCGAAGAACTCCCCCACCCTTACTATCAACGAAATGGATCTCTTTAATTTCTTCTTTCCTCCCGAGCGCGCCAAAAAATTTCATTACGCCCTTATCGGCTGCTATGGCGGCGGGCAAGCAAGCTTTAACGACGTCGTTGTTCAAGTCGGCAACAACGGAAAAGCCCTCGCCCACGAGTTTGGACACAAGTTTGGCTTAGGTCACGGCGGCGGGGACCGGGTCAATCGAAAACCCAATTACCCCTCCATCATGAACTACTCAGTCGCCTATTCCCAAGAAGGGTATAGCCGCTCCAAATATCCCACCCTTAACGAATTTGATGTCTGCGAGGAAAAAGGATTAGGCATTGCCCTTTCAGGCGAAAAAGTTACGATTTCGGATTGGGCGATTGGAAAAAGTTTTGAAATCCCAAAAGAACTCTCCTACCTCACAGAAGGCGGAATCCCCCCCCGATCGATCGGGCCAAACGGTGCAATCGATTGGAACGGCGACGGCGTGATTTCGCCTTGCGACTCAAGTCTCAAGGAATCCAATCTTGAATTTGCGTTTGGCGACTTCCCACTCGTCAGAGACAGCGTCGTGAAGACAACTCCCTTTATCACCCCTCAACTTATTGAAGTCCAAAACCTACTCGCAATGGTTTATGTCGCGAAGGATACCGGAGATCTGAGCTTTGCTTACGGCCCGGACGAATCCAACGTTGCTGCAATTCGGGAAAAACTCGCCGCAGGAGAAGCCGCCATTGAAGGCGTCTCCGTCTTTAACGGGAAAAACTTCAAACTCGATTACGACCAAACCCAATACGGAAAAGTTTCGTCGGGCCTAAGTGTCGCCCGAAGCGTGGTGAGTGACTTTGTGGGTGTCTTCGTGACGGACCTTGGGTATCTCTTAGAAATCGAATTCTCGGTTGGCACCGACACAATGAAAACGGCTTCGGTTAGGGTATTGCGTGCTCCGAACTCCCTAACTCCTGCGATCTGCGATCCCGTGGCTGCCGCAGATCCAGCGCTCAATCTCTACGCGATTGTCGGACGAATCTGTAGCAACGGCGAACTCGTGGCGATTGATCCTATCACTGGCGCCACAAAATCTCTGGGCGAATCAGCCGACTACGGAGTCGCAACGGGTTTTGACCTCAAGGGCGACTTCTACGTCTTCGGATCACGACATCCGTCGACCCAAATTCCGCATCCATTTTGCGGGGAAAGTGTGAGCGCCCTGTTTTCCCATCGCTATGACTCCCAGCTCAAGAGCCTAGAGGCCCCCCAATGGATCGGCAAAGACCACGGGATGTGCCCTTATACCCTCGGTGAAACAGGCGCCATTTTCGACCCCTCGCCCCTTCGCTCACTTGCTGGACGTTTCTATGTGTTTCTCCGAGGCGGAAGCGAGGGCATGAAGCGCGATCTTTGGACCTACCATTTTGATATCGCCGCACAATCGCAGGAGCTGATGTCCACCCAACTTGCCCACGTGGGGAGTCCACTTTTTGCCTGGGATCCTCCTGTTGACCAGTGTGGAGCGGGACGAGTCGCAACCGGAATTTATTTCAAAGGTCGCACAGTGATGATTGCCCCCACCGATTCAGAGAAAAATGAAGGCCAAAAATCGAAACACGGCGCCGTACTTTTTAGCCCCTCTGCGGACGCCATCAACCGCACGAAAATCGAAGGCAACAACGACATGATTTCGTTGCTGGCGCGCCTTCCAGTTTCAATTCGTGAAATGCCCAGTGTCGATCTTAAAGTGAGACAAAGAACGCCGGGCGATCGGGATGGCGACGGAACCCCAGATGCGCTCGACAATTGCCCCGATCATTACAACCGTCCCACCCAAAAGAATGCGGCCGGAGAGTTGATTGGAGATCAAGAAGGATTGCTCTGCAAATAGTGTTGTATTGAGATGAAGAAGAGGCTTCGATTCACAAAAGTTCACATTGAGATCAGTAACATCTGCAATCTACACTGCAGCTTTTGTCCTGAGGTCACACGCCCTAAAGGTCACATCGAGGTCGCTCTCTTTCGTAAGATCATCGAGCAGCTTCCGCCTTTAACCGAGATGGTTTGTTTTCATCTCATGGGTGAACCCCTCGTTCATCCCAAGCTCACTGAACTTGTCGAAATTTGCCATGAACACGGCTTGAAGATTTTCTTTGTCACCAACGGAATTTTGCTTCGCGAGCCGCAAGCTGCGCTTCTTCTCCACCCTGCCTTTCGGCAAGTCAATTTTTCGCTGCATAGCTTTCTAGATAATTTCGCAGGAAAAGATCCTTCCCACTACTTAGATCGCATCTTCTCATTTACGGAGCGCGCTTTTGAGGAACGTCCCGACCTCTATATCAACTTCCGCCTCTGGAACCTCGCCAGCCTTCATGAACATCGGACGGAAAATCTGAATTTTCTCGAGCGCATCGGCGAGCGATTTGGAGTGACCCTGGATCCTAAAGTCGATTTAACCCAGCAGAAGAGCCGAAACATAAAAGGCCGACTCTATCTCAATTCTGACGCTCAGTTTGTCTGGCCAAACTTAAACCTCCCGCTGCAGGGCGAGCGTGGAACCTGTTTCGGGCTTTCCAATCATTTTGGAATTCTGATTGATGGCACCGTCGTGCCTTGTTGCTTGGACAAAGACGCCTGCATCACGCTTGGGCATGCGCAAGTGCAACCCCTTGCCAATATTCTCGGCACACCCCGTGCGCAAGCCATGCTTCAAGGGTTTCGCGATCGACGACTCGTTGAAGATTTGTGCCGCCGATGCCAATACATCGAGCGGTTTTAGATGAGAGCCTAGATAAAATAGAACATGAAGTTTAAACGGGCATAGGGATATTCAATAGGCTTCGTATCGTAATGAGTTCCGCCGATGCCCTGGGTCGTGTGCGCGCCCATGACGTTCATGCCCCCTTCAAGCCCGAGCCCAAACCAACGGGCAGGCTTCCACTCCAATCCAATACCCGTATGGGTGATCGAACCACTGGCTGCGGCCAGGAGTGCAAAAACCCCGCCCCTGCCAGCGCCCAAGGTCACATAAGGACGAATCGCTTGGCGACCCATCTCAAAACTCCAACCCAAAATCGCACTCGCAGTCATTTCGCTCAAGAAAATTACCGTGCCGATATCCAGATCAACTCCGACCACCAAGCCAGGACCTACGGTTGCAAGGAGTCGCGCTTTTCCACCCGTCGTAAGGCCAAGGTTGATCCCAATCCCCATGTCCACATCGCGAATAAAGTCAGCGCCGTCTTGAGCTGCGATATTCTGCGCAACTTGAGTCGCTTCAGCTTGCGCAACATCTTCAGGAATCACGTCGCCCAAGACAAGCTCTGCGCCGTTAGGACCTTCTTTTGCGACGACTTCATAGCCCTCGGCGATCATTTGCGCGAGACGCTCTGTATCGCTCGTACGCACGAAAGCAGCGCCTTTGGCGCCATCCGTGTGTTTCAAAACAAAAACTTTATCGGAGGGCCCCACTTCAATCATGACCTCATCACCATAGGCTAATGCGGAGGCAAAACCCGAAAAAGAGAAAACAATGGAACTCAAAGCTAACAACGAGAAAATGACGGATTTGTTCATGGCGGGCTTTTAGCCCGGATTAGGCCGTAACTCAAGGCATTTTTCCTGCGCATAGGACCACACCAGCAGTTCGCAAACCTCCAAAAATGCCAGTGGGCCTGGCATGTTGGGGAGATGGCTTTCGCAGGATAAATCAGAAAAAGCCAATCATTTTGTGATCCACGC
>JBBCAV010000030.1:0-1476 GCA_051382305.1 Bdellovibrionota bacterium FG-2
TCATAGCCGCGCTAAAAAACGAGAAATCCAGAAAACTAGACGGATTACTCCCGCAAACTGAATATTCCGATCTCATACTGCGGTTACGCGTCGCGGCTGTTCTTGCCGGAGCCTTGGTGAGTACCCCATGATAGCGCCGCAGAAAAGGATGACCAGCGCATTGAAGGTGGGGCGTATGAGCTTGGGCAAACGCCTACATGTTAGGATGAGATGAATCACAAAAAGAAGTAAAACACTCGTCTTGACCAATTCGAGAGGCATCCATTTGATGAGGTGCCCGTTAATATGAGTGGAGGCGATGTCGAAAATAAACGTCGATAAGCCGAGAGCAAAATTCCCCCAATTGAGCGCATGAAAAACTGCGGCCCAAACACGAAATTTTCCTTGCTGATCTCTAAGACCCGGAAAAAAGAGAGTCCCAAGCCATCGCCAGGCCCCTTTCGATTGCCTTAAATAGTGCAAAAATCCGAGGCCAAGATGAATCCCAATTGCGCCGAAGATGAAAATGATTTGGCCGTAGGTATAAGTCGCAAAGCCCGCGATGAATCCGAAAAGCAAAAGCCGCATACCCCTGGCCCGCGGGGAGAGCGCCTGGAGGCGCGATTGATATAACCCAAGATACAACCCAAGATACAACCCAAGATACAAAATAATCAGTAGCGTCCCAAATACAAAGGTCTCGGTGTAGTTTGGAATTCCGCGTGTGAGGTAGTTATAAACGGCGGGAGAGCTAAAAACGAGGAGGCAGGTTGCGAGTGCTGCCGTCAGCCTCCCAAATGTCCGTTTCAACATGAAGTAAAAAGCAGGGAAGAGCGCTGAAGAAACAAGCACCGCCGCCAAGTTCACGCTCCAGCGGTTGACACCCAATAGTTTGAAAAACAAGGCGGTGAGATGAGTCTCCAAGAGTAGGCCTTGATACCCTACCTTGGGCACAAAGATCGGATGCTCGCCCATTTCGAGAATCCGTTTTGCGATGAGGCCGATCATGGCATAGTCGGCATTGTAGTAAAGATCCCAACGAAATAGGTAAAGCAGAATCAGGGCTACGAAGCCCGAAGCTGCGATAAAGAGCAAAAGTCGGGCTAAGCCCTTCGAATCAGAGTCCCTAGATTCCAAGGCTTGAGAGATCGCGGCGCAGGGTTCGAGCAAGGGTCGGGTCTTTGGCCGAAAGGCGTCTTAAAAGAGATTCGCGGAAGGCGGGATCTGCGATTTTGAGCATTTCGAGGACCTGGCTGAAGCCATCAATTGCGACTCCAACATTATTGGCATTGTTTCCAGTTTCTTCATTTTTGCGAGGTCTGTTCATGTCTGTATTCATGCTTTCCCGGCCTCCTTGCTGGGTTTTGCTTTGGCTTGCAGATTCTCCGTCGTGGTCTGGAGTTGTTTGCGAAGGACGTCCATACGTTCTTCAGCTTTCTTACGGTACTCTTGGATTCTGGTTTGGCTGGCAGTGCGAACTTTGGTGAGTTCTTCTTC
>JBBCAV010000031.1:0-1089 GCA_051382305.1 Bdellovibrionota bacterium FG-2
GGTCTTTCGAACACTATCGTAAAAAAAAGATCGCTTTCAAATTTTGGTGCCTTTACTCCGGCACTCTTGAGTGTGCGACGAATCCGTTCGATCCCGGACCCCATTCGCTCGGACTTGTCCATACGATGAAATAGGTCTGCAATCACTTCGTTGCGGCGAAAAGACTTCTTGCCGAGCATCGCCGTCGAAAATCCGGGAGGCAGGCCGCCGGGATTGGAGATTTCGACTCGGTCTGCGTGGACCTCGACCATGACATTGGTGCCGCCCATGCTGTAATCGCGATGGACAATGGCGTTCACGATTGCTTCGCGAATCGCTTCCATCGGAATTTCGTATATGTCGTAGCGGTTCACGCCTCGGATTTCGGCGCGCTCATTTAAGTGTTTTTCGCAAAACGCGACGGCCTCATTAAACTGGGTAAGAAGGTCATTGCGAACATATTTCTTATCGTAAATATTTACGCGCTCCGTACCCTTGAACGCTGCCATGTGAGTCTGGCAATGCATCAAAAATTTACCTGGGTCCTTGGCAAACATCATAATGCCTGCATTGGTGATACGGCCATTTCGAGTAAGCTTCAGGCTTTCGAACAAAAGGGGGAGTGTCTTTTTAGTAACAGAAAGGGACTTGCCCGTCTCCTTGATGAAGGCGCGGACTTTATCAAGTGAGATGTCTTCGAGAGTCGCACGTGGATCTACTTTTTCGTCGAAATGAAAATGGGCATTAGCTTCAAATACGGCTTTGATCTCATTTCGGTTCAGCTTCTGTGTGACGGCATCAAACCGCTTGTAATACGATCCTCCCGACGCGTGCGGTTTGTCATCGCCTACTGGAACGGTCACAACAACAACTTGTCCGGTCTGCGCGACTTTGACTTCAATTGGGGGATCGCAGTTCCTGCCGAGGCTGAAGATCTCAGCTTTCATCGCGCCCGTGAGTTTTTCTCCCTTTACAGTGCCGTCATCAGCAACACCGAGAATGATCTTCCCTCCCATAGAGTTGGCGAAACCACAAATGTCTTGAGATATTTTAGGAGTATACTTTTCCTTAAACTCAACCGCGAGGCCTTCGCCTTCCGCAATCAAAAGA
>JBBCAV010000032.1:0-5618 GCA_051382305.1 Bdellovibrionota bacterium FG-2
AGGAGTAGCACTCATAAACTTTTCGGGTTTTATTGAAGCTCGCCTTCTTACTTTCACACTTTGGGCAGGCAAAGCCGTCAGGCCACCTCATCTTTACCAGGTACTCCCAGCAGGTCTCCTCAGAAGGTCTCCTCAGAAGGAAAACGCCTCTGGAAATCGATCAAACTGAGGTCACTATAGGGCTTTTTCTTCGTATTCACGAGTACTTGATACCACAACCGGAGCTAAGGTCCTAATCATCTGATATCAAAGATGACGCAAGCACTGTCGCGATACAGGATTCTTTACTAAAACCATCAACTATTCAAAAACATCCATTTGCTAGGGCCACAATCGAAGAACTCACCAATCCCCACTTGACCGTCGTGACGCAATGCGTTAAGAGCGATGGCGCATGAACTTTCCACCTAGCCTTACCAAAACCCTCCTACCCATTTTCATCCTAACTGTAATTTTCTCAATATCCCCCGCACGCGCAAATACACCTTCGCACGCAGACTTTAGCGAGCAGGTCTCCGATCTGCGCTCACGGATCGCCAATCAAAGAGAACCACTTGAAAGCCTTGAATCCGCGATTACGCAGGCGCGATGGACAAAAAACACCTTCCTCGGTTTTTCTATTGTCATTGGATACGTGTTAATCCTTAGAAGTGGAATTGATTTCTTAGGCGGCACGCTTGCGGACGCCTACGGATTCACGAAAAAATCCGCCTTTCTTTCATCTTTTATCACCCAAGGAATTCTTGTTTCTGGAAGCTCAGCCGGCGCCGCTTACTACTTTCAACTCCAAGACAGACGCGAGCAGCAAAGACTATTGCGCGAAATCTCACATCTTAAAGGAGAGCTAGATCTCGAAGAAGACGCGCTGGATTTACTCAGCGAGTGAATCACTCGACCACAATCCCCATCCCGTCGGAACGCGATTCTGCAGCAGCTTCCCAGCCTTTTCGACGAAACAGCACTTGTGCAGTCGTACTCAAGGGAACTACCTGAACCGTCAAACCCAATTTCTTGAGCGCAGCCATCGTCCCTTCGCCAAATGCCGGCTCAACTTCCAAAACTTCACGCCCATCCACAAGCGCCGGATGAATCCGCGGAAACGCACTCGCCGCCTGGGCACTCATCTGAAACATCATTAGATTTTCCAAAATCTGCACCAACGTCGTCGGAATCCGCGAACCGCCCGCACACCCCAAGACACCCACGAGACGCGTTCCTTTGTAAACCAACAAAGGGCTCATATTGCTGCGGGGCCTTTTTCCTGGGGCCGGCGCATTAATGTTTTCAGGATCGGGGGAAAAATCCGACAATTCATTATTGAGCAAGAACCCAAACCCCGGAACAACAAGGCCTGAACCAAAATGCTCCTCAATCGTTGTGGTATAGGAAACCGCCATTCCCCGATCGTCCACTACGCTCAAATGCGCCGTATGCCCCGTCTTTTCAGTTGAACCCGACGCACTCCCCGCGCTCCGCGCGGCCCCGGCGTTCAAAAACTTAAACCGCCCTTCGATCCTCTGCGAGATCTCCCTCCACGCATCTTTTTCGGCCCCTGATCCAAAAAAAGCAAACACCCCCACAATTCCATCGGCAACCTTCTGATCTCTTAAGGCCTGGTAGAATCGAATTGCCTCACTCGTCACGACCACTCGTTCGGGCGAATCGGAGGCCGGCACAGGATGGGAGCGGTAATACTGCTCCAGAAACCGAAGGGCCCCTGCCACAAGAAGACTGCCCCCGCTCGGAGCATCCGGCGCAAAAAATCGATGACCAAAAACCTCAAATTCGACCGGATTTTTCACCCGCACCCGATAGGCCCGCAAATCATCTTTAACAAATTTCACACCTAAACCCTGCGCGCTCGTCAGCCACTTATCCGCTAGCCCGCCCGTATAAAATGCCTCACCCCCACCTTGGGCAATCGCCTCCAAGGTCTGTCCAAGCTCTGGCTGCATGAGCAATCTGCCCATTCTCAAAGGCTTTCCCTGCCCATCTCCAAACACACGCGCGGTATCTGGAAACTTCGAAATCCTCTGCCACTCTTCATCCAAAACGTGCTCAAAGGCGCGCGAAATTGGAAACCCCTGGCGTGCAAGAATAATGGCAGGAGCTAAAAGCCTCGCCCATTTGAGTTTCCCGTGTTTCTTGTGCGCTTGATAAAGCCCCGCCACGGTTCCCGGAATCCCCACAGGATTGGGCCCCGTCATTCGCTCGGGAAAAGCAGGAATCGGTTTTCCGTCGGGGGCCAAAAACATTTTCTTATGGGCTGAAACAGGTGCCTCCTCGCGATGCTCAAGCACGACCGGTCCGCCCTTTACTCCCGGTGCTGCGAGCAGAAAAAATCCGCCCCCGCCCATCCCCATATTATAGGGTTGAGTTACATTGAGGGCAAAACTTGCGGCAACCATCGCATCTACGGCGTTCCCGCCCGCCCTTAGAATTTCAACACCGGCCTGAGTTGCCTGGGAGGTACCACTCACCACAGCAAACGAAAAAGCTGGCCGTGAGCCCAAAACTGGAAAAAAAGCCAACACAAAAATGATTCGCATTAAATTTCGCATGTCTGAGAGCCTACCGCAGTTTCGGCCACTTTGCTTGCATTCCCCTTAAGGTGTGCTAATCCTTTGGGGAAAGCAGGAGCTGAAGTATGGCAGAAGAAACAGTCTCAGATAAGATCCCGATGACCGTCCTTGGCAAACGTCTCTTAGACGAAGAACTCAAGCGCCTCATGACGGTGGACCGTCCCTCTGTCATTAAGGCAATCGAAATTGCCCGAGGTCATGGTGACCTGAAGGAAAATGCTGATTATTCTGCCGCCAAAGAACGCCAAAGCTTCATTGAAGGCCGGATACAAGACATTAACGGAAAAATGGCCCGCGCCAAGGTGATCGACCCCTCCACCATTCGCTCCACCAAAGTCGTCTTTGGAGCCATCGTAGAACTTTCAGAAGAAGAATCAGGAAAAAAAATCACTTACCAAATCGTGGGAGTCGACGAAGCCGATATTAAGATCGGAAAAGTCGGAATCACCTCCCCCATCGCACGCGCCCTCATTGGCAAAGAAGCCGGAGACGAGGTTGTAGTCCATGCCCCCAAAGGCGAAATCCGATACGAAGTCCTCGACGTCCGCTACGAATAGTTCCGACACCCCTGTCCAATTTGTCAAAGGGGTCGGACCCAGGCTAGGCGCGATTTTCAAAAGCCGCGGAATCGATACCGTTCGCGATCTCCTATTTTTTTTCCCTCGCGCGTATGAGGATCGGACCCGTTTTGCAGCCATTCGAGACCTGCAAGAAGGGGTTCAAGCCACAACGGCGGTTCGCGTGATCGGGGTTAACAAGATTCCGTTGCGCGCCAGTGGTCGCTCAATCCTAGAAGTCCGCTGTACCGACGACACGGGGATTTTGTCCCTTAAATGGTTTCACGCTCCTCGTGGAATCGAAGCTCGTTTTAAAGCCGGAACGCAAATCATCGTCACCGGGACCGTGAAAATCTTTCGGGGAAAACCCGAAATCGCGCACCCCGAAATCACCTGGGGCCTAAGCACTTCTGCCGACGCCACAACTCCTGACGAGTCCGCGTCTTCGACCGTGCCCCATGTCGGCCGCATCGTCCCCGTCTACACCGAGATCGAAGGGGTCCCGAGCCGGCTACTGCGAAAAATCCTGTGGGAAGCACTTCAGAAATTTCTCACAACTCTCGGAGAAGACTTGCCCGCCTCACTTAGAGAAGCTCACAAACTCCCTTCATTGCAAAGCGCGATTCGAGCGATTCATTTTCCGGAAGATAGTGGAGACAAACCTGAAACCATCGCCGATCTCGTCGCCTTCAACAGCCCCTCCCACTGGCGGCTGATTTACGAAGAATTTTTTAAGTTCGAATACCTCGTCCTGCGCCAACGCCTGCGCATGGAAAAAGAACACGCGCGCGCTTGGGGTGAAAAGGGCGGAGCAGCCGCGACTGAAGACCTCACACAGAAGTTGCCCTTTGCGCTCACTAAGGGACAAAAGGTCTGCGTCCGCGAAATCCTCGAGGATCTCGGAAAGCCTCACCCAATGAATCGACTCATTCAAGGCGACGTGGGCTCAGGAAAAACCGCCGTCGTTTTCATTACTGCTGCCTGCGTTTTGGCAGAAGGCGGACAAGCGACCCTCATGGCCCCTACCGAGATTTTGGCTGAGCAACATTATATCAATGCAGGAAAACTCTTTGGGGGAAAACTACCCGTCGCCTTGCTAACGGGCAAAACAACGACCACAGAGCGCGCTGCGCTTTTTGAGCGTCTGGCTCGCGGTGAACCGCTACTTTTAATCGGCACCCATGCACTGATCGAAGATCCAGTTGTGTTCAAGAATTTGAGCTTTGTCATTATCGACGAGCAACATCGATTTGGGGTCGCACAAAGGAGGATCCTGAGGCTGAAAGGATTCCGTATTGACCCTGAGACTGGCCACAAACAGTACCCACACTCCTTGGCACTGTCGGCCACGCCAATACCCCGCACCTTAGCGCTCACTGTCTATGGGGATCTCACCGTAAGCAGCATCCGCGAAATGCCTCCCGGGCGCTCTCCGGTGATCACCAAAGTCGTACGCGAGAAAAAAGATCGCGCTGATGTTTATGATCACATTCGGGCGCAACTCCAAAGCGGAAGGCAAGCCTACTTTATTTTCCCCCTGATCCATGAAAGTGAAGCCGAGGGTTTCACGCAGCTCAAAGCAGCGGCCGTTGAAGCTGAGCGCATCGGACGCGAAGTGTTTCCGGAGTTCAAAATTGGCCTTCTACATGGCCGGCAAAAAAACGACGAAAAAGCCGCGATCATGGAGCGGTTCAAAAAGAACGAGCTTCAAGTTCTGGTTTCCACGACTGTTGTCGAAGTCGGCGTCGACGTGCCCAACGCTACCATTATAGCCATTGAACACGCCGAGCGGTTTGGCCTCTCGCAACTCCATCAACTTCGCGGGCGCGTTGGACGAGGCCAGCACCAATCATTCTGCTATCTCTTTGCCGCCACTCGAACCACTGAAGCGACCGCCTCACGCCTCGAGGTTTTAGAAGAGACTCACGACGGATTTCGCATCGCTGAAGCTGACCTCGAAATCCGAGGCCCCGGCGAGTTTCTTGGCACCCGTCAGGCCGGTAGCCTTCCTTTTTTCATGGCAGACGTGGTCCGAGACAAAGAATGGTTATTCAAATCCCGAGACGATGCCGTAAAACTTCTTAAAGATGACCCCTCGCTAGAAGAACCACAACACGCACCCCTAAAGCGCTACTTCGATACCGAGGGCGGGAAGCAGTTCGCATGGCTCAAGACTTCGTGACGAAATATTAATAATTAAAAACCATTACCCACAATATCATGTGGTTGACTGAATAAAGCCATATTGACGCAGTGCAACAAAAACGATAGACTTTAGCAATGGACACTTCAAAACAACCAAGGCTGGTTGGCAACTATGTACGAGGCAAGAGAGAAGCCCTGAATATCTCCCAAAAAGCACTAGGCATGAAATTCGAGCCTCCCGTAACTACTCAGTTTATTTCCAACGTCGAACGAGGAGTGACCCCCCTCCCCCCCGCTCACGTTCCCACAATCGCCAAGGCACTCGGTGTAGAAG
>JBBCAV010000033.1:0-1616 GCA_051382305.1 Bdellovibrionota bacterium FG-2
TGCTTCGACAGCTCTGTGTCGCATTCTCAATCCCAATACCATTCCATGAATCGGCCCCTGAAACCGTCATCGTGCCCGAAGAAAAACAATCCATCGAGTCCATTTGTCGGACGATTGATCGCGGAGTCAAACGCGGCAAAACCAGTAGCATTATTGTCGTGGCCGAAGGCCCCACCGAAGGATTCTCTCATCGGATCATGAAAGATCTCGAAAAAAAGGGCCATAATTCAAAGGTTTGCATCTTAGGGCACACCCAACGCGGAGGCTCCCCCACCGCACACGATCGCTTGCTCGCCTCAGTGCTCGGCGCCTCTGCGGTGGCACATCTCTTGGGAGGACATTCCAACGCTATGGTCGGAGTTAAAGCCGATGAAGTGGTGCTGGTTCCCTTCAGAAAAATCATCGGAAAGAAGAAGGCACTCCCCTCTTCCCTGATTGAGTTTGCGGGAATTCTCGCGACTTAATTGGGGTGACTCTGGGGCCAGGTGCGCCGGAGGTTACTTATGATTTGCGAAATTCTGTTTCGATGTCCTCATTGTGGGGAGGGCGCGGCTTTGGGGTCATTGCCGTTTTGCGCGCGTTGCGTGGGGAATCTTTTGATTGCGCCGCCGCTTTGTCCGAAGTGCTATTCGCCGGGGTGCACGCTTGAGGGCTCGTCGGACACGTGCGCGCGGCCTTGGGCTGAAGGTGGACTGAGTCCGATCACGAGTTTGAGCGCTGCTTATCTTTTGCAGGGCAAGACTTTTTCCGTTCTGAAGTCCTGGAAAAAGAATCGGGCATGGCTCAGTGACAGGCAAGTCTTTCGATTTTCTGAACATCTTTGGCGCGAGCTTTCGGAGTTTCGACCGGAATATTTTTCGTGTGTGCCTCAACGTTATAAGCGTGCTTGGCAAATGGGCGGAGGCCCAACTGAGGCGTTGTCGCGGTTTTTGGCAAGGAGGCTTGAAATTCCTTTTGTAAATTTGCTCTCGCCTGGAGCCAAAACCTCTTTCCGGCAAGGGGAGCTTCAAGGCGAGGCTCGCGTGCAGAATCCAATTATGTTTGAGGGAAGCCCGACAATCCCGCCGCATTCGCGGCTAATTTGGGTGGATGATTTTATGACGACCGGGCATACACTCAGGCGAAGTGCGCAGAGTTTGAGGGCGATCGGGTTTCAGGGGCCGATTCATGGAATGGTATTGGGATTGAGAATGCGACACAGAGCTGTCGAAGCACCCACCTCCAGCGACCAAGAGGTACCCCTGCCCATCATGGGGCCGATTGCGGCCACTTCGCAAAAGCTTGCGGGCATTTAGACTGGACAGAGGTGATCCGGGAGGGTCGAAGATCCATTAGATTGATGAACACTCAAAATCGAAAGTGGTTCAAAATGCCTAAGATACCAATGGCGACTACCATTCCTTGCGTTTGGGTAGGGACCCAAGGCTCCGGCAAGAACAGCCGCGACGCGTAATCGCAGTATGAGATCGGAATATTCAGTTTGCGGGAATAATCCGTCTAGTTTTCTGGATTTCTCGTTTTTTAGCGCGGCTATGAACGTGTTTGCTTAAGTGGTAAGGCACTTAGGGCATGCCTTCCCATAGGATGCCTCGCGATCAGCAACATCGTGGCGGCCC
>JBBCAV010000034.1:0-6569 GCA_051382305.1 Bdellovibrionota bacterium FG-2
ATCAGCAACACCGAGAATGATCTTCCCTCCCATAGAGTTGGCGAAACCACAAATGTCTTGAGATATTTTAGGAGTATACTTTTCCTTAAACTCAACCGCGAGGCCTTCGCCTTCCGCAATCAAAAGAATTATTTCTGATGGGTTCATTTATCCCCTTTCCGATTCTTGGGTAACTTGTTGACATGAGAAATGGCAGCATCAAAATCCTTTTCAACCTGACTTTCAGAATTAATGACAGGATCGTAATTGACACTCGTGGCGAAGATATCAAGGCCTTTGCGCCAGTACGCTTTTTTCGACGAGCGAATATCACGAATTCGCGCCAACAGGTGGTCAACTAGGCGGTCGACTGATCTTGACGCCTCCCGTTGAACTATTCGGAATTTCCGGATAGTTGCCTCAGGGCGGCTCTTCAGCCAAACGGTGTGATCCTCAAATCTGACTTGAATCTTTGTTTTGCCTACTCCACTCTGGAAGAGGATGACTTCTCCGCGAAGTGTGACGGTGGTCATGATTACTCGCTTTTCCCAAGACTGGAAAGAACTGCTGAAAACCGCTCCATCGCCGCCTTTAGCCCGACCACAATCTCCTCCGCAATTACCTTGGGCTCCGGAAGATTGTCCATATCCGTATGCGAATCATCCTTGAGCCAAGTTATATCGAGGCTGCATTTGTCGCGCGCCAGGATTTCTTCAATCGTATATTTGCGCCAGCGACCTTCTGGTGTCTTATCTGTCCAGGTAGCTTTTCGTTTATTCCGATTTTCTGGGTTGTAAGCCTTAACAAAATCCTGGAGGTCTTCAAATTTGAGCTGACCTCTTTTTAAAGTGTGATGAATGTTGGATCTATAGTCGAAGATCCAGACCTCTTTGGTCCATGGTGCTTTCGCAGCTGGTTTGTTATCGAAAAAGAGCACGTTGGCCTTTACGCCCTGCGCGTAAAAAATGCCGGTAGGTAATCGTAAAATCGTGTGAAGATCCGTCGTCTCGAGTAGTTTGCGTCGAACTGTCTCGCCAGCTCCGCCCTCAAATAGGACATTATCAGGAACAACCACTGCGGCTAGTCCAGTACTTTTCAGCAGGGTGCGTATGTGCTGCAAAAAATTAAGTTGTTTGTTGGATGTGGTGACCCAGAAGTCCTGGCGGTTGTAGGTGAGGTCCTCTTTTTCTTGCTCACCCTCAGCGTTGGTTATGGTCATGCTGCTTTTCTTGCCAAAAGGAGGATTTGCTAAAATATAGTCAAAGCGGTCGCCTGGGTCTGCAATCAAAGCGTCGGTTGCCGAGACGGGCACTTCTCCTAACGCCATATCGCCGATGTTATGAAGGAAGAGGTTCATTAGGCAAAGTCGCCGAGTACCTGCAACGATCTTATTTCCTTTGAATGTTTTGAGCTTTATAAATTCCTTCTCTTCTTTATCTAATTTGTGATTGTGGACGATGTAATCATAGGACCCTAGAAAGAATCCGCCCGTACCACACGCTGGGTCCCCAATGGTTTTCTTCGGTTTTGGCTGGACGCATTCGACCATAGTCTTGATCAAAGCGCGTGGAGTAAAATACTGACCGGCACCACTCTTGGTGTCTTCCGCATTTTTCTCAAGCAAGTGTTCGTATATGTCGCCCTTAACATCGGCGCCCATTACGATCCATTTTTCTTCATCGATCATCGAAATGAGCTTAAAAAGCTTAGCCGGATCTTGAATCTTATTCTGAGATTTAACGAAAATTTGTCCGATCATTCCCGGCTTTGAGCCAAGCTCTTTAAGAAGTTTCGTGTAGTGAACTTCTAGTTCGGCACCCTTCATTCCAGTGAGTGACTCCCAGGCGTATTCCTTGGGGATGCCGATTTTTCGACTGTGCGGTGGCTTAGAATATTCATCAGCCATCTTGAGAAATAGGAGATACGTTAGCTGTTCGAGGTAGTCACCATACCCGACGCCGTCATCGCGAAGGACATCGCAAAAACTCCAAACCTTATTAACAATAGTGGTACTGGTCATAAAAGTGTTCCTTCAAATGCTGACTTCAGCACTGCCTGTTTCAAAAGCGATGCGCGCTTCATTTTTGTATCGAGATCTTCAAGAACTTCTCCCGCCATTGTGTTTAACCTAATGGCTTCTTGAACAAGTTTTCGCATTGCTGATAATGGCGCAATTGGCAATAAGAGGGTTCTTAAGTTGTCAAGGTTGAGTCCAGGCTTGCCCGCTCCATATGCGAGCCTGCTGAGAATGCCGCGTCCATGAAGCTCCGATAACAAATAGAGATGCACGTATGGACTAAGATTTTGGTTTGCGACTCGAATTAGACCAACATGTTGACTGACGTATGCTTCGCCAAGGTCCCTGTCAACTAGAGCCGTCTTGCAAACGTTGGCCCCGGTAATTGTAATAAGGACATCGCTATTCATTATCTGAGTTCGAGTGCCTTCGGTGCCTTCGGGTAGCGTCACATGTGCTGCATCATGAATCACGAGCGCATCTGTATTGATATCTTGTGATCGAACGAATAACGATCCGCTTTCTGAATAGTAATCCGCCCATCCTCTGGAGCCACTTGTAACCAGACTGCACAAGGTCCCCAGTCGCACCCATTCCCATCCCTTCGGCAGCTCAAACGGAATCTCGGACGGATCAATCGGACGCAGGGGTTTTTCTTTCTTTAGTTTGCCTGCCTTGATGAGAGCGTCTTTTTCAGCGCGAATACGCTCAAGCAACTTACTAGCAGGCTCGTCATTGGGGTCTTGTGGGATCAGCTTGCCTTGAATAGCGGCGTTTAGGACGGATTGTTTGTAAAGATTGAGATTTAATTTTGCTTTTTTGAGTTCTTCAACTCCGGCGTCGATCTCGGAAAAGATTGCCGTAATCTTGTTCACAATCCTAATTTGCTTTTCACGGGAAGGCAGTACTAATTGAAGATTGTACAAAACCTCACGCGCAAGACTCGGAATGGCTGTAGATTGATCGCTTGCGGCAAGATGTGACGTGTTAAATTTCAAATAGTAATATAGGTAGTCCCTTTCGAGTTCGGGGCCCGCCTTTATTGCATATGCTGTATCAATTACCCAAGAGGGCCCATCCACCCTGTGGACTCCAGAAATATTTCCTTTTCTGCCGACGACTACTATTGGTTCGTCATAAAGCGCTTCCTTGTGGCTTCCGCTTTCACCTGCAGAACCATACACCTTTGCGCGACCAGGTACTCGAACCTTTTCGGGTAGTCCTTTTCCGTATTCAATAATAGCCAGATCCTTTAATAGGCTCATGCCACCAATGCCTCATTCATTTCTGAAATAACTGAGTCCATCCGTGGCCCAAATAATTCGTGCATCTTTGCCAATCCGCCCATTGAATCGAATGGCGCATAATCCAGATCGTCGCGCTCGATATGAAACGACGACATCACGTGATCTTTGATCATCTGCAGCCATGCCATTTGTTCAGCGGTAAACTTTGGCGCGGAGCCCTTGTGCTTGCCAAAAACCCATTTTTGAAAATTTCGATTCACAACTTCGTCGTAAGGGGTGAGTTTTTGATCAATTCCGGCAATCCGTCGCACGAGCGACACTAATGCCGTCAACTCGGGAACTACGCTACATTTAACCTTATCAAGATCGGCGTAGGCATCATAGACCCGCAAAGGTGCAATGCTTGGCCGGTTTTCCTTGAGGTCGCTCAACAGCACTTTAATCATCTTGTGCGTCACTTCTTTGCGCCGCTGCGGGTGCTTGAAGTAAATAGTAAGCGCATCAATTCGGTCAATATTCTCTCTAATGTACTGCTCAAATTCTACTCGCAGCTTTTCTCGGTTTTAGCGACCTGTGCGGCTGGCCCAACGCTCTGAAGTGTATCAATATTTGTGTCGTCAATAACCTGCTCGTGAACCCGCTTTACCTTTTCTATGTAATCAGCCAGCGGTCCGTTCAGCATCGACTGCGGCACTTTTGCTAGTTCGACTTGAACCTGACCCGCCTGCTCTTCCGTTGGGGCGGTGTCCTTCGGTAGTTTGAATTTATCCTGAGCACGCCCCTGAACCACATCGGGGTCGTGGGTGGCGAGCAAGCTTTGAATTAGATCATGAATTGTGTGTCCTTTGGTTAGCTCATCAAAACGCGCACGCTCCTCTGTCGTCATTATCCGATCTAAACGAGTAAGTCGTGAGGCTAGGGAGCTAAACACCTCTTCGCTAGTGTCACCCATCAGTACGGACCGAAGGAGGGACTTGGTGGACTCCGTCTTCTTTTTATCGAGAGGACACATGTCCGTCTTGTCAGAGGAAGTAACGCCAACAGCATCAAGCACAATAAAATGTGTTTTTGTCGTTTGGGCGGAGGGGGTCACTTTCTTGAAGTCATCTTCTTTTACTGTGCGGGTGCCACGTCCAAGCATTTGCGTGTAATAATTGCGTGAGCGTACATCTCTCATGAAAAGTAGACACTCAAGCGGCTTTACGTCCGTGCCCGTTGCGATCATGTCCACGGTTACAGCAACCCGTGGATTAAAGGCGTTGCGGAACGAGGCCAAAACTGATTTTGGATCTTCTTCTGCCATATAAGTGATTTTTTTGCAGAACTCACTGCCTTCACCGAATTCATCGCGAACAATTTGAATGATGTCGTCGGCGTGGCTGTCTGTTTTTGCAAAAATCAGTGTTTTTGGTGTCTCTTTACGCTCAGGGAACAGGGTCGGCACACAATCTTTGAATGCTTTAATAATCGTGCGGATTTGGGACTTGTTGACTACGTCTTTATCAAGATCTTTTGCAGTGTAAGTCAGGGCCTCGTCCAACTGAGTCCAACGCTTTTTGCGCGATAAGCGTTCACGCTTATAAACTTTTTCGTGCCGCTTTAGGTGGGCGCCCGCCTGTGAGATTGCCGTTTCAATGAGGTAAATATCATAGCCGACATTAACGCCGTCAATGACCGCTTGATTGTGAGAATACTCACTGACTACGTTTTGTTCAAAAAAGCCAAAAGTGCGATCGTCCGGTGTTGCTGTAAGACCAATAAGAGAAGCATCAAAATACTCTAAGACCTGGCGCCACAAATTGTAAATTGATCGATGGCACTCATCGACAATGATGAAATCAAAGAACTCAAGCGGAACATCGGTATTGTAAGAAACGTCCGCTTCTCTTTGTCTTAGCGCTTTTCCTGCTTCATTGGGATTCATTTCTTCGGCGGATTCATCCAATTCCTGTCCTCTGAGAATCGAATACATTCGCTGAATCGTCGAAATATAGACCTGGCTATCGCCCGGAATGTAGCGGGATTTCAACCGAGTCACATTGTAGAGTTCGGTGAACTTACGGTTATCGTCAGGTGGCGTATACGCCATGAACTCCTGCTCAGCCTGTTCCCCCAGGTTTTTAGTGTCGACCAAGAACAAGATGCGGCTTGCCTTGGCGTACTTGAGCAATCGGTAAACAGAAGTGATTGCCGTAAAGGTTTTGCCCGCGCCAGTTGCCATCTGAATCAATGCACGTGGGCGATTGTTTTTGAAAGATTGTTCGAGATTCTTAATTGCATCAAATTGGCAGTCGCGGAGATTGTTTTTTTCAAGAGAAGGTAGATCGTTTACCCGATCTCGGAGTGAGCGCACTTCCTTGAGCATTTTCTGAAGCGTCTCTGGTCGTTGAAAACTAAATATTTCGCGAGAGCGTGGCTTGGGATCTCGGATATCGGTGAACCGCGTGATTACGCCGGTGGCTTCGTAACGGAACGGTAATGGGAGATTCTTGATGTATTTCAATTTTGCGTTGGCATAGCCCGAGGTCTGATCTTCGACCTCTGTGATTGATTCGGCCTCTTCGTCGCGTTTGGCTTCGATAACACCGATTGCGGTTTTATCGATAAACAGCACATAATCTGCTGGACCCGTATCAGTTGGATATTCTTTAATCGCAATACCGAGTCCCTTGGACCAGTCGAGTTTCTTCAGCTCTTGAACATGCCAACCAGCCTCGGCCAAACGTTTGTCGATGGCATCACGCGCGATTTGCTCTGGGTTTTGATTTCTATCAGAAGTCATATCAGCTCTTGTCCTCAGTGGATTTTGAGTACTTCGCCTTCATTTGCTTCAAACCGCGCTCTAGGGCCTCGGCAATCACGTCATTCTTTCTGAAGAGATACTCTCCATCCGGCACGTGTTTATTGTAGAGGTCGGTCACCTCTTCAACGAGTGAGCTGAGCTTGTCCTTAATCTCGTCAGAGACGCGGAACGCAAACTGGGGGTAATCTGAAGGTTTTTTACCCTTTTTTCGCATGACAGAAGACTCCTTATAAAATCAACAACACGGAAAACCTAATCCTGTAGTGAGATGGGGCTAGCTTAATTTAATAACCCCATGATTGCAAACGTAATTTGTTTAGCACCCATTGCTAACACATATTGCTTGACAATAATGACGCATCGAGTTATTCTGTTATTTCAAGGATCAGAATTATCCCTGCTTATCCGGTTGTCACTTAATTGATGTTTTTGAAGATTTCGCGCTGCGCGCAACGCTGTAGACTTCTCGATAGGTTAATCCAGGCCGGAGAGTTCCAAGTCCCAGTAAAGTTCGAAATGATAC
>JBBCAV010000035.1:0-2469 GCA_051382305.1 Bdellovibrionota bacterium FG-2
GTTCAGGGTTTTCCTCAACCTTTTTTGTGAGCCGCTCAATCGCTTCACGTGATGGCCATTTATTCCTGCTCATACTTTTTTCTCCTTCACTCGAAACGCATTTACGACGCCTAAAAATTCCTCTTCTGAGTAAGTGAGAATGATCCGGTAGAGTTTTCCCTGAAACGACGGATGTTCTACAAAAAACTTAAAACCGTTATCTTCATCCACCGCCGGGCTGGTCTTCCCATCCAGCTGCTTGATCAACTCAAGGACGATTTGATCCGTCATCTCTGGATGTTTGGTCTCGTAATGCGGATCAATCTCTACGCGCAGAAAGCGCCGATCGTTGAAGAGGACTGTCAGGGGATGGCTGCGGCGCAGATCACTCATCTTTCTGTAGACTGCCATAACTTGATGGTACTGTCAATCTGAGATCGAGTAGACTTCAGGCTGCAGACACCTCGAAGCTCACCTTGGCGTAGAGAATCTCCAAATATCCGATCAAGCGATCAATCGCATTGCTTTTCACGCCCAAACAAGCAGCTATGACGGCAAAACTCGGTTGGATTTTTATAACCATATGTAATTACACACTATTTTAAGACACTTCTGTCCTGATTGTGCCATTTTTTAAACCTACCTTGAGAATTTAACCCCCTAAAACACGAGAAACCTGAAAAGTGAAAGGGCGTCATTTTGGTAAATGTGGCACATATATGCTTAAGTTTGGTATAGTAGGCATATGTGTGCCAAACTAAGACGTAAGACCATCTTTCAGCAGAAAATTGTTTCGTTGTTAAACAAAAGCAGTGTGATTGAAACGGACTCACTTCGTGAATATTTTAGCGGCCGCTCACGGCGGAGTGTTTTTCGAGACCTGGCCGGTATTGAGCATTTATCTAGCATGACCCATGCGGGTAGATACATTACGCTACCCCATGTCCCGCAGTTTGATGCAAACGGTTTATGGTTTTTCCGGGATATCGGATTTTCGATTAACGGCTCCATCAAAAAAGCCATCCAAAGGGTTGTAAGCGAGTCGGACGCGGGCTTTACGCACAAAGAGTTAAAGAGAGTATTTCACGTGCGTCTTCACAACTCTCTCGTCGAATTAGTCAGGACAAAAAAGCTTACTCGCCAGCTGATTAGCGATAATGGCTTGAATCTTTATCTCAGCGGAGATCCACTCAGTTCTCGCAAGCAACTGGAAAATCGGAACGCATTTGCTAACGATACGGCTGTCCAACAGAACCTGCCTCCGTTGGTTGTGATTCAGGTCTTGGTCGAGATTATTCGGGGTGGCGAAGTTCATATCAATGATTCTGATGTTTTCAGCCGGTTATGTAGAGCCGGGGCTGAACTCACCTCCGAGCAGGTGCATGCCGTGTTTGTTCGATATGGCATCGGTGTAAAAAAACTTCGCGTTCTCGATAGTGGAACTGTTATGCCGTGAGCTGAAACGGTTGCATCTGAATTTAGCAATGAAACAACTTTTTCCAGCTGTTCCGCTGGTTAGGTTTGAGCCTGATAGTCGTGAATGCCTCTGTGGCCGCGAGCGCCGAGTACTCAAAACACACGCTCGCACTATCGCTACGATGGCCATCGGCCAGATGCACAGCTTGTATTTTACGAAAGAATTCGCACGGCCTGGGGGGTGGTTCAAGGTCTTACTGGTGCTTGTAGCACGCAAGATACCATTGCCCCACTCCGTCGAGCGCTCTCCCTTGTTGCGCAGGACAATAATTTGGAAAGAATGGCCACTAGACTTCGCGAAAAGGCTGCTCTGTTCGATGAACTTCGCTCCGCCATGCGAATTGCCATGCCCGATACCGCTCACGGTCTTAACGATGACGGCACGGATTGCGATATCGTCACCATCAAAGCCAGAGTAACCGTTTTCCGTGATCAACTCGCTTCTCGCCTCGCAACGACGCCAGCGCCAGACATCGCTTACAAAAAAATGCTCAAGCAAATCGACAAATACTGGGAAAAACTTTTTGCCGATCCTATCGCGGTCAAAACCGCTGACGGAATAGTTATGATTCAGCCTCAGCGGACCAACAATATCTTGGAACGGTTTTTTCGCGATCTGAAAAGGCGGAACCGAAAAAAGTCGGGGTCACTGTCTATGAGTAAAACCTTGCGAACCATGCTCACGGATACCCCGCTCGTGAGAAATCTAGAAAACGAGCAGTACATGAAGGCCATTCTAAACGGTGCGCAGGACTTGCAAACTCGCTTTGCTCAAATCGAAAGCGCCATCGTGCGGAAAAAACTACGCGAAGATGCCGTCACCTATCGCTAAATATTCTCGATGCGCTGTGCAGCAATCGTGAAATCCAACCAAGTTTTGCCGTCATAGTATATTCCAACACAAATGCCCATCTAAACAAGGTGTTATAGATATTGGCACGAGTCGCGACCACACTTGCTTGTGGAGGCGGCGCCCTCGGTATCCGACACAGGAAGCCAAGTTAGCGAGTTGTC
>JBBCAV010000036.1:0-22190 GCA_051382305.1 Bdellovibrionota bacterium FG-2
GATCAGCGCGTTGATCAGCTGGCGCTGTTTAAGTAAACGCCGGCAGTAGGACCGGCGCCAGTATTTTCAACCGCTTTGAGCGGTTCACGCCTTCCAAACCACCGGCATTGCCGGTGGTAGCTGATACGTGTTTTTCGTCTAACATATTGCGAAGGTCTTCGGCCGCTTGGGCGCGATCCTCCAGAGACCCGCCGCGAACGACGAGGCGAAGCTGAGGAGGATTTGGGATGGGAAGTTCCGCAGGATTCCAGGGCCCGATATAGAAGCGAAGAAAAGGTGTATTTGGAAATTTGGCTTCTATGGCTTTCGAAATCGTGCGCATTTCACCACGGTTCTTGAGCCTTGCCATAATGTTTGCCGAATTGGGACTGTGCACTTGCGCAAACGTGTATTGAATCTTGGCGCCAAATTCTTTGAGCAAGTCGGTTTCGACTTCTTCAATTTGGGATTCCATTTGCCGGGTCAAGGTGTTGCCCTTCGTATTGACTGAGATGAACATTCAGTCGGTATCGGGTTTGCCCAAAACCTCTTTGGGGAGACGGGGGAGAATCAAAATCACCAGCGCCGCCAGCAGCGACGCCAAGCCAAAATAGGCAAACTTCTTGAAGTGGGAACTTGCGATAAACCGGTGGAGGGATCGCCCATACCATTCTTCAAGAGCGTTAATCGGTTTTTCAATGGGAGAAACAAAAGCTTTTTCCGAACTGGTTTTCATGAGGTGCAGCCGAACGGTAGGCACTAAAATGAGCGCAACAAAGGCCGAAAAACCGTGGGAGAAGACCACCGTTTTTGCAAGATCGCCCAAGATCGCGTAGCTCAGATCGGAAGTGAAGGCCAGCGGGATGAAGACGACGAGCGATGCAAGGGTCGAAGCGATCACGGCAAAGCGGACCTCAGTCACGGCCTCGACAATGATGTCGAGTTTGCCGTGAAAACTCAGTTTTTCCATTTTGGCCATTTTTCCGTGGTGCTCTTCAAAATACCGAAAAATATTTTCCAGCACGACGACCGAGGCGTCGACATTCATTCCGGCAGAAAGCGCCAACCCTCCAAGCGAAATCAAATTGAGATTCATGCCCGAAAACTTCATTAGTATGAAGGCCAGAACCATGCTCAACGGGATCTCGATGGCGGCCGTGATCGTATTGCGGGCGCTGCCGATAAAAAGAAACAAAATGGTCACGGCCAAAAATACGCCAATCGCGACCTCGTGAAACACGTTAGAGATTGCGCTTCGAATGAATTCGGAGGGGTCGACTAAAATTCGATATTCAATATCAGCGGGAAAACCCGGGGCGAGTTTTTTGATGATGGCAATAATGTCCTCGCTCATCCGCTTGACGTTTCCCCCAGCCTTAGGCGTCGCAAAAAGAATGAGGCTAGGCTGACCGCCCGTCTTGAAACTGCGGGAGTTGGCGATTTTCAGGCCGTATTCAAGTTTGGCGATATCGGAGAGATGTACCGCGTGCCCCGAGCGGGTTGGAACGACGATCGTGGAGAGTTCACTCAAACTTTTGACAGGGCGAAGGAGCTGAATTCCTAGTTGTTGAGTTCCGATCGTAATGGAGCCGCCTCCATAACCATTGAGTGCGGCTGAAATCGCCCGCTCAATGTCTTTAGGAAAAAGCTGGAGTGTGGCCATGCGTTCAGGCATCAGCTCAACGCGGATTTCTTTGCGAGCGGGGTTCCAGAGATCCACATCGGCGGCATCCGTGACTTTAGAAGTCTGCGGAGCGATTTGGGGCTCCAAAAGTTTGTAGAGTTCGTCCAGACTTCGTTTGCTACTGTAGAAGCTAATGGCCAGAAACCCATTGTTTTCTTGGTCGGTCCAGACGCCGACCGAATCGCGCATTTCAGATGGAAGCCTACTCGAAAATGAATTAGCGATCAGCTCGACTTCTTTAAGGGCCGCAATCGGGGAGTTCCCCCACTGAAACTCAAGTTTGTAGTAAACGCTATCGCGCTCATAATTGGCTTTGAGGGTTTCGAGCTGGACCAAATCTCCCGTGACCGATCCGAGCAAGCCTTCGAAGGTTCGGCCGTAGGCATTGAGGAACTCATCGGGTGTGCTGCTACCGTAGGAAACGGTAACGCCGACGGTGGGCTTTGTCGAATTTGGAAAAAGTGAAATCGGCAAGCGGGTGCCGGCAAAAATGCCGATAAGCGCGAGTATTCCTAAAAAGAGATAGACCCGAAAAGGGGACGAATACAGGGATCTCGCTGCGGGGCGGCTCCCGTTTGCACGGTAACGGCTTTACCATCGGCCACGCTTTTGCTCGCGCGTTCGATGAGAGCAGAGTTTTCTTTCAGCCCTTCGAGGATTTCCACAAAGCCTTTTTGACGATTGCCCAGGCGGACCGCGACTTTTTTGGCTTTGCTGTTTTCCACGAGTTTCACAAACGTTTCACTGCCCTTATAGTTGACGGCAGAATCCGGAATCGAAATTCCTCGCCGGATATTTGCTTTGAACGAAACTTGCCCCACGATACCGGGCATGACCATACCCTTTTTGAGGTTTTCGAATTCGATTTCACAGGTGGCGGTTCCGGTTGCGGGATCGACAAAGGGGCTTAAGCCACGAATGCGTACGGGCAGCGCACCTGCGCGGCCAGCCAGGGTGAATTCCCCTTGAAGGCCTTTATAGAGAGAAGAAACATCGAGCGCGGGCACTTCAACGACGACGCGAATTTGGGCGGGGTCAGTGACGGATCCGATTTTTTGGCCTTTGCTCACTTGGGTGCCTTCGGTGACCTCTAAGGTGCTGACGATTCCGGAAACGGGTGAGGAGACGCGCGCAGGGGCGTATTGATAGATCGGGTCGGTGTGCGTGATTGTGAGAATCGTTTGGCCGGGGCGTACTTTTTGGCCCCAGGGTGCGGAGATTTTTAAAATCACGCCATCCGTTTCGGCAAGCAAAGTGGTGTTGATTTTGGGGATCACGCGCGCCGGATAGGTCAATGAATCAAAAAGCTCGACAGGCTTGAGTTGCGAGACAAAAACCACGGGAAGCTGTGGCTTTTCTTCAAGCGCAAAGGCGACGGGGGAGGCGAGTGTGTACGCGGCGGCGGAGACTAAGAGAAATCGGAGTATGGTGAATATCCTCAAGTGTTATTGGGCAATTTTCCAAATCGTCACGTTTTTGCAATTACCGGTGTGATCCGTGTTGCAGCGAAGTTTGGCGAGGCGTTTGGCTTCGGCTTGGGTTCTTGATCCACAACTTTCGCCGGCGTAAAAGGATTTGCCTCCGCGGCCGTTATCTTCTTGGCCCAGAGCAATCCCAATCCAGCCTGGAAAAATACAGTGTACAAAGCCGCAGTCGTCTTGGGCAATACTGTTTTTCTCGCACCAGTTCAAACCACATTCGGTAGCGTCGTGTGAGGCGGGCATGTCTTTACAGACCGTAAAAGCGCCAGAGGTGCGGTCAAAGACGAAGGCCGAAACCCCGTCTTCTGCCCGGGCATTGAGTGAAGAGACACTCCCGAGAACTCCAAGGACAATGGCGAACGCAAAAATCGAAAATACCGCTTTTTTCATAAATCCCCCGTTTGTGGCCTTGTACCAGGGATGACTTATTGCGGCAAGATAAAATAACGCATCTCCTTAAATATCGCAATCATACTCATAAACGGCTTTATAATCGACGCGCCCATCAAGATCCCAGTCGGCAGACCTGGAGGTTAATCGCCCTTTGGCGTCGAAAGTATACGTTTTGCGGCTCTCCGCCGTTTCCCGTCCGGGATCGGACATAAGAATTCTCTCAAAGACGTCGTCGCGGTTTGAGAATTTTTCATATTTGCGTAACCGATTCGCGTCGTCATAAAAGAACTCCTCGGTGGCATTCTGTCCCGTATCCAGATGCTGGCTTTTGATAACGAGCGGGCGTTGTGAGTCATCCACGTAATGAATTTCTGAGGAATATACGAGTACGTCTTGTTTCCCTAATTGGATGCGTGCAACGCGTCCTGCGTCGTCGTAAAAATAGCGGGTGATCAGTCCATCAAGCGTTGGAATGTCTGACCATTGCACCTTTTCCGTCTCAAACCGTCCCTTAGTGTCATGCGTGAAGAGCACCACCCATCTTGAAGCGCCTGTAAAATCGAACATTTCGATTTGCTCTAAGCCATTTGACGAATAGGTTCTAAGCTCCGTATTGAAGGGTTTTCCCTCGGTAACTCAGTCGTCAAAATAATCGACCCGTGAGACGGATCCATCAGCATTAAAACTGCGAAGCGTAATCTGTGCAGGTTTCCCCTCTGCGTCACCATACTCCGACAAAATTGCAAAAACCCTTGGCCCAAAGAGCCTCTGGCGTGGATTCAACGGGAACATCAGGGTTGTAAGAAGCGAGACTTGAGAAAACAAACAGAACACTCGGGGCAAGGGTAAAGTTCATGCGATTTATCTTCCTTATGAGCCGCATTATATACTAGCCTGCCCTCATGGATCCAATGGAAAAGTTTTTTGAAAATATGTTTAAAGACGCGAAGAATTTACAGAAATTTGTTGCCGCTGCGGTCGCGATATTTTTGCTCGTTGTCCTGGGCAGTGCTGGAACCTTTATCATTCCGCCTGGGCATCGCGGCGTTTTGGTGACAATGGGCAAAGTTTCACCGGTTTTTGCGCCTGAGGGCTTGGGGTTTAAGGCTCCGTTTATTACTTCTGTTTTGCCGATCTCCATTCGCCAGCAAACGAAGACGGCGCAAGCGGATTGTTATTCTTCGGATCTCCAGCAGATCAATGTTGAACTCAAGGTTCTTTACCGAATTCCGGAAAATATGATTGTCCGCACTTTTCAGGACTATTCGGGCGATCCGTTTGATAGCTTAGTCGCACCCCGCGTCTCCGAGGCGATCAAGGAGGTCACGGCTCTTCAGAGTGCTGAGCAGATTGTAAAAAAACGTGAGGAGATCAAGTCGAAGGCTTTTGCCGCTGCGCGTTTAAAGATCGGAACCCTGCTCGTGATCGAGGACATCGTGATTCAGAACGTTGCGCTCTCAAAAGAACTTGAGGCTGCAATCGAAGCGAAAATGGTTCAGGAGCAAGAGGCTGCCAAGGCGAAATTTGTTCAACAGAAGGCCGAGATCGAAGCCAATACTGCCATTATTAAAGCCAAGGGCGAGGCGGAGGCCATCCGGGTGCGGGGGCGCGCGCTTCAAGATAGCCCAGGCTTAGTGCAATTGCAGATCGTCGAAAAGTGGAACGGTGTTTCGCCCCTGGTTGTGGGCGGAAGCTCTTCGGGCGCGAATGTTCTACTCCCCATTGGAGAACACAAGGGCGCCAAGTGAAGTTTCGCGGCATTCTTCAAATTCTATTCCTCGTTGGGTTTGTGCTACTGCTACTCCGGTTTTTTCCACTCGTGGTGCGGTTGGGAGACGCCGCAGCGTTGGGGGTGAGGGGGGTCGTGGAGTTTTGGTGGGTCGTTCTGCTTCTGGCCCTTGGAGGCTGGCTGATTTGGGTGCTGAGGAAACGCAACTCGGGATAAGCTTGTTTTCGTGCAAAATGCGGTGTTTTTTTGATTGGCACAGCTCCTGAAGTTGAAGTACGAGTACCGCAGATATGCCGAATCAAGAATCGACGGATGACCTCATTTCTCGCAGAGTCCGGTTGTTAGTTCAAGGATGCGCTGTGTTTGTGAGTGGCCTCGGAGTGGCCGCACTTTTGGGCTGGTCTTTGGGGCTCCCTTTTCTGGCAAACTTTGGTTCAGGTAATGTGCCTATGGCACCGAGCACCGCACTGCTCTTTACCCTTTTGGGTGGCACTCTGTTTTTGTGTGTCGGCGCGCGGGGACGAGGCTCGCATTGGATTTGCGTATTGGTGCATGGGCTATTGGCGCTTTTCGTTCTGATTTTGGTGGGTTTTTCTATTGCTGGGGTTCACCCGCAGTTCGAACATTTGGGTTTTTCGATCCCGCCTCATAGGCCGGGTGCCGAGATTTCGGGACATATGTCGCTCTTGACGGCGCTTTGTTTCCTTCTGAGCAGTGTTTCTTTTTTACTTATTTATCTAAAAGCTTATGAGAAATCTTTTCGTGCATCTGGGCGAACGAATGCGGCTTGGTCGTTGAGCGTTCTTGTTCTGATTATTAGCCTCGTGCTTGTTTTGGCCTATTTGTTCGGGATGCCTTTGCTCTATGGAACGTCTTTTACTCCGCCGGCTCTTCCGAGCAGTATCGCCTTTGTAGTGATTGGGGCGGCTTTGTTTGTTCTCACCAGGGGGGACGATTGGCTTCTTTTTCGTCAAGGGGAAACTCCGCAGGGTTCTTTGGGACTCTTTTGGAGAATATTTGTCATTCTGACCGTTGGAATCTTGATTGCGGGTTCTCTTATTGTCCGCGCCTATGGCAGACATTATCGTCTCCAGATCGAACGAGAGCTTACGGCCATTGCCGATCTGAAGGTGGCTGAACTCGTGCAGTGGCGAAGCGAACGCGTTGGAGATGCAGAGCTTCTTTATGGCAACGCGACTTTCATCAGCCTTGCGCAGAGCTACTTCAAAAATCCCCGTGGCCGAGAAGTGGCGCAGGACATCAGGGACTGGTTGAGCAAATACCTTAATCATTATGAATATGATCAAGTCTGGCTGCTCGATCCCAAGGGAGAGACCGTCATGTCATTTCCCCATAATAGTCCGCCTGATCCGGTCGCAGTGTTGAAGCAAATTCCTGAAGTGACGCAAACAAAGCGGATCATGATTCTTGATTTTTATCGGCACGATTATGATCAGCGAATCTACCTCTCAGTGTTGATTCCGTTGCTTGATTCATCTCCTAGGAGTCGAGTAATTGGTATCGTTGCCTTGAGAATCGATCCTGAAAAATATCTTTATCCCTTTATTTTGCGTTGGCCCACGCCAAGCGAAACGGCCGAAACGCTGCTCGTTCGGCGCGAAGGGCGTGAGGGTGACGGCGCAGCGCTTTTTTTGAATGAGCTCAAATACAGGAAGAATTCTGCGCTTTCTCTTCGAATTCCTCTTACTCGGACTGATGTCCCCGCCGTGATGGCGGTCCTGGGGCAGACCGGCATTGTCGAAGGCGTTGATTATCGTGAGATGCCCGCAATTGCGAGCCTCCGCAATGTTCCTGATTCGCCCTGGTTTCTCGTCGCGCGCATGAATACCTCCGAGGTTTATTCACCCTCGAAGCTGTATTTGTGGCCCACGCTTGGATTCGTTTTAGCTTTGATCTTTGGATCGGGCTCGTTCTTGGCTTTTGCGTGGCGTAAGCGGAGCTTTGATTTTTATGCCAAGCAGCTTGAGGCGGCCGAAACGATCCGGCTTCAGAGTGAGATTGCCAAGAATCTCGCCGAAGGCGTCAATCTCATTCGATTCTCGGATGGCGTGATTGTCTACTGCAATCCCAAATTTGAGCAGATGTTTGGCTATGCGCCTGGGGAGTTGCTCGGAAAAGATATTTCTATTGTCAATGCGCCTAGAGAAAAATCTCCAGAAGACACGAAGCATGAGATTGTGAGCATTTTAAGGGCGACCGGTGAGTGGCATGGCGAGGTTGAAAATATCAAAAAAGATGGAACTCGCTTCTGGTGCCACGCAAATTCGTCGGTTTTTGAGCATTCTGAATTTGGCGAGGTCATTGTTTCGGTTCAGACTGACATCAGCGTGCGCAAGCGCGCGGAAGCCGATCTTCTCGCTGCCAAGAATGCCGCTGAACTTGCCGCAAAAAGCAAGGCACAGTTCCTAGACATTGCTGCCCATGAATTGCGAAATCCCGTCACGGCGTTTTCTCTTTTGCTTCAAATGGTCCAGAAACAAATGGAAAAGGGCCAACCCCCAAGTGTTGAAACGTTGGTCCGCCTTCGAGAGCCTGCGGATCGCTTGACAAGGCTCGTGGTGGATCTTTTAGATGTATCGCGACTGGAGCGCGGTCTCGTGGCTTTGCTCCGAACGCGCTGTGATTTGGCTTCGTTGATTTCAAAATGCGTGGAGGAGTTTCGGCTGCTGGCGCCTAAGCGCCAATTGGCTTTTAATAAGCCAGTCCAACCTATTGTGGTGGACATCGATCCGGTGCGAATTTATCAAGTGCTCACTAATTTGATCGATAATTCCATTAAATATACGCCTGCGGAGGGGGCCATCGAAGTCACTCTTGAGTCGTTGCCAAGTGTTATTCGGGTGGCTGTGGTCGATCAGGGCGGAGGGATTCCAGAGGAGCAGCTGCGCAAGCTGTTTATCGCATTTTCTAGAGGCAGCGGTGAGGCAATCGTTCGGGCAAATGGTCTAGGCTTGGGACTTAGCGTTTGTCGTGGGATTATAGAATTGCATGGTGGAACAATCGGGGTTTTGAGTACACTAGGGCAAGGCAGCATGTTTTATTTTGATTTGCCAAAAGACTTAGCAAAAGAGGGAGCATCGTCATGAGCAAAACGATCTTGATTGTTGAAGACGACAAAAATATTTTGTTTGCGGCATCGGCCCTTCTTGAGGGCGAAGGGTATACGGTGGTTTGCGCCGAAAATGGTGAGATGGCGCTTGATTTACTCAAAGAGCAGGGGATGCCGCATTTGATCTTGCTCGATATGATTATGCCGGTGATGAATGGATGGGAATTTGCAAAAGAATTTCAGGTAAAATATGGCACCCAAGCACCGATTGTCGTGATGACGGCTGCGGCCGATGCGCAAAGCCGCGCAAAAGATATTGGGGCCATTGGCTGGATTGGGAAACCCTTTATTTTAGATGAACTCTTGGCGCTTATTAAGAAATGTGAGCGGGCGTGAGCGTTTAGGTTTTAGCAGTAACTGCGGTCGCACTCACCGTTAGGCGATACTGCGTCGGCATCGCAAGCGGGAGCAGTTGTATCTTGTATGAGACAAGTCCTTGGGCAAACTTGCGACAGGCTTTGTGCTTGATTTCGCGCTCTAACGCTTCAAGCGTTTCTTGATACTCAGACGATTCATGAGCTTCAACAACCGAAGACTCAAGGGCGGCACTCGCTGAGAACACGCCGATTACTTTAAACTCAGGCAACTCAGGGAGCGTAGCGCTCGTGGTGATCGGCAAGGAATCGGCTTGAGAGAGGTCGACGTCTGCAACGTAGGTTGACTGCGAAGGCTCATTGTCATTGTCTTGATCACTCATTTGATCGGAGGGTTCGAGTCTCATTTTTGCGGTGGAGCCTCGAAGTGCCTGCACCAGCAAAACGCCCGCGTATTCACTAATACGAGGAATCAAAATGCGGTCTGCTTCTAGCTGGGGTTCAAGATCGATTTCCCGGAGACCAAAATCCTCACGTGAAATTAATTCCAGAACTTTTTCCTTCTCGGAGGGACTCAGCGCGCCCTCGATTCTCAAATTAAAAGGAAATGCAGCTGAGACTTGCGGCTTGACGGAGGAGGCAAGATTCTCCGAAAATTTCCGCACCTGCTTTAGAGCTTCCGGTACTGGGGTGTCATGCAGGCTTTCGGGCGCGGCTAAAGTCGCGTCAGCTTGTTCCGTGGGGGCCGTAGGCTCAAGTTCGGGGTGCATCTCAAAGGGGGGTGGTTCCGCAACGGCTGTTTCGGCGTACTCAGCATTCGGGGCCTCTGAGGTTTGAAAATCCGGAAGCTCCAGTGATTCGGCGACTTCGGGGGGCGCTCCTGGGGCCTCGGAAGGCGGCGGCGAAGTGCGCGAAAGCTCTTCAATGCTTTCAAAATGATCAATGGTTTCAGAAGGGTTTTCTTGCGAAAAAGGCGAGGGCTCAGCGGCGATACTCTCTGACGCTTCTAGGGACCGGGTGCGCTTGAGGAGCTCCCCAATTCCGGTGAAGTCGTCTTGCTCAGCTGCCATGGCACTTCTTGTACTTCTTGCCACTGCCGCAAGGGCAGGGGTCGTTACGTCCGGCTTTTTCCTCGTTTCGGATGGGGCTCATTTGTTGAACGGGCTGCGCGGGCGCAGCACCGGGTCCTGCAGGCATTGGCCCGCGGGAAAGATTCATCTGCTTGGGGCCCTTCAGCATATGTGATAAATCAAGGGGCGGACCCGAAGGTCCGCGCGTGGGCGCGGCTGAAGCCGCGACCGGGCTGGGCCCAGCGCCCGCCGAAGGGCCAGCAGATGCAACAAGCGAGCCATCGTCTGTCAAATTGTATTTCATTTGAGGGGCGCGTATCGGAGCGTGTTCAGCCTCACTTTGTTCGTCTTCGGCCTCATCATATTCGCCCTCAAGCTCATTTTGTGAGGGGGCGACTTGCACGGCGAAAAGTTTACGAACCACATCGCCGGTGATTTGGTTCATCATCATTGAGAAGAAGCGAAATCCGCCCTTTTTGTATTCCACAAGGGGATCTTTTTGGCCATATCCTTGAAGTCCAATCCCTTCTCGTAAATGGTCCATCGCCAAAAGATGATCTTTCCAGAGCTGATCGATCGTAGTGAGGAGAATCATTTTTTCCACCTGCCTCATCATAGAAGGGAACAGGCTCTCTTCTTTTCTGCGGTAAGCGGCTTCGGCATATTTGATGATGAGTTTTTTCAAACCCTGGTCGTTAAATGGGACGATGTCTTTTTCGTAAATATCCGCATCAAGCTGAAACGTCACCCGGATGGCATCGGTGAGTTCTTGCCGATCCAGATAAGGCGCGCCGCCAGTCTTCTTGAGTTTGCCGTTGGGGAAAAACTCCCCTGCAATTGCCGTGGCGAGTTCCTCAACCATGGAAAAGACCATTTCGTAAAGCGATTCACGGCCTAGCACTTCGCGTCGCCATGTATAGACGACTTTGCGCTGTTGGTTCATGACGTCATCGTATTCAAGCAGATGCTTACGAATATCGTAGTTATGAGCCTCGACCTTGGTCTGAGCGTTGGCAATACTCTTGGTAATCCAGCGATGCTCAATCGGAAGATCTTCTTCCATGAAGCGTGCAATATTGACACTGCCGAAAATTCGCATCAGATCATCATCTAATGACAGATAAAATCGACTCTCGCCCGGGTCGCCTTGGCGTCCGGCACGGCCCCTCAATTGATTGTCGATTCGGCGAGATTCATGGCGCTCGGTGCCCAAGATGAAAAGGCCGCCGTTTTTCTTGACTTCCTCGCGCTCGGCGGCGCACTTGTCTTGCCACTTTTTTAGCGACGCAACGTAGGTCTTTTCGTGGTCAGCTTTTTCTTCATCCGTTGCACCTGAGGCGAGGGGCCCGACTTCGGATTTAGCCAAAAACTCGGGATTACCACCTAAGAGAATATCGGTTCCTCGCCCGGCCATGTTTGTGGAGATCGTCACCGCGCTCTTGCGACCGGCTTGGGCAACGATATCGGCTTCACGATCGTGCTGTTTGGCGTTGAGAACGTGGTGCTTGACGCCTTCTTTTTTCAGAACTGCTGCGAGTTTCTCTGATTTATCGACGGAGATCGTTCCAACGAGTACCGGCTGGCCCTTTTCTTGGAGGCGTTTGATGTCCGTGAGAATCGCCTTGATTTTGCTGGCTTCGGATTTATAAATCACGTCCGGCTGATCCACGCGAATCATGGGGCGGTTGGTGGGAATAACCGTGACATCAAGTTTGTAGATTTGCTTAAACTCCGTAGCTTCGGTGTCGGCGGTCCCAGTCATGCCCGCGAGCTTTTTATACATTCGGAAATAATTCTGAAATGTAATGGTGGCGAGCGTCTGATTTTCGTTTTCAATATTGACGTCTTCTTTGGCCTCAATGGCTTGATGAAGTCCATCCGACCAGCGTCGTCCGGGCATGAGGCGGCCGGTGAATTCGTCTACGATCATCACTTCGCCCTCTTTGACCACGTAATCGACGTCGCGCTTAAAGAGAACATGCGCACGCAAGGCTTGGTTGACGTGATGAAGGAGCTCAATGTTGGTGGGGTCGTATAGATTGGCGACTCGGAGGCGTTTCTCCATCTTGTCCACGCCCGCTTCCGAGAGCGAAGCAGTCTTGGATTTTTCATCCACTGTGTAGTCTACCTCTTTCGTGAGGCCGCCGTCATGACCAATTTGTTTATCAATCTCGTAATACAAATCCGTAGAATCTTCAGTGGGACCGCTGATAATAAGCGGTGTTCGCGCTTCATCAATTAAGATGGAGTCCACTTCGTCGACGAGGGCGAAGTGAAGGTCGCGTTGGACGTAGTCTTCTAACCGAAACTTCATGTTGTCGCGCAGATAATCAAAACCAAACTCATTATTGGTTCCATAGGTGATGTCGGCGCCGTAGTTCTTTTGCCTTTGGGCATCGCTTAAACCATGTACGATAATCCCGACAGAGAGGCCTAAGAAGTTATGAACTTGTCCCATCCAGGCGGAATCTCGGCGGGCCAAATAATCGTTGACGGTGATCACATGTACGCCTTTGCCTAAAAGCCCGTTGGCGTAACAAGGGAGGGTCGCGACCAAGGTTTTACCTTCTCCCGTTCGCATTTCCGCAATTCGTCCGCGATGAAGGGTGATGCCGCCAATGAGCTGGGCGTCATAATGCCGCTGGCCGATGGTACGCCAAGCGGCTTCGCGAACCACGGCAAAGGTTTCAGGGATCATTTGATCCAGCGGCTCGCCGCGTGCGAGTCGTTCTTTGAATTCCGCGGTTTTGGCTTGCAGCTCGGGGTTGGAAAGCGGCTTAATCTTCGCTTCAAATTCGTTGATCTTTACGATGATCGGTTGAATGAATTTTAGCTCACGGTCGTTTTGGGTGCCAAAGATTTTTTTTACGAGATTTTCTAGTCCGCTCTTCATAGGGTGCCCAGTTTCTTTCTTTACGCTTAGTTTTCTAAAATGTAAGACAAGGGGTCAACGGGCCATCCGTTGACACGAACTTCGTAATGCACATGGGGCCCCGTCGAACGACCACTGTTTCCCAATAATGAGATGACATCCCCACGCCTGACTTTCTGTCCACGAGTTACCACGATCTTACGGTTGTGACCATACCATGTTTCAACGCCATAGCCGTGGTCGATCACTACGGTATTGCCATAACCTGCTTTGAGTTCCGCAAAAGTAACGACGCCATCCGCCGGGGCTCGAATGGACGTTCCGATGCGATTTGCAATATCAAGGCCCTCATGCATTTTGACGCGGCCGCCATAGGGGGATTTTCGAATTCCAAAGCCCGAAGTGAAATATCCAATAGCGGGTTTTCGGGTCGGGACTGCGGCTAAGAAGGATTTTTGGTCCGTCAGGAGTTCGTATTCGTCTTGCAGCATCTGCTCGACATACAGTGCTTCACGGTGGGTTTGCGAAAACTGTTCGTCGAGACGTTCATATTCTTTGCGCAATTGAATATCTTCGGGGTTCCTTGAGTCAGATGGGGGTTGGGAAGCTGCGAGGGTGTTGGTGGCTTCACTCGGGGGCATCTCTTTGGGCGTCTGCCCAATGTTGGACTGGGCTTCAGGAAGTTTGCCATTGAGGCTTTGGAGTAGGCTTCCTCGATCTTCGATGTTGGTGATGACTTTGAGGCGAGTGGCAAAAGTTTTAACCCGCTCCATGGTCGCTTCGACCGTGGTCATCTTGTTTTTGAAAACTTGCACCTGCTGGCGCAGTCGGCGATTCTCCATTTTGAGCTGCTTGTTTTCGTTGATTTGATTCATGACGTACCAATAGTTCAAAATCATTACGAGCCCGAGTAGTGATAAGAAACCGACGCCGACGGCGGCGCCCCGGAGGAGCCAGGCGGGCATGACGATTTTGCGCACCCGCGAGGTTTTTTCGGGAACAAGCATGAGCGTGTAGAAACGATTAGCCATGGGGGTACTCCGTAAGTTGCACGAGGACTGCTGAAACGTTGTCGTCTCCGCCGCGGTCATTTGCCGCATCAATGAGGGCTTGTAGCGCATCTGGGATGGAGGGGGGGCGGTCGTGATCGCCTTGAGCGCTGGCCTCTTGAAAAAGGTGGGGCGAGAGGATTTCAAGAATTTCGGCGTCTTCGATCATTCCGGTGAGGCCATCGGAGCAGATGAGAAAAAAGTCTTTAGGGCTGGGGGTCATCTCAAAAAGTTCGACAGAAATCTGTTTCTCATAGCCCACGGAGCGTGTGATGACATTTTTCATGCGATCAGTTCTGAGTGCCTCACGCGTAATGAGTCCGGCCCGAAGTTTTTCTTGCACCAAGGAATGATCGCGCGTGAGCTGCCAAATCGCGCCACGCCTGAGCATATAGCATCGCGAATCCCCCACTTGTCCAATGGCTAATTGGGGAGGTTTGAAGAGAAGGGCAGTGGCGGTGGTTCCCATTCCCCTGAGCGAGTCTTCGAGACAGGCGCGTTCAAAGATTTCTGAATTTGCTTCTTCAATCGCCGATCGAAGAACCTGCTTGGGTTCCCATTCGGAGCCCTGGGAATTCGCTCTCACGTTCTTGGCAATGACCTCAACGGCCATTGAACTTGCGATTTCGCCGCCACTATGGCCCCCCATTCCATCGGCCACAATGAACAGGCCTAGATGAGGGTCCCCAAAGATCGAATCCTGGTTTTTGGCTCGCTTTCGACCAATGTCGGTTTGAATTTCAAAGTTGTAGGTCATGACTTTGGTATAGAGTAAGCCGACCTGGGACAGGACTCAAGTTTTCTATAACGGGTTCTTTACATTTACAAATCTTTGACGCTAAAATGGAAAGCAGTAAGAGTTCGAGATGGACGAGGGTCTATCTCAGGGAAAGCTCTAAGTAGATCGCAAGGAAGGCGGACCTCATGGCACACACAGAAAAACCACATTCCTGGGAGAAGCTTCTCGGCAATAGTGAGGCTGTTTCGGATTTTCGCAGCTATCATTGGGAAGGTTCATTTTACGATTACCTTGATATCGTAAAGAAGAATCCCAAAGTCGCACGAAACGCGTTTCAACGCATGTATGACATGGTTCTCACCTGGGGCACGGAGTCCTATGTGGAGTATAAGAAGAATATCATTCGCTATAAGTTTTTTGACGATCCGATTGATCATGGAAAAGACGCCGTTTTTGGTCTCGATGTCCCTTTGATGAAGTTGGTTCATTTTTTCAAATCTGCCGCTTTTGGTTATGGCACTGAAAAGCGTGTTCTTTTGCTTCATGGACCTGTGGGTTCGGCTAAATCGACGATCGCACGCCTGCTGAAAAAAGGGGTAGAGCGTTATTCGCGGACTGACGAAGGAGTACTTTATACTTTTCGTTGGGTGGATACGGCAGGAAACCCTGACAAAGTACTTGGCACTTCAACCGAAATGATTTGTCCCATGCATGAGGAACCGCTGAAGTTGGTTCCTGAGGAAATGCGTGAAGGGTTTGTTGAAGAACTCAATAAAGGCCACAAAAAAGAGTACAAAGTCGCAATCACGGGGGATTTGTGTCCAGCTTGTCGCTATGTTCAGCGTGAGTTCATGCGCCGGTATCAGGGCGATGTTCAAAAAGTTCTTCAACACGTAAAAGTCACGCGTTTGCTGCTCTCGGAGAGGGATCGGGTAGGCGTGGGGACGTTTCAACCCAAAGACGAAAAAAATCAGGACTCCACTGAGCTCACCGGTGATATCAACTACCGGAAAATCGCCGAGTATGGTTCGGATTCGGATCCTCGGGCGTTTAACTTCGATGGGGAATTCAATATCGCCAATCGCGGCGTGGTCGAATTTATTGAGGTGCTCAAGCTTGATGTGGCCTTCTTGTACGATTTGCTCGGGGCTTCGCAAGAACACAAGATTAAGCCCAAAAAGTTTCCGCAAACGGACATTGACGAAGTGATCATTGGACACACCAATGAGCCTGAGTTTAAGAAGTTGCAGAATAACGAGTTCATGGAGGCATTAAGGGATAGAACCGTAAAGATTGACGTGCCTTACATCACAAAGTTAAAGCAAGAAGTTAAGATCTACGAGAAGGATTTTAACTCCAATAAGATTAAGGGCAAGCACATTGCGCCTCATACGATTGAGGTCGCTGCGATGTGGGCGATTATGACAAGGCTTGAGGTTCCTAAAAAGGCGAACCTCTCGATGCTTCAAAAGCTCAAGCTCTATGATGGCAAAAGCCTCACGGGTTATACCGAAGATAATGTCAAAGAGCTGCGCAAAGAAGCTGTGCGCGAGGGGTTAGATGGAATTTCGCCTCGTTATGTTCAAGATAAAATCTCAAACGCCCTGGTCAGTGACAAGAGCGGTGAGGTGGGTTGCGTGAACCCCTTCATGGTAATGAACGAATTGGACGGCGGACTAAAGCACCATGCCTTAGTGGGCAGCGATGAAAAGCGTAGAGAGTATCGCGAGCTTCTCGGCGTCATTAAACAAGAGTACGAAGACATCGTGAAGAACGAAGTGCAGCGCGCGATTTCGGCCGATGAAGATGCTATTGGCAAATTGTGTGCGAACTACATCGACAACATCAAGGCTTATACGCAGCGTGAAAAAGTGCGTAACAAATACACCGGCCAAGATGAGGAGCCTGATGAGAGACTGATGCGCTCGATTGAAGAAAAGATCGAAGTGGCGGAATCTCGCAAGGACGATTTCAGGCGCGAGATCATGAATTATATCGGAGCGCTGGCGATCGAAGGCAAAACCTTTGATTATCGCACCAATGAGCGTCTGCATAAGGCGCTTGAGCTGAAATTGTTTGAAGACCAAAAAGATACGATCAAGCTCACGTCGCTCGTGTCCAACGTCGTGGATCGTGCGACCCAGGAGAAGATTGATATTGTCAAATCCAGGTTGATCAAGAACTATGGATATTGCGAAATCTGCTCTACCGATGTGCTTAATTTCGTAGCCAGCATCTTTGCCCGCGGAGATGTGAAGAAACGGCAGTAGCAAAAATATGATCTATTCGATCAAAAGAGATCACGCACGCTTTCGAGCGATCGTTAAGGGTAAGATCAAGCAGGATCTTAAGAAGTACGTGACCCATGGTGAAATGATCGGTCGAAAAGGCAAGGATCGTGTGACGATTCCTGTGCCTCAAATTGAAATTCCGCGCTTTCGTTTTGGCGACAAAGAGCAAGGGGGCGTGGGACAAGGCGAGGGGAACCCGGGCGATCCCGTAGGCCAGGGCGATCCGCAAGACGGTCAAGGCGAAGCCGGCAATCAAGAAGGCTCGCATGATCTGGAAGTGGATTTGAGTCTTCAGGAACTCGCCGAGATTTTAGGTGAAGAGCTCGAGTTGCCTAAAATCGAACCGCGGGGCCATAAAACGCTGCGCTCGAAAACGGAGAAGTACACCGGGATTGCTAATCAGGGCCCCGATTCTTTGCGGCATTTTAAGCGCACGTTCAAAGAAACGTTAAGACGTCAAATTGCGGCGGGGACTTATAATCCCGATGATCCGCTGATTGTCCCGATTCGTAGGGACATGCGCTATCGTTCCTGGAAAACGGATGTTCGGCATGAGAACGCGGCTGTGATCATTTACATGATGGACGTCTCGGGTTCCATGGGCGATGAGCAAAAAGAGATTGTGCGCACCGAAGCGTTTTGGATCGATACGTGGCTGAGATCCCAGTATAAAGGGATTGAAACTCGTTACATTATTCACGATGCTACCGCGCGCGAAGTGGATGAAGATACGTTTTTTAAGACGCGTGAATCCGGCGGAACTTTGATTAGTTCGGCGTACAAATTGTGTGAGAAAATCATTCAAACGGATTATGCCCCCTCGGATTGGAACATCTATCCGTTTCATTTTTCAGACGGCGATAATTGGTCCGGAGAAGACACGAAGCTTTGTCTGGATTTGATGGAGAAGAGCCTGCTTGGGATGTGTAACGTGTTTTGCTATGGCCAAGTCGAATCGCGTTATGGGTCGGGGCAATTCTACAAGGATCTCAAAGAGCATTTTGGGGCGAACCATGATTCGGTCTTGCTCTCGAAAATTGAAAACAAAGAAGGCATCCTGCAATCGATTAAAGATTTTCTAGGCAAAGGGAAATAGGGGAGAGTAGCGAAATGAGCTTAGGCACTTCTTTAGATACGGCGCTCACCCCGGAACTCTCAAAAGTTCGTGATCAAATTCGAAGATATGCGGAGGATTACGGGTTAGATTTCTTTGAAACGATCTTTGAAATGATTGATTACGAGCAAATGAACTCCTTTGCGGCCTTAGGCGGTTTCCCCGTTCGCTACCCCCATTGGCGCTTTGGAATGGACTACGATCAATTGTCCAAAGGCTACAAATGGGGTCTGCAAAAGATCTATGAGATGGTGATCAATACGGACCCTTCGTATGCGTATCTCATGAAGTCCAACAATCTCGTGGACCAAAAAACCGTGATTGCGCATGTGTATGGGCACGTGGATTTTTTCAAAAACAATCAGTGGTTTTCCAAAACCAATCGCAAAATGTTAGACACGATGGCGAACCACGCGGTTAGGATCCGCGAGATCATGGATCGGGTCGGGCAAGATACGTGCGAGGCTTTTATTGATCGCTGCTTGAGCATTGAGGGCATGATTGATCCCTATTTGCCTTTTTCGCGGCCCGAGGCAGGACCTTCTTATCGGTCTTCTGCCCGACAAGAAAAAGGGCAAGATGGGCAAAAGAGGCAAGACGGGGGGGCCTCACAATCTCCCGACGCCGCCCAGGAGCCAGGACGACTTAGCGTGGGCCGGGGATATATGGATCGCTATATTAACCCCCCAGATTTTATTGAAGAGCAGAAAAAGAAGAATGAAGAAAAGGCCAAGCAAAGTAAACGTTATCCAGCGGAACCTGCCAAAGATATTTTAGCTTTTTTGCTGCAAAATGCGCCCCTTGAGGATTGGGAGCAAGAAGTGCTCACCATTGTGCGCGATGAAGCGTATTATTTTGCGCCGCAGGGACAAACCAAGATCATGAACGAGGGGTGGGCTTCTTATTGGCACTCGATGATCATGACGAGAAAAGCCTTGAAAGACTCAGAGATCATTGATTTTTCAGATCACCATGCGGGCACCATGGCGATGGCGCCGGGGCAGATTAATCCCTATAAGATTGGCATCGAGCTTTTCCGCGATATCGAAGAGCGCTGGGATAAGGGTCGATTCGGCAAGGAGTATGACGAGTGCGATGATATGCGAGTCAAAGATCGCTGGGATCGCAAATTAGGTTTGGGTCGCCAGAAGATTTTTGACGTGCGAAAAGCGTGCAACGACGTGACCTTTATTGACGAGTTTCTCACGGAGGAATTTGCACATCGCTTAAAACTCTATACCTACGGGTTTAATCGTCGGACCAATCAACATGAGATCGTGGATCGGGATTGGAGAAAAGTAAAAGAAAAGCTTCTGTTTCAGCTCACGAATCGGGGGCAACCCTTCATTTATGTGACCGATGGTAATTTTCAGAACAAGGGGGAACTCTTACTCTCGCACAAGCATCAGGGTTTGGATTTGGACGTCAAATGGGCGCGCGAGACGATGAAAAACGTTTCCGAAATCTGGCGCCGTCCCGTCAATGTGGAGACCGAAGTCGAAGGCCAAAAGAAGCTCTATAGCTATCAAAACGGCGAGTTTACGGAACGGTTTCTATAGGTTTTCTTAACGGGAACTCTAGAATTCGGCTTCGCACTGCTCGGCATTCTCAATAAAGCGCACCAAAAGATCGATGGTCGCTTTTAAGTCGCCTTTGTGGATCATCTCGTTAGGGGAGTGGACATAACGAGTCGGCAGCGAGAGCGTGCAGACCAGTCCTTCTCCAAACATTTGCAGGCGGTGGGCATCCGTTCCACCAAAGGGGAGAACTTCAAGTTGATTCTTGATCTTGTGCTTCGTCGCGAGCTTTTTCATGAATTCCACAATCCCATGGTTAGAGATTGAGGCCACATCATTGATTTTGATCGCTACTCCCACGCCTAGCTTGGTAATTTGCTCATGCTCGGCGACGCCGGGCAGATCCGCTGCGGCCGTCACGTCGAGCGCGATCCCGATGTCAGGCGTTACGGCTTGAGCCGCGCAATTGATTCCGCGGATACCCACTTCTTCTTGGGAACTTCCGACGGCATAGACATCGCAAAGGTGTTTGTTGTTACGCATTTTAAGCTGTTTCATGGTTTCGGCCACAATGTAGCAGCCGATGCGATTGTCAAACGCCTTAGAAATATAGCACTCGCCTTGCTCAATAAATTCGCGATCCAAGACAATCATGTCGCCGATTTGAATTGTTGTTCACGGCCCGAGATCGCAGGAGTTGCACAAAGTTCTTTTAGCAGGTTCGCTTGAGGGACGTTCATAGGGTCACACTCTAGCATGGGGTCGAAAGGATGCCAAATCTTGGTGTCAGTTCGACTCTGATTGCTGCTGGATTTTCTTTTTTGGAATTTGTGGATTTCGAAATATTGCGTTATTACGTCGACTTGAGTTTGGTCCTGTTTTTTCTAAATGCCCTCGTATCTAATAGGAGCCCTGAATTTATGAAAATTTCAAAACTTATTTTGGCGACGGTCTTGTTGGGAGTTGTAGGATTAACGGGTTGTAACGATCTACAGCTAGATCGTTATGTCGAGCAAGTGGTGGATTTGAAGTTCGCTAAAACAACGGAGGCCAGTTTTCAAGGGGTTCTAAGTTTCATGGAAACGACCTATTTTACCTCTTATCGGAGAGTTTGCAGCACTGCTGTTTGTGGGTATGATTGGGATTACCGTTGTTATTATGAGACTCGCTGCGATTCAGTTGTTGACGTTCAGGTGAGCGATGCCGGTGGCAATGAGCGTCCTCGTGAGTATGAGCGCGGCGGCGGACATCCTGGAGAAGGGCATCACGGCGGAGGGCACCCTGGCGAGGGCCACCCTTCTTGTCACTCTCATCAGGTTTGTCAAAACGTGATGGTGCCTCGGTACTGTGAAGTTGATTGTCATGATGTTCCTTATCAAGATAGCTCCGATCAGTATTTCCCTTCACGAGTTTTCGTGAAACTTGAAGGTATTAGCGCAGCGGAGGTTGGCACCGTTAATGAGCTGCAATTCGGCGCCAATACCAATGCGAGTTTCCATGCAGATGTCCACAATGCGCAGAAGCTACCTAAGAAGCTCAGGGCTTCTTTCGCGGATCTTTCCATTGCCGATCAGACGCTGCTCGTGATGAAGGCCAAAGGCTTCAAGATGGTGAGTGATACGGGTTTCTTGAAGTTGCCCGCAGATTTTAAACGGGGCGATGACGTGAGCATCACGATTCAAGTCGAAAAGACGGGCAATTCGGACGTTGTGGTTTCCTCAATGGGCACCACGGCTGAACTTCCGGTGTTGCATACCTCAGTGAATCAGTAAAAACGGGTCTATTTAGGTGTGCCTAGCGAGGCGCTAGGCACACGAATGTTACTGCATCAAAAGAGGCTGGCTGGTGGCTTGAGGGCGCTCAAAAGAGACAAGCTCGTTGGCGATCTTCGCTTGGATGTAACCTGAGTAGGTTCCGTCTCCGTGGCGAATGATTTCTTTAAGAAGATCCACAGAAGGTTGGGTGCTGGTTTTACGCTCTGTTTCGAACATGAGCTGAGTCAGCGTGGTCGCTGTGATGTCATTCTTCGTTTTGTTGCAGATGACCTTGATGTCTCTGCCAGATTTGATCGACTTGCTCAAATCGACGAGCGTGACGTAGACAGACTCTTCGGTGTCGTAAAGTTTGCGGTTCTGATAGCGTTTAATGATTTTAGCCTCGGTCATGAAATCCCCTTTCGATATTAGGTCTGTTGTTATCGCTCAAGAGGGCGTGGTGAGCAAGTGGGAATTCTGTAATTTTACTGCGCGGTGCAAAAACTTTGACTGAGTATGGCATTTAGTAATTGTATTTCCTCCAAAACAAGGAAGAATGTACTTCAGAGTACAATAATGCCTTTGGCAAAAAAGACGATTCTCATTGTTGATGACGAAAAGGATCTTCGGGAGCTTGTGGGATGCATTCTTCAAGATAAAATCTCCGGGCTTGAGATCGCGGAGGCGGATAATGGGATTGAGGCCATTTCAAAGATAGAAAATCAGGTATTTGACCTGCTCATTACGGATGTGCGAATGCCCGGAATGGATGGTCAAAGACTTCTTGGCGCCATAGCCGAATTACCCGGTCCACAAAGACCTAAAGCAGTGATCGTGATTGCTGCCCAAGGAAATCCTCAGGCGGTGAGTCATTTTGGTTCATGTACCTTCATTTCTAAGACTTTAGACTCCGCTACCTTTGTCTCTCTTGTCCGGGATAAGCTGGGCAGGTCGTCCCTCGGTTAGTTGAAATTTAAAGTTGAGTGGTTCACTCTCTCGGTTACGCAGCCAAAGAGAACTAACCCGCCGGAAACCCGGCAAGGAAAGGAACCACTCATGTCTCAACTACACATC
>JBBCAV010000037.1:0-1313 GCA_051382305.1 Bdellovibrionota bacterium FG-2
GTTAGCTTGAAACCATATTTGCAACGTGGTTGCGATTGAACATTTGAAAACAGAAAATTCACACAAAAACATGTCAACACTTTTTTTATTTTTATGAAAATAAATTAGACGGCTGGCCAATTACGAAAAACGTAACCGAAGTCGAGCAGAGGTTGCTCAGAGGTATCCGAACGCTCGTCGGCGAGAATGATGCTTTATTATTGCAGGTGTTGAACCCGAAAACGCCCAAACTACGCGCACGCCCCGGCATTATTCGTGATGATTGTTGGCACCTAAATTATTGGGAGGAGCTTCAGGTTCAAGCGGCACTGGATATTTGGAGCGGAGGTGGTCACCTCCCGTTGTGGGCTTGTCTTGAGAGCTGGGACGAAAGGAGTTGGGCACAATTCATTGCCGCAATTTGCATCGTCAAATGCATTGATCTGAAGAAAGTCGAGGCGCTTGTCAATCATGCTCAAGCCTGAGACGCAGACTGAAATTCTTTCGTTATTTTTCTCCAAGAAAATGAAAGTTCGTGCCATCGCCAGGGAACTTGGGATCAATCGAAAAAGTGTGGAAAGGGTGATTCATCGTCGATCCGTTGTGCTGGACGTCCATCCATTCAACCGCTCTTCACGCTTGGATCCATTCAAAGACGCCGTGACTAAGCTCTTGAAAGAGGATCCAGAGACAACGGCGATGGTTATTTTGCAGCGAATTCGCGACCAAGGTTGCGATGCCGGCTATACAATTCTAAAAGAGTGGATTAGAGGCAAGCGTCCACAACTTATGCCCAAGAAGGAAGCGTTCTTCAAGATGGCGTTTGCCATTGGTGAGGCGACGCAGGTGGATTGGGGCGAGTTTAATGACGTTTTTGGGGATGGCGTTAAGATTCATTGCTTCGTGATGGTGCTTTGCCATTCACGATTGCTTTACATCGAATTCACTCGCAGTGAAAAGTTCGAGGAGTTCCTCCGGTGTCACGAGAATGCTCTTCGATACTTTGAGGGCCTGCGGACAGAGCAATTTTGGTATGACAACCTGCCCACTGCGGTGGCTGAGCGCATGGGGAAAATTATCCGTTTTAATGCCAGATTCTTGGCCTATGCTGGTCATCATCACTTCATCCCACATGCCTGCAATCTCGCCAAAGGTAACGAAAAAGGCCGGGTCGAAGACGGCGTAAAATACATTCGCATGAGTTTTTGGCACGTAAGCATTCAGTAAACCCGTCTGCTTGAAATTAAGAACAGAGGGTCTGTCTGAAGTTTTTGGCCAACGGGTAAGCCCAGACGCTTTTGATGGGCTGAGCCTTGAGATGGCGGGTATCTAAT
>JBBCAV010000038.1:0-4339 GCA_051382305.1 Bdellovibrionota bacterium FG-2
GTTGCGATTGAACATTTGAAAACAGAAAATTCACACAAAAACATGTCAACACTTTTTTTATTTTTATGAAAATAAATTAGACGGCTGGCCAATTACAATTAAGACACAATTCATTTTTGAGAGAGCTGAGAGCTGGAGGCCTTAATTGAAAACAGGAAAAATTCCGCAACAGGTAGTGGTATTAGGATTGATTTCCATCGTGGTAATCGTGGGTTTTCTTACGATGCGGTTTATTTTAACTCCAAAATCATTTGGCAAGTACGGTCATTACCGGGCTGATGCAATTGATGAAGTTAAGAACTTGCCCATCAGCTATGCGGGAGCAAAAGCCTGTGGCGATTGCCATGATGAAATCGTCAAGACAAAATCGAAGGGTTTTCATCGCGGCGTGGCCTGCGAAGTTTGCCACGGCCCCGCGGTTGCCCACACTGAAGATCCATCGTCAATTAAGCCTGAGGCACCCCGAAAACGCGAGGGCTGCCCCTTGTGCCATAACTACAGTCCTTCTCGGCCAACGGGATTTCCGCAAATTATTACGGCTCAACACAACCCCGGAAAACCTTGCATGACGTGCCATAGGCCTCACGATCCCGTTCCACCCGTGACGCCCAAAGAATGCAGCGCCTGTCATCGCGGCATTGCCGCACAAAAGATGGTCTCTCACCATGCTCCGCTGGAATGCACCACTTGCCATACAGTTCCTAAAGAACATTTCAAGAATCCGCGTTTTGTGAGAGTTGAGAAACCAACCACAAACGAATTTTGCGGCAAATGTCACGCAACCGACGCAAAAGCTCAGGCTAAACTGCCCCCCATTCCTCGGATTGATCTCGAGAAACATGCGGGCCGATATTTATGCTGGGATTGCCATTACCCCCACTCTCCGGAGGCAAAATGAAAAACGATAACAATAACGAATTAAACAAAGGGAAAGACGCCGTTGAAGGGACTCCAAAAGTCTTAGATCGCCGGGAATTCTTAGATTGGTGCCTCAAGGCGGTTCCCGCTGGACTAACCATGACCGCCTGCGGTTTTTCAGTGGGCACGCCCAATGCCGCAGAAGGCAAGGATGAAGGTAAGAAGGCTCCCGCAGAAACTCAATCGGAAGAATCTAATTACGCAATGGCGGTCGACATCAGCAAATGCATCGGCTGTGGACGATGCGCGAACGCATGCAAAAAAGAAAACAAGGTTCCGGACGGTCCCCATACGGTTCGAACTTGGGTAGAACGATATATTATCCCTCACGAGGGTGAGACCCTCGTCGACAGCCCTAATGCCGGCATAGATGGATTTCCCGATCAGCCAGACAACATCGATCTTCTTAAGAGTTTCTTTGTTCCGAAGCTATGCAATCATTGTTCAAATCCTCCGTGCGTACAAGTCTGCCCCGTCGGCGCGACTTTTCAAACCAAGGATGGCGTGATTCTCGTGGACGAAAAATACTGCGTAGGATGCCGCTACTGCGTGCAGGCCTGCCCTTACGGCGCACGCTACATCCATCCCGTAAAGAACGTCGCTGATAAATGTACATTTTGTTATCACCGCATTACGAAGGGATTGCTTCCCGCTTGTGTGGAGGTATGCCCCACTCAAGCGCGAATATTTGGTGACCTCAAAAAGCTCAGCAGTCCTATTCATCGATTCTTGAGATTCCACCCTATCAAGACGCTAAAGTCAGAGCTTAACACTCGGCCTAAGGTGTTTTATGCAAACGCCGACCAAGAGGTGAGATAACTATGGAACCCGCCGTTCAACAAATTGCAGCTTTATTGGAACCCTTCACTGGATATATTTACCCCAACGAGTATTTCCTTCAGTGGGAGCTTCTCATCGTTTTATATCCTTATCTGACCGGACTGGTCGCAGGCGCTTTTATTTTGGCCTCACTTGAGCGCGTGTTTCATGTAAAAGCACTGCTCCCTGTCTATCGTCTCGCTCTGTTAAGCGCGCTGGCGTTTCTCATTGCGGCCCCCCTGCCACTGATGTCTCACTTAGGACATCCCGAGCGCGCCTGGGAAATGCTAGTGACTCCACATACGACGTCAGCCATGGCGATGTTCGGTTTTGTCTACGCCTGGTACCTTCTGGTGGTTTTACTACTCGAAATTTGGTTTGATTATCGAGTCGACATCATCAAACTCTCCAATGAAAAGACGGGCTTCATGCGGCTCGTTTACAAAGTTTTAAGCCTAGGAACCACTGATGTTTCGGAAAAAGCGGTGCGATTTGACGACAAAGTTGGAAAATTCATCACCGTCGTCGGAATCCCCTCTGCTTTCATGCTGCACGGTTATGTCGGTTTTATTTTCGGATCCATTAAAGCAAATCCTTGGTGGAGCTCTGTTTTGATGCCGGTGGTTTTTCTTTTTTCAGCGATCGTATCTGGGATGGCAATGGTTTTGTTGATTTATATGGTCGCTTCGTGGGTTCGCTGGAAAGCTATCGACATGGCTTGCGTGAACAAATTGGCCGAGTTCCTCATCTACGTCATGCTCGTAGATTTTACATTGGAGTTCCTCGATTTTATTCACCGCCTCTATGAATCTGAGGAATCAATTCACATCCTTTCGCAATTGATAACGGATCGCTTGTTTATCAGTTTAATTCTGCTGCAGGTGCTCATGGGCGGACTTGTTCCGCTCGTCGGCCTCCTCATTGCCCGATTTGGAAAGTTTCCGGATGAGATGCGCAAAATGTTTTACTTCATTTGCGGCGTCCTCATTCAAGTCGGAATTTTCAGCATGAGATGGAACGTGGTCATCGGCGGCCAGATGTTCTCCAAGAGCCTCCGGGGCCTCACGGTGTACAAAGTGCATTTGCTGGGCCTCGAGGGATTACTCATGGCGATTGTCCTACTCGTCTTGCCCTTGGGAGTGCTCGCTGTTTTGCTCAAGTTGCTTCCTCCTTGGCTCACGGAAAAACAGGCGCAGAAGACCGCCTGATTGGCTCCTGCGAACGCTTACGCCTTCGGCGCAAAATAATCTAGCACGGCCAGGATCTCGCTCACCGAGACTGTGGCCGTGCCTCTTTTACCCACTTCGACCGCAGCTGCGAGATTCGCCAAAATACACGCTTCGTGAATCTGCGCCCCGGAGGCCAGCGCAAGCGCAAGCACCGAAATCACTGTATCTCCCGCGCCCGAAACATCATAGACCTCTTGGGCATAAGTCGAGATGAGTTGGCAAACTCTTGAGCGCGCAGTAAAGATTGCCATCCCCTCTTTGCCGCGCGTGATCACGACGTGGTGCGCGCCCGTCTTCTTCAAAATCGTGGCACCGGCCTCACAAAGCGTTTGTTCATCGCAGATTTTCACTCCACTGATTTGCTCTGCTTCTTTGGCATTTGGCGTAAGAACGGAGGCCCCGGCATACATTCCAATGGGGGTCTTGGAGTTAGGATCCACGGCCACGACTTTTCCATGACGTTTTGCCAATTCAAAAACATCAGTGGTCAGATTTTTTTGAATCATTCCCTTGGCATAGTCTTGCAAAATTACAACATCCGAAACCCGCATCCGATCCTTGATCTTCTTCCGGAGACTCCGCTCAAGAGCAGAAGAAACCTCATGAGAGTTTTCATAATCAATTCGCAAAAGCTGCTGGCGGTCACTTACGACCCTTTCTTTTAAGACCGTCCGGCGGGTGGCGTCCGCCACCAAATAGGAACCCGAAACCCCGCTCTTCTTAAGAAGCTTCTTCAAATCCTGGGCATTATGATCCTTACCCACTACACCCACCATCCAAGCTGTCCCCTCGAGCGCTTGCACGTTATCCGCGACGTTCGCGGCAAGTCCGAGCTTCAATTTCTCTTCTTGCACCAATACGATTGGGATGGGCGCCTCAGGAGAAATTCGCTCTACCGTTCCCAGCGTATAACGATCCACCCCAACGTCTCCGATCACGAGCACTCTTTTTCCCGCAAAGTCCGCCAAGATCGACTCAAGCCGAGCACGATTCCACCGTGAAAAATCTAGGTTTTCAATCTTCCATTTAAATCTCTGGTTTGATCTCTGGTTTAGTTTCATAGTTTCTCCAAAACGCACTTCACTGCATCTTCTACTTTAATAAGCTCCATACAAAGATAATGCGGACACGCACTCCCCAAACACCTAAAATCTTGCCCACAAGAAACATCAGGACTCAAGGCCTCGCCCAGAAGCGGTCCCCACCTTTTGGCTGACTGGACCCGAATCGGAGGATAAAAACTTACCACGGGTTTGCCTAGCGCCACGGCCAGATGAAGGGGGCCGGTACTCGGAGCAACGACGACTTGCATCGCGCTGAACAATCCCGCCAGAAAATCCAGCCCCAGAGAGTCTGCACCGCCATAAAAAATC
>JBBCAV010000039.1:0-2664 GCA_051382305.1 Bdellovibrionota bacterium FG-2
TCAGAAAAGATCCGGCAAAAGCAGGGCTTCAGAAGCAGCTCAAAAAAGCACTGACGCACCTTGCACAAAACCCGAATCACCCAGGATTACGGTCGCACCCCTTACAGGGCGCTGAAAAAGATTTTGGAGCAAAGCTTTTTACCTCTTACGTTCAAAACAATACCTCGCAAGCGCACCGTATTCTTTGGATGTATGGTACGAAACCCAAGCAGATTACGCTTGTTGGGATCATTCCTCACTACTGAAAACGCCGAATGTAAACTTTGAGTTTTATATTTAGAGTATAGGCCGTTCAAACCACCTCTTTGCTGGGGGCCAAGGCAGCTCCCGGGGCCCTGGCGAGGGTCTAAGCGGATATGCGAACGTGCTCAGGCCGGTTTAATCTGCAAAAACGCAGGGAAAAGCTGAGTCAGCGCTTTTTGCCGAACAGGGTACCGAACTCGTGATTCAGCCTTTGCTCGCGGGTGAGTATAGGCCGTTCAAACCACATCTTTGCTGGGGGCCGAGCCAGCTCCCGGGGTCCTGGCGAGGGTCTAAGCGGATATGCGAACGTGCTCATGCCGGTTTAAACTGCAAAACGCAGGGAAAAGCTGAGTCAGGGGCTCATGATCGATCGCACGTCAGCAATCATTTTGCTTCTTCCCAGATCGAGCAACAGGCCCAAGACCTCCTCTATGCTATTTCATTGACCGCGCTGTATGGTGAACCACAACGTTCACAACTCTTGGACCGAATGAGCGATTATTCAGGAAGTAAACACCGCACTAGCGAACCTCGAGAAGGCACGATCAGCCAGGATGTGGCAGGCACGGCGCAAGGAATCTGGCTGAAAGAAGGTGTTTCTACGGTTTATCCGGAGGATCCTCACCTGGCGCTGGTGCACGATCCCGTGGACCCGACGATCGCGGTTTTAAGTATTGGAACATCTCTCGAGGGCGGAATGGGCGCGTGGAGCATTCCATCGACGACCACGCTTGGTACCTTCAATCGTGACTTCGCCACGATCACGCCGGGAAGCGACACGTATTGCTACGACTCTTCCGGACTGGGTGGCGTCGTGGTCCTTTCACTCGATTCGGCCACCTCACTGAAAGTGGAGTTCAAGCCTGGCCTTTCTTGCATGAACTCTGCGCAAGAGCTTGCCTTGAGTCCCCGCGCCGTCCGTTTTGTCCGCTAGCACTTCTCAGTGCGCTGGCTTATAAAGCTGATTCAAAAACTGAAACTCCGGGCTCCACTGGATTTTCTTGGTCGGCATCCAAAATAGGTCGGGATGATTGCGGACAGAACCCCCGATCCAAGATCCTCCCATAATCCTTCCTGCGCCGTCCAACTCCAGTACGTAATCCAATTCCATAACCGCGAATGAGAAATTGTCCGTGCCCAACGTCGGATTCCAATTGAAGACTTTGCGGACATCGCCATTTTCTGGATCGTCTTCGCCGTACATCATTTTGGCATGGACCAAGTACGCTTGTGCAGCGCCAGACGCCCTTGTTTCTCCTCGAATCTCGAACTCATAACCAAAGACAGGTTGGTTCCAGGTTTCCTTGCCAGGATCGATGTCCGTGGCAAAGGCTTCTTTTTTGAGGGCGATCTGATTGGCCAAGATCACATGAAAGGCCCCAGGATTGATATCGACACAGTTAGCAAGCCCAAGCCTCATCCCAAACGATCCGGTGGTGCAATACCTGCCTACAAAAGCAGGCGCGATATCCACTCGATTGAGGGAGACGTCGTACGACATCAGCGCTTTGACGTCAGAAGAGCCAAACGGGATCATCAGTCCGTCTGGATTTTTGATGGTCACGGGCGCAGGTTCATCGAATTGAATTGCGGATGCTGTCCAGCCATCACAAATTCCTTCATAGTGCTTGGCCCTCGGGCTAGCACCTGCAGCGACATTCGAACTCAAAGGGTAGTCATATCTGCCTTGAGCTAAATCGAATTTCTCGGCAGGAGAAAGCTCCGCGAGTTGCTCCTGGCTCATCGATTGGACGCTCTCTTTGGAAAACCTATTGAGATTAAAACCTGTCGGGTTGGGCGCATTCCATCGGTAGTTAATGCTCCCGCGATTTCTAGGCCAGTAGCTGCTGGACCAGGGCATCTTGTTGATTGGCAAAGTAGCTTTCAGGGGCAATTCGCTAAAGTTGTAGTTATAGCCGCGATCAAAGAGGGACGGATCATTATAGCCATTCCATTGATCGGCCCAAGCAGTAGCGACCGAAAACAAAAACACCAAAATTACGAGAAGCTTCATTTAAACTCCATTACGATATAATTATTTGATGGCTCTCCATAGCAGGGAGATCCAATAGCCGCTAGAATTTTCCACCTGAATTAACATGACACACCGCGCTAATGACGAAACGTTTGGCTGAAATGATGGAAGTGAATTACCGGGTGTTTTTATAGTTAGCGAAAAAGAAGGGTCATATATGACTCACTTCCTAAGTCGATTAATAATATATCAAAATAGTCAACAATTTTAATTAATGTGCTTTTATTATCGCTTTTGGCCCTGACGCCTATGTCGCCAAGGACACATTTGGCGCGGTGTCCAATATTAAGAGATAATTATATTTGTGCGCAAGAACCGCGGGATTTCAGTAGAAAAGAACGGCAAAGCCTGGATCGTGGGAAATTTTTTTCCAGCGCACCACTCTC